>CAZHGR010000003.1:0-85867 GCA_964532255.1 uncultured Sphingobium sp.
TCATCTGCTCGGCGTCCTTGGTGCCGAGCGTGGTGGTGCAGATCGCCTGCGTCTCGCCGCGCGTGAACAGCGCCGAGCCGTGAGTGCGCGGCAGGAAGCCGACCATGGCCTCGATCGGGCGAATCTGCGTCGTGGTGCGACCGTCGATGCGCTGCCCGTCCTTGAGGATGGCGGTGCGGACGATATCGGCCTCGAGCTTCTTCATGGTCTTGATCGCAACCATCTGGGTCTGCGGACCCTCCGCCGCGAACGACTCCTTGGCCTTGGCGCGGGCAGCATTGAGCGCGTTCGAGCGTTCCGACTTGTCGGTCAGCTTGTAGGCGGCGGCAATGTCCTTGCCCACCAGGTCCTTCAGCTTCGCCTTGATGTCGGCGGTATTGTCGCTGAGGTCGATTTCCCAGGGGTCCTTGGCCGCCTTCTCGGCGAGCGAAATGATCGCGCCGACGACCTTGCGGCATTCGTCATGCGCGAACATGACCGCGCCGAGCATCTCGTCCTCGGTCAGTTCCTTGGCCTCGGACTCGACCATCATCACCGCACGGTCCGTTGCGGCGACGACGAGGTCGAGGCGGCCTTCGGCAACCTGCGAGAGCGACGGGTTGAGCTGATATTCGCCGTCCTTGAAGCCGACGCGGCAGGCGCCGATCGGTCCCATGAACGGAACGCCGGACAGGGTCAGCGCCGCCGACGCCGCGATCATCGCGACGATATCGGGCTCACTTTCGCCATCGAACGACATCACCTGCGCGATGACGTTGATTTCGTTATAGAAGCCTTCGGGGAACAGCGGACGCACCGGGCGGTCGATGAGGCGGGAGACAAGCGTCTCCTTCTCCGTCGCGCCGCGCTCACGCTTGAAAAAGCCGCCGGGAATACGTCCAGCGGCTGAATATTTTTCCTGATAGTGAACGGTGAGCGGGAAGAAGTCCTGCCCTTCCTTCACCGACTTGGCGGCCGTGACCGCGCACAGGACGACGGTTTCGCCATAGGTCGCCATGACCGCGGCATCCGCCTGACGGGCAACACGGCCCGTTTCGAGCTTGAGGGTCTTTCCGCCCCACTCGATTTCAACTGTCTTCACATCGAACATTTGTTTTCCTTCCACCCGCCGGCCCTATTGCTGGCGGGGCTTGCATGTCGGGCAGTCCGGCCCGGTCGGTATGGGGCAATCCATTGCCCCAGGCGGCTCCGCCGCAATGCAGAGCGGCCCCATTAGCCGTCTTTCGTTCTCCCGCGAAAGCGGGAGCCCAGGGTGACACGGCGTGCCCTGTAACTCTGGATCCCCGCCTTCGCGGGGATAACCTAATACGTAAACGGCCCGCCGAAGCGGGCCGAACGATTACGTCACTTGCGAAGACCCAGCTTCGCGATAATCTCGCTATAGCGTCCCGCATCCTTCTTCTTCAGATAGTCGAGAAGGCTGCGGCGCTTGTTGACCAGCATCAGCAGACCGCGCCGGCTGTGATTGTCCTTGTGGTGGCCCTTGAAGTGCTCGGTCAGGTTCGAAATGCGTTCGGTCAGGATCGCGACCTGAACTTCCGGCGAGCCGGTGTCGCCCTCGGCACGGCCATGTTCCTTGATCAGCGCTTCCTTGCGCTCAGCAGTGATCGACATCGTTGCTCCTTTCGATCAGATGTTGAACCCCCGCACGACCCGGATTTCAGGTCCCAAAGCCTCCACCAGCGCCACCGGCACATCGCCGTCGGTCGCCAGCATAAGACCCGGTTGACGGGGGGTCCCGACAAGCGGCCGGCCCTGTCGCAGTGCCTTGGCCTGATCGGGGGTGACGGGTAGAGCCGGGATGTCGTCCAGCCCTGCCGTCAATGGCAGCACAAGCTCCGCCAAGGCGCCGTCCGTAGCAGCACGCTCCAATTTGTCCAGTGAAATCGCCCGGTCGAGGGTGAACGGCCCCGCCTTTTCACGGCGAAGCATGACGACGTGACCCACCGTTCCGAGCCCCTGCGCAATGTCGCGCGCGAGGCTGCGGATATAGGTTCCCTTCGACACATGCGCGATCAGGGTGACTTCGTCCACCGGTTCGTCACCCCAGCGAACGCTGGGGTCGGGTGGGGCCTGGTCTTCGCCAGACAACGAGCGATCCCAGCCTTCGCTGGGGTGACGCAGGGTGAGGCCGTGGATCACCACCGCGCGCGTCTTCATCTCCACCGCTTCCCCGGCGCGCGCTAGGTCATAGGCGCGGCGGCCGTCGATCTTGATTGCGCTGAATGCGGGCGGCGCCTGATCGATGGGGCCGGTGAAGCGCGGCAGCAGCGCATCGAGCGCCGCCCGCGTCGGTCGCGCTTCGCTGGTGGCGATCACCTCGCCCTCGGCGTCGAGCGTGTCGGTCTCCTCCCCGAAACGGACGGTGAAGGCATAGACCTTGTCGCTGTCGAGCATTCGCCCCGACAGCTTGGTCGCCTCGCCCAACGCGATGGGCAGCACGCCGGTTGCCAGCGGGTCGAGCGTCCCGCCGTGACCGACCTTGACCTTGCCCGAGCCGTTCGCGCGCAATAGGCGCTTGATCGCCCCCACGGCCTGGGTCGATCCCAGCCCGAGCGGCTTGTCGAGGATGATCCAGCCGTGCATTCCGCCCGCCTGTGGTGCGCCTGTGCCTATCCGTCGCTCGCGCGTTCGATCTGCGCCCCCACGGCGGCGAGCTTCTCTTCCAGCCGCTCATAGCCGCGGTCGAGATGATAGACGCGGTTGACCTGCGTCTGCCCCTCGGCGGCAAGGCCCGCCAGCACGAGGCTCATCGAGGCGCGAAGGTCGGTGGCCATGACGGGCGCGCCCGACAGCCGGGGCACCCCGCGCACGACGGCGGTGCGGCCGTTGACGGCGATGTCCGCGCCCATGCGCGCCAGTTCGGGAACGTGCATGTAGCGGTTCTCGAAGATCGTTTCGGTCAGCACGCTGGCGCCGCCGGCAAGGGTCAGCATGGCCATGAACTGCGCCTGCATATCGGTTGCGAATCCCGGAAAGGGCGCGGTGGCGAGGGTCAGCGGACGGAGCGCGCCGTTGGCGGACACGCGGATGCTATCGCGCGTCTCCTCGACATGGACGCCGCACTCCCGCAGCGCCGCGATCGTGGCGACCATGTCGCCGGCGCGCGCACCGACCAGTTCCAGCTCGCCGCCGGTGATGGCTGCGGCACAGGCATAGCTGCCCGCCTCGATCCGGTCGGGCATCACGGCATAGGTCGCCCCATGAAGCCGCTCACGGCCGCGAACGACGATCCGGTCGCTGCCGATCCCCTCGATATCCGCTCCCATGGCGACGAGCAGATTGCACAGGTCCACGATCTCCGGCTCGCGCGCGGCATTGGTCAGCACGCAGGTTCCGCGCCCCAGCACCGCTGCCATCAGCGCATTCTCCGTGGCACCGACCGAAACGAACGGAAAGGCAAACTCGCCGCCCGGCAGCCCGCCGTCGGGAGCGAGCGCGCGTACATAGCCGGCGGTGATCTCGATTGTCGCGCCGAAGGCCTCCAGCGCCTTGAGATGCAGGTCGATCGGGCGATTGCCGATGGCGCAGCCGCCGGGAAGCGACACCGTCGCCTCGCCCGCGCGCGCAACGAGCGGCCCCAGCACCAGGATCGACGCGCGCATCTTGCGCACGATGTCATAGGGCGCGACGGTCGAGCTGACCCGCCCCGCGCGCAATGTCATCACGCGCCCGAAATCCTCGGGGCGCGCACCCTCTATCATCGTCGAGACGCCGAGCTGATTGAGCAGATGCCCGAAGCTGTCGACATCGGCGAGACGCGGCAGATTGCGCAGCGTCAGCGGCTCGTCGGTGAGCAGCGCGCAGGGCAACAGCGCCAGCGCGCTGTTCTTGGCTCCGGAAATGGGCAGACGGCCGGAGAGCTTTCGCCCCCCCTCGATTATGATGCGATCCATTCCGCGCTATTAGCCGCTTGCGGGACATGCGCAAGACGCCTGGCCTGCCCTAAGGGCCCACGCTGCTTTGGATGAACGGAGTTAACACCACGGCACTTAACTTGATGCGTCACAGCGAGGGTTTAATTCAGTTTAGTGCGTTTTTGCGCGCAGCCGTGGATATCGCACGCGAAGGTTCTGGCCATGCCCCCGGTTTTCAAGGGGGCGGCGGGAAAGTGGGGGTATGTGACTGAGAGTTGTTTTGCGGCTCGGCTGAGTAAGTTCGCTCGCCTTTCCGATGCAGAAGCCGCAGCGTTGGCCCGTCTTGAGGAAAATCCGCGATCGATCCGGAAAGGACAGATGCTTCAGCGGGAGAATGAGCAGGTATCGGACCTGTTTGTTCTGTCCGAAGGGCGGGTGATGAGTTTCAGCCTGCTTCCCGACGGGCAGCGCCAGATATTGCGCATCTATTTTCCCGGCGATTTCATCGGCACGGCCAGCACCGCTTACTCGCGCGCCAACGAGTCGCTCGTCGCGCTGACCGACGCGGTGGTCTGCCCATTCGACAAGCATGCGCTGCGCCGCCTGATCGACGAACAGCCGCGCGTCGCCGCCCTGATGTTCATCGTGGCGCAGGCTGAACGCGTTGCGCTGAGCGACCGGCTGACCTCGATCGGTCGCCGCACCGCCAAGGCGCGGGTCGCCGCGTTCCTGCTCGACATCGCCGACCGGCTGCGCATGACCGACGACAAGATGGTCGACACGTTCGACCTGCGCCTGACCCAGGAGGAGATCGGCGACGCCGTGGGACTGACGTCGGTCCATGTGAACCGGATGATCCGTCAACTCGAGCTCGAAGGGCTGATCTCGCGCCGCGACGGCACGATTACGCTGATCGACGAGCAACGGCTGACCGACATCGGCCAGTACACCAACCGCTACAACGACCTCGACCTCGACTGGCTCTCCTAGGCGAGCAGTTCGACATCCCAGTAGAGCCAGTCGTGCCAGCTTTCGTGCAGATAGTTGGGCGGAAAGGCGCGGCCATGGTCCTGCAACTGCCAGGTGGTCGGGCGGATCGGCTGCTCGAACAGCTTCATCCCGGCCTCGCGCGGGGTGCGCCCGCCCTTCTTCAGATTGCAGGGGGAACAGGCGGTGGCGACATTTTCCCAGGTCGTGCGGCCGCCCTGGCGGCGCGGAATGACATGGTCGAAGGTCAGGTCGCTGGGCGATCCGCAATATTGGCAGGTGAAGCGGTCGCGGAGGAACAGGTTGAAGCGGGTGAAGGCGGGATATTGCGACGGCCTGACATATTGCTTGAGCGCGATGACCGACGGGATCGCCATGTCGAAACTGGGTGAATGGACCCTGCGGTCATAGGTGGAAACGATGTCCACCCGATCCAAAAAAACCGCCTTGATGGCGGTTTGCCAGGGCCAGAGGCTCAGGGGATAGTAACTCAACGGCGTATAGTCTGCGTTCAGGACCAACGCCGGACAGTTTTCTGGATGTCGTATTCGGTCCGGATGGTACATGGGTTCCGTGTCCCCCCAAGTGCTCCTTTTGACGCCGCGACCCTTCCCCGATGATCGTGACACCGCCATGACAGCATCGACCGCCCCTCGGCGTCAAGCCCCGCGATGCGCATGACCGACCCCGCACCGGTCACACGCTTCGCGCCGAGCCCCACCGGGCAACTGCATGTCGGCCATGGCTGGTCGGCGCTGCTGGCGCACGATTTCGCCCGGTCGCACGGCGGCGCGTTCCGGCTTCGCATAGAGGATATCGACGGTGCGCGATCGCGGCCGGAGCATGTCGCCGGAATCCTCGAAGATCTCCGCTGGCTGGGCCTCGAATGGGATGGACCGGTCGTGCTCCAGTCGGAGCGGCTGCCCGTTTATGCCGAGGCGGTCGCCCGCTTGGCCGCAGAGGGCCTTGCCTATCCCTGCTTCTGCACCCGCGCCGACATCGCGCGCCAGATCGCGGCCAGCGCCTCCGCCCCGCACTGTCCCGACGGTGCGGTCTATCCAGGCACCTGCACCGCGCTTGCCCCCACCGTGCGCGCGGAGCGGATCGCGGCGGGCGAACCCCATGCCTGGCGGCTCGCCATGGCGACCGCGAGCGTCCGCGCGGGAGCGCTGACATGGACCGACATGCAAGCTGGGACCGTGATCGCCGACCCCCTGCCCTTTGGCGACATCGTGCTCGCGCGCAAGGATGCGCCGGGCAGCTATCACCTCTGCGCCACCGTCGACGACGGCTGGATGGGGGTGACCCATGTCATCCGATCGACCGACCTGCGCGACGCGACCCATGTCCACCGGTTGCTCCAGGCCCTGCTGGGGCTGCCGACACCCACCTATCGTTTCCACCCGCTGCTGGTCGACGCATCGGGACGCCGCCTGGCAAAGCGCGACGGGGGGCTGACGCTCGCCTCGCTGAGGGCCGAAGGCACCGATCCCGCGCGGCTTGTCGCCGACTGGCGTGCGGCGCGCTTTCCGGTTGGAATCCGTTTCGGCTGATCCTACATTCGCGCAATGAACACGATCCTGATCATCCTCATCGTCCTCGCCGCCATCGCAACGGTCGTCGCGCTGGTCCGTGGGATCATCTCCTTCCTCAAAACGACCGAGGAAGATCTGAAAAGCGGCGGAACCGGGCCGGGCGCGGCGCGGCTGAAACAGAACAAGATGATGATGGCCCGCATCACCTTCCAGGCGGTCGCCGTCCTGCTCGTCGCCATCCTGTTGCTGTTCAACAGCGGCAAGTAAGGCTGCGGCGCAAGGCATTGGTCAAGCTCAACAAGATCTACACGCGCACAGGCGACGACGGCTCCACCGGGCTGGTCGACGGATCGCGCATCGGCAAGGACGATGCGCTGATGGCCGCGATCGGCGACACGGACGAGGCGAACAGCGCGATCGGCGTCGCGATCGCCCATCTGCCGGACGGTGCCGACCGGACGATGCTGCTCCGCATCCAGAACGAGATGTTCGACCTGGGTGCCGATCTCGCCACCCCGATGACCGAAGCGCCCGATCCCGAATGGGCGCTGCGGATCGTGGACACGCAGGTCGACCGGCTGGAGCAGGATATCGACCGGCTGAACGAGGCGCTCGCCCCGCTCGACAGCTTCGTCCTGCCCGGCGGCAGCGCGGCTGCGGGCCATGTCCATGTCGCCCGCGCCATCGTTCGCCGCGCCGAACGGTCAGCCGTTGGCGCGCACCGGTCGCGCCCGCTCAACGCGCATGCGCTTGCCTATCTCAACCGGCTTTCGGACCTGCTGTTCGTGCTCGCGCGCGCGCTCAACGCCGCCGAGGGCGGCGACGTGAAGTGGATACCCGGCGCGTCGCGGTAGGGCCGTTCACGGTTCAGATTCCGGGACGACTTGCAACCAAACCGTCTCCCTGATCGTACATAGGCTGCGGGACGGCTCGGATGCGGGCACTGAGCGGAAGGGACGGCGGTGGCGACACGGCAGGCGTCGGAGGGCTATGAAACCCCCTCCTCACCAATGACCATCAGCAGTCCGACGGCGCGAGACTATGATCGCGTGCGCGCGCTTTCGCTCGTGCTCGCCGCGCCGCTCAGCGACGCCGACGCGACGGTCCAGTCGATGCCCGACGCCTCGCCCGCCAAATGGCATCTGGCGCATACGAGCTGGTTCTTCGAAACCTTCGTGCTGCGCGATCATGTGCCCGGCTATCGCCTGTTCGACAGTGACTTCGCCTATCTATTCAACAGCTATTATGAGGCGGAGGGTGCCCGTCATGCCCGGCCCCGACGCGGCCTCCTGACCCGCCCGTCGCTCGACCGGATCATCGCCTATCGCGCGCATGTGGACGATGCGCTCCGTGCCGCGCTCGAGAGCCTGCCGCCCGCGCTGAGCGAACTCGTAACGCTCGGCCTCCATCACGAGCAGCAGCATCAGGAGCTGTTGCTGACCGACATATTGCACCTGTTCGCACAGAACCCGCTCGAGCCCGCCTATCTCGACAGCGGTGCGCCGACCGATGCATCGACCTCGGCCGTACCGATGGAGTGGATCGCCGGTCCGCAGGGGCTTCACGCGATCGGCCATGACGGTGCCGGCTTCGCGTTCGACTGCGAAGGGCCGCGCCATCAGCTCTGGCTTCACCCCCATGCGCTCGCCAGCCGCCCGGTGACCAACGCCGAATGGATCGCCTTCATCGAGGCGGGCGGCTATCGCGATCCGGAGCACTGGCTCTCCGACGGCTGGGCGTGGGTCCAGGCGGAGGGCATCATGGCCCCGCTTTACTGGTATCGCGACGACCAGGCCGGCTGGACGGCGATGACGCTGTGGGGCCGCCGTCCCGTCGATCCCGCCGCACCGGTCGCGCATGTCAGCCTCTACGAAGCCGACGCCTTTGCCCGATGGGCAGGCGCGCGGCTGCCGACCGAGGCCGAGTGGGAAGTCGCCGCCGCACATCATGACCCGGCGGCGGGCGATTTTCTCTATGACGACGGCCCTGCGCCGCTGTCGCGCGGCGGTTCCGGCGACACCGGGATGAGACGGCTCTTCGGTGGCGTCTGGGAATGGACCGGCAGCGCCTATCGGCCCTATCCCGGCTTTCGTCCCGCCGAGGGCGCGGTTGGCGAGTACAACGGCAAGTTCATGTCCGGGCAGTTCGTGCTGCGCGGCGGGAGCTGCCTGACGCCGCGCGGCCATGTCCGGGCGTCGTACCGCAATTTCTTCTATCCGCATCAGCGCTGGCAGATGACCGGCGTGCGCCTTGCCAAGGATCTTGACGCATGACTCCAGCCGTCGCTCTCGCCGACCGCCCCTCAGTCGATGCCGTCGACCCAGCCTTCCGCGACGACATCCTCAAGGGTCTGGCAAGCCGCCCGCGTGCCACGTCGCCGATCTGGTTCTATGACCGGCGCGGATCGGAACTGTTCGAGGCGATCACCGGCCTCGCCGAATATTACCCGACGCGCGCCGAGACCGAGATACTGGCAACGCAAGGCCCCGCCTTCCGCGCCGCGATCGGCACCGGGCGCTGCATCGTCGAGTTCGGAGCGGGCTCGCTGAGCAAGACGCCGCTACTTCTGAGCGCCATCGACCCGGCGGCCTATGTGCCGGTGGACATCTCAGGCGACTTCCTCCGCGACAGCGCGCGGCGGCTTTCGAGCCGCTTTCCGCGCCTCTCCGTCGTCCCGGTGGAGGCCGATTTCACCCGGCCTTTCGACCTGCCCCGGCAGGCGCGCGGGCTACCGATGCTCGGCTTCTTTCCCGGATCGACCATCGGCAATTTCGACCCCGGCAGCGCCACCGCGCTGCTTCGCGCCATGCGCCGGTCGCTGGGCGACGATGCCCTGCTGCTGATCGGCATGGACCGGGTGAAGGGCACCGACGTGCTGATCCCCGCCTATGACGATGCTGAGGGAGTCACCGCTGCCTTCAACCTCAACCTCCTGCACCGCATCAATCGCGAGCTGTCGGGCACCGTGCCCGTCGATGCCTTCGCGCATGAGGCGCGCTGGAATGCCGGCGCGGCCAGAGTCGAGATGCATCTTGTCGCCACGCGCGACGCCGATTTCCGCGTCGCGGGCGAACGCTTCGCCGTCGCGGCAGGCGAGACCATCCATACCGAAAGCAGCCACAAATATGACGCGCGGTCGGCAGCGCATCTGCTCCGCGCGGGCGGATGGGAGCCGGTGACCGAGTGGACCGATTCCGCCGGGCTGTTCTCGCTGTACCTCGCCCGCGCCGATATCCCTTCGGCGTAGGGGAGTTTCGAGCGGGGATCGACGTCTGCTCTTCGAGGTTTTTCGTTCGAAGGCTGCCGTTCCGGAAAGGACGCCATAGCGGACGAATTAGACCGCGCCGCATTTGCAGTCTTTCAGCTTTTTGAAGGCTTTTGAGTTAGCTCATCGATATGGAAGACAAGTCGTTCACCAGCGAACTACACCGAGCTCTCGCGCGACCGGATGTGGAGCGTCTAACCCGCGACCTGGCAGTCTACTTTCAGTTCAGTTTCGGGGAGCTACCGACTTATTCACCGGAAGGTGGCAACTATGCTGAGGTGATGGACGCCGATCGGGATGATCCAGAACGAGGCCTAGCTTACCTAGCTCTCGCGATGCACAAATACGATGACCCAGCATTTCTTGGCCTTCTGGCTGCTGGGTTGCTGGAGGACCTACTCCGCGATCCGACGCCGGAAATCTTGAGCAGGATACTTGCTGAAGCCCGCAAAACGCCTCGCTTTCGCTGGATGCTTTCGGGAGTATGGCTGCATGCGATTGCCGAACGAGCGCGCGATCCGGTCAAAGGCGCTGTCGGGGAATGCTGCCTGGAGCAGTCGCTCCCGCCTGCACCATACTGATGTCCGCCAGCCACCCCACTTCAGCCATCCAGCCGTTTCGAATTCGTACCGAAACCCGGTCTTCCCTCCGCGCTGGAGGGTGTCCAAGCGACCCGGCCCCACATCAGGCGCCAGCACGCACGGCGACCTCCGCGCGGTCGGGCGTCGCGGTCCACAGCCTGATCCATTCCGACGCGCCGCGGCAGACATGCATCGCGCGGCTCTCGACGAGGCGGAACATCGCGCCGTCCCACACATAGGCTTCCGACGCGCCGCAGTCGCCCACCCCCCGCCCCTTGGCAAGGCTCGACAGGACGCCGCGCCGGGCATCCCACAGCGGATTCACGACGAGTGGCGGCTTGCCCGGCTCTCCGGTGAAACCCGGCGGGTGATCGAAGCCCGCGATGCTCATCGTGCGCACGCCCGCCTTGCCCTTGGCGAGCAGCGGTACCACGCTCAGATTATAGGCCCCCGCCTCGCACGGGAGCAGCACCAGCGATGTCGCGGAGTCGAGCGGATAGAGCTCCTTCACCGCGGTCGCGGCAAGGCTGGCGTCGCATCGCGCAATCGCGCGCGCCGCCTGCACTTCGGAGGGTGCCAGCGCCTGAACGCTGTCGGCATCGGGTGAGGGCACCTGACGGATCCGGGGCACGGCGGGAACCTGCGGAACTATGGATGCAGGCTGATCGCCGCGTAGGACAAGCGCCGTCACCGTCCCGGCGCGACCCTGGCGGGCGTCCATGAAACGCAGGCTGTCCGCGAGCCCCTCGGTCGGAATGACCGCCAGCCGCCGCTTCTTGCGGTCGAGAAGCTCGATCGTCACCGCACTGGCCATCATCCGCACGGCGACGAGCGCCTGCGCTCCGTCCACGGCGGGCTCGGGGCGATCCCGGCCGTCGAGCCGGGCGATCTCGCGTCCGTCAGCCACCAGCCGCATACGGTCGGGCAGCGCATCCACGCTGCGGGCATGGATCGAAAAAGGCCCGGCCGGGCCGCCCTCCCGCACGAGCTGGAGCTCCACGAGCGACATTCCCGACGCCTCGGACTCGGCCTCAACGGACTCCTCGGCGTGAAGCGAGACCGCTTCGCAGCGCAGGACATTGTCGCAACCGACCGCCCAGCTTTTGCTATATTGCGGTGTGGAGGGACGGGCCGTCTGGTCCGCGGCGGGCGCGGCGCTGCCCATCGCACTGGCTGCGGGCGCGGCAGAGGGTGCGGCGCGGAGAAGTCCACCCGCGACGGCGAGGAGCGCGACCGCTCCCCACAAGGCCCCTTTGCCCGTTACCGCAGCTATTGCCATGATCCGTTGCATAATGCAGTTGCGCTCCGGCTGATAGGCCTGCCGTGCTGCAGGCGCGATGAACCGTGAGAAGGAAGCATATGCGAAAGATTGGCATTGTGGGTGCCGGGCAGATGGGCGCTGGCATCGCGCAGGTATCGGCGCAGGCGGGTTTCGACGTGGTCCTGTCGGATGTCGACCTCAGCCGTGCCGAGGCGGGCAAGGCGGGCATCGAGAAGCTGCTGGTCAAGGCGGTCGAGAAGGGCCGGATGGACATGCAGGCCGCACAGACCACGCTGTCGCGAATCACCCCGGTGGGAGAGATTGCGCCGATGGCGAGCTGCGATCTGGTGATCGAGGCGGCGACCGAGCGCGAGGAGATCAAGCGGCAGATTTTCGCTGCCATCGGCAAGGTGCTGGGCAATGGCGCGGTCCTGGCGTCCAACACATCGTCGATTCCGATCACCCGGCTGGCTCAGGCATCGTCCGATCCGACCCGCTTCCTGGGCGTCCATTTCTTCAATCCCGTGCCGATGATGGCGCTCGTTGAAATCATCCGCGGCCTCGCCACTGCTAAGGAAACGGTCGATCTGGTCGAGGATTATGTGAAGGCAATCGGCAAGACCGCGATCCATTCGATCGATTCCCCCGGCTTCATCGTCAACCGGATCCTCGTCCCGATGCTGAACGAGGCATGCTTCGTGCTCAGCGAGGGCATTGCCGGTGTGCGCGATATCGACGCGGGCATGCGCCTTGGCTGCAATCACCCCATGGGCCCGCTGACGCTCGCCGATTTCGTCGGGCTCGACACCGTGCTCGAGGTGATGAAGGTGTTCCAGTCGACGACAGGCGACCCGAAATATCGGCCGGCGCCGTTGCTGACGAAGCTCGTCGAAGCGGGCTGGTACGGCCGCAAGACGGGCAAGGGCTTTTACGACTATTCCGGCCCCGAGCCGGTGCCGAGCATCTGATCGACGGCCGGACACGCGTCCTTAACGGCTTGGGTGCATAACGGAGCCGGGGAAGCTGAAGGACGCGCGTCATGGCGGCTATTGGTGGCGACTATCCGTCTCCCGTGATGGTTAACGGCTATTCCTGCCGGAACTGCTCCGATGTCGCCAAGGCGGAGCATGGCGTCGATCCCGCCGATCCGCAGGGCAGTCGCAAGGCCGCCCGGGAGGACCGGGAGCACGACCGCTCGACACCGGCACCCCATTTCGCGGCGGAGGCGCGCGACCGCGACCGTCTGGAGGCGCTCCACATCGCGCAGACCGACAGGGTCAACGCGACCGCCGCCAGCGCCGCAATTGCCGCCTATGGATCGCCGCCGCCAGCCCCCGGCGACTTTGTCAGGCTGACCGGCTGACCGCAGAAGCCGGGAATCGTCGAGCGGAACCCGGGCATCTTTCGCGCCCGTCGCAAGATGACATCACAGAAAGACGGCGACCGTGTGGAGCGTGACGCCCACCAGCCCGCCGACGAGCGTTCCGTTGACGCGGATATATTGAAGGTCGCGACCGACCGCCTGTTCGAGCCGCTGGGTCACCGTATCGGCGTCCCAGCCCCGCACCGTCTCGCTGACCAGCCGGACCAGGCTGTCGCCATAGCTGCTGGCGATACCGACCACGATCCGGCGCGCGAAGCGGTTGAGCAGCCCGCGGGCGACGGCGTCTTCCAGCAGCAGCTCGCCAAGCCGCCGCGCGACATCGCCGAAGCGGCCGGCGAGCGCCGCTTCGGGGTCGCGAGCCGCGCGGAGCAGCGCCTCGCGTCCCTGACTCCAGAGACCCTCGATCCAAACCTGCATGGCAGGATTGTCGATGATCTCGTCGCGCAGCCGTCGCACCCGGTCCTGCAGCCCGGCGTCATGCTGGAGCCGGTCCGCCAGCGTGCCCAGCCCCTCGCTCACCTTGTCGCGCAGCGGGTGCGCCGGATCTGCCGCAGCCTCGTCCAGCAGCTTCTGGAGGCCTGAAAGGATCGCGTTGGACAGCGTTTCGTCTAGGCCCGTCCAGCGCAGGATCGTTCCCGCCCGGTCGTGGACGATCTGCCGGACGAGCGCCTCATTGGCATCGAGCGTGCGCGCTGCCCAGCCGATCAGCGTCTGGACCACGGGTTCGTGCCGACCGTCGCGGATCGCGGCCTCGACCGCCTGGCCGATCAGCGGTGCCGGATCGAAGCCGCGAATGCGCTCGACGATGGCGCTCTTCACCATGCTGCCGAGCCGTTCATCGTCGAGAGCAGCGAGCGCATCCCCCATCAGCCGTGACGCGCCCTTGCGCGACCGGCCCCCGACCGCGCCCGGCTGCGCAAGAAAGCGTCCCGCCGCCGCCGCGAGGTCGAGCCGCGCCATCCGGCGCGCGACGACGGCGGGCGTGAGGAAGTTGTCGCGCAGAAACGCCGCCAGCGTGTCGCCGATCCGGTCCTTGTTGCGCGGAATGATGGCGGTATGGGGGATCGGCAGGCCGAGCGGCCGGCGGAACAGCGCGGTGACGGCGAACCAGTCCGCAAGCCCGCCGACCATCGCCGCCTCGGCAAAGGCGCGGACGAAGCCCCAGGCGGGATGGAGCGGCTCAGCCCAGCTCGCGCCCGCGAAGACAAGCGCCATGAACAGCAACAGCCCGGTGGCGAACAGCCGCATGGCGCGCAGGCTGTTTGCGGGAGCGGGCGACAGCATGGCGGTCGAACGTGCCGGACCGCGCGGAGGTTTCATGGCCCGGCCGGCGGGCGGGGGTGTCATGGCACGCGTGGCGCGCTATTCCGCCGGCTGCGGCATGGCCTCGTCGGCCGCGCGATCCTCGGGCTTGTAAGTGAGGAACCGCTTCCGCAACCTCGGACCGATCCAGCGTTCGAGCCCGATGGCGAGGCTGAACGTCGCCGGCACGATCAGCAGCGTCAGAAGCGTCGACACGAGCAGTCCGCCGATGACGGTGATGCCCATCGGCGCGCGCCAGGCACTGTCGCCGGTCAGCGCCAGCGCCGTCGGCACCATGCCCGCAGTCATCGCGACCGTCGTCATGACGATCGGCTGCGCGCGCTTGTGGCCGGCATCGATGATCGCCTCGCGCTTGGGCACGCCGGCACCCATCTCCTCAAGAGCGAAATCGACGAGGAGGATGGAGTTCTTGCCGACGATTCCCAGCAGCATCAGCAGACCGATCAGCACCGGCATCGAAATCGGCATGCCGACCAGATGAAGCGCCAGCCCGCCGCCCAAGGGCGCGAGAAGCAGCGACCCCATGTTGACGAAGGGCGGCATGACCGAATGATAGAGGAGGATCAGCACCGCCAGCACCGCCATGATGCCCACCACCACCGCGATGATGAAGTTGCGGATCAGCTCGCCCTGCCATTTGGCTTCGCCCACGATCAGCCGCGAGACGCCCGACGGCAGATTGTTGAGCACAGGCAGCGCATCGATGGCCTGCATCGCCTCGCCGGAGACATAGCCTTGCGCCAGATCCGCGCCGATAGTGATCCGCCGGACTTGGTTGATCCGGTCGATCTGGGTCGGCCCCAGCCCGAAGCCGACATCGGCGACCACGCCCAGAGGAACGCTTCCGCCACTCTGCGTCGGCACGGGAAGGTTTCGGATGAAGCCGATCCGCTCACGCGCGCTTTCGTCGACCGATACGCGGATCGGTACCTGCCGGTCGGACAGCGAGAATTTCGCCATATTCTGTTCGATGTCGCCGAGCGTCGCGATCCGGATCGCCTGGCTGAGCGCAGAGGTGGTGACCCCCATCGACGCGGCCAGGTCGAGGCGTGGCGTGATGACCAGTTCGGGCCGCTGGAGATTGCCCTCGATCCGGGGACCGATGATCTGCTTGACGCCCGACATCTGGCGGACAAGATCCTGGGCGGTCCGGTCCAGCACCTCCGCATCGTCGCCACCGATCGTCACGCTGATCGGCCGCGACGTGCCGCCGCCGCCGCCGCCGTTCTGGTCCTGGAAGTTCACCCGCGCATCGGCGATCTGACCGAACTGCCGGGCGCGCGACCGTTCAAATTCCTGGCTTGTGATCTCACGATCCGGGTTCAGCGCGATGAAGAGTGTCGCCGATCCCACATCGATTCGCTCTGTGACACTCTCGACCACGGGATCGTTGCTCATCATCGTCGCGACGCGGTCCGCGACCGCCGTAGTCTGCTGAAGCGTCGCGCCCGGCGGCAGGCTGATCGCGACGCGCGTGGTGTCGGAGTTGATGTCCGGCTGGAAGGTCATCGGCAGTGTCGAAAACAGCAGGATGGTCAGCGCGAATGCCGCACCGCCGATGCCCATCGTCCAGACGCGGTGATCGGTCAGCAGGCCACGAATGCGCCAGAACGGACCTGGGCGGCTCATCGCGATCGCACGGTGACGCCGGTCGTCGAGCGTCCAGCGAAGCACCGCCAGATACATGTCCATCAGCCGGCCCTCGCCGTGGACCGCCTCGCCATGCGCCTTGAGGAAATAGGCGGCCAACATGGGCGTGATCATCCGCGCGACCGCCAGGCTGACCGCCACCGCACTCACGACCGTCAGGCCGAAATTCTTGAAGAACTCGCCCGAGATTCCCGGCATCAGCGCGACGGGCAAGAACACCGCGATGATGACGCTGGTCGTCGCCACGACCGCCAGACCGATTTCGTCCGCCGCGTCGATGGCCGCCTGATAGGCGCTTTTCCCCATTCGCATATGTCGGACGATATTCTCGATCTCGACGATCGCGTCATCCACAAGCACGCCCGCCACCAGGCTGAGCGCCAGCAAGGTCAGCCCGTTGAGCGAAAAACCGAACAGGTCCATGAACCAGAAGCTGGGGATCGCCGACATCGGGATCGCGAGCGCCGAAATGACCGTCGCGCGCCAGTCGCGCAAAAAGACAAAGACCACCGCGACGGCCAGCAGCGCGCCTTCGATCATCGCGTGCATGGCGGAAGCGTACTGGTCCTTCACATAATCGACACTGGTGAAAAGCAGCGTGAAGCGAAGGCCGGGGGTCTCCCGCTCGATCTTTCTCAGTTCCTCGACCGCGCTGTCAAAGACGGTGACGTCGGACGCACCCTTGGCGCGCTCGAAGGCGAGAGCGAGGACCTGACGGCCGCCGGACTTCAACAGATCGCGCTGTTCGGCATATAGATCGCGAACGTCAGCGATGTCGTTCAGCTTGACCGTTCGGCCGTCACCGATGGCGATCTGCGTCTGCCCCAGATCTTCGGCGCTGCGGGCGTTGCCCAGCACACGGACCGATTGCTCGTTGCCGGCGATCTGCGCCCGACCACCGGCGGCATTCAGATTGACCTGACGAAGCTGGGAATTGACCGACGACGCGGTGAGCCCATAGGCCTGCATCCGCGCGGGATCGAGGATTACGCGGATTTCCCGCGAGACGCCCCCGCGCCGGTTGACGTCGCCCATGCCCTCGATCGCGAGCAACCGCCGCGCGACCGTATTGTCAATGAACCAGCTCAGTTCCTCCAACGTCATGTCGGGCGCCTCGACCTTGAAGAAGGCGAGCGTGTTGCCGGACGTGGAGAGACGCCGGATCTGCGGTTCCAAAATTCCTTCGGGCAGGTTGGAGCGGATTTCCGACACCGCGTCGCGGACTTCGTTGACCGCGCGGTCGATCGGCGTACCAATGGCGAACTGGACGACCGTGACGCTCTGCCCCTCGGTCACTGTCGAGCTGAGTTCGTCGATACCCTGCACCTGACGCACCGCAGCCTCGACCCGCTGGGTAACCTGGGTCTCAAGCTCCGAAGGGGCCGCCCCCGGCTGCGCGACGGTCACGATCGCGACGGGGAAGTCGATGTCGGGATCGTTCTGCACGTCCATCGACATGAAGCTCATCACGCCCGCGAAGCAGAGCGCGATGAACAGCACGATGGGCGGAACGGGGTTCCGGATCGACCAGGCAGAGATGTTGCGGAAGTTCATGCGGCTGCGCTTATGGACCGGTGGGCCGCGCGAGCGCGGGCTGCACCCGGTCACCCGCGTTCAGGAAGCCGCCGGCCGTCGTGACCACGCGCTCGCCTTCCCTGATGCCCGATGTCACCGACACGCCGCTCGAGGAAACGGGTCCGGTGGTCACCGGCCGACGAACGACCCGGTTGTTCGCATCGACGATGAAGACATAGCTGCCGCCTTCTTCGCTCAGTACCGCCGATTGCGGCAGAACAAACCCGGTTTCCGATCCCGTCGTGATGGTCGCTTGCGCGAATGCGCCAGGCCGGAGCGCAGGGTCGTAGCTCAGCAGGATACGGGCGAATCCCTGCCGGGTCTGCGGATCGACGACCGGCGACACCTGCCAGACGGTGCCGGTGAGCGCGCGGTTGCTGCCGACCGGCGTCACTGTCGCCTTGTCACCGATCGAAACCCTCGCAAGATCGGTCTCGTTGACCGCGAGCTGCATTTCCATTTCGCCGCCGCGCGCCACCCGGAACAGCACGCCTGACCCGCCGGAGACGATCTGCCCCGGCTCCACCTGCCGCGTGAGCACCAGTCCGGCGGCGGGCGAGCGGATGTCGAGCCGCGCGGTTGTTGCCCGCGCCTGCTCAAGCTGAGCGGCGGCCACGTTGACGCGCGCCACGGCGGCGTCGCGGGTCGCCCTGCGGCTTTCCAGATCGGCCGCCGAGATAAATCCGTTGCTGACGAGCTTCTCGGCGCGATCGAGGTTCGACTGCGCCAGATCGGCATCCGCGCGCGCAACCGCGACCTGAGCCGCGAGCGACAGCGCTTGCTGCGCTTGCACCGAGCGGTCGATCCGCGCCAGTATTTGCCCTGCCCTGACCCATGTGCCGGGCTCTACCAGCACGCTGATGACCCGGCCGCCTTCGCCGACCACGCCAACGGGCATCTCGCGACGCGCGGCAAGCGCGCCGGTTCCCGAAACCTGAAGGGAAACGCCCGTCGCCCGGGCGGCCGCGACCGTGACCCGGGGAATCTGGGCCGTGGAAGCGCCGCCTGTGACCGCGTCGTCGGCCGGCTTGCCGCCCAACCAGAGCGCGAGGGCAATGACGACGGCAGCGCCGATGGCAAACGCAATCAGGATCAGGCGGCGACGCTTGGCTGCCACCCGCTCCTCGGAGCTGTCGTAGAGGTCATCGTTCGGCGACACTTCGCGGAACGGGCGTTCAATATTCATAGGAGGGCAGCTCGATTCATGCCATCAAAACCGGAACCCGGCGTCAGGTCCCGCGCGGCACGTGTATTATATCGACATGGCACTTGGCTCAAGCTGTATCTTGCAGTGCGACAATTGGTTACAGCGTCCGCGCTCTCGCGCACAACGAAAGGTCCGGCCGAGATGCGACCGGACCCTTCGTGTGTGTGGCACCAATGCGACGAGGCGTTTAGCGTACCGAGCCGCGACGAACCAGATTGACGATCGCCAGCAGGACGACAGCGCCCAGCAACGAGACAAGGAACGAGGTCACGGTGATGCCCTCGTTAATGCTGCCGCCAGCAAAGATCAGTCCACCAACAAATGCGCCGATGATTCCGACGATGATGTTCAAGAAAATGCCCTGTTGGGCATCGGTGCGCATGATGATGCTGGCCAGCCAGCCGATAACACCGCCGACGATCAGCCAAAGAATAATTCCCATTGCGTCCTCCTCACATGAACTTTGAGCAACAGACCGCTTTCAAGATTGCGAACCTGTTCAATCTGTTGCCTCAACACCTTCGATACGAAATCGTTCCAGAACGGCCATGGTGCCGCCCCCGCCGCTGCGGCTATGAAGGCTTCGGGATCGTTTCCGGGGGGACGGGCAGATGGCGACGGATTTGCAGCAGGTGGTGGACGGGATTGCCGCAGAAATGGCGAAGCGCTCCGATCGCGGAAATGTGGCCACCTATATCCCCGGCCTTGCCCGCGTGGACCCGGCGCAGTTCGGGCTGTGCGTCCGGACCGCCGACGGTCTGGAGGCCTGCGCTGGCGATGCGCAGATCCCCTTCTCGATCCAGTCGATCTCCAAGGTCTTCGCGCTGACACTGGCGCTCGGCAAGGCGGGCGATCAGCTTTGGGCGCGCGTCGGTCGCGAACCGTCGGGATCGGCGTTCAATTCCATCATTCAGCTCGAGGCGGAGCAGGGCATTCCGCGCAATCCGTTCATCAATGCGGGGGCCATCGTCGTGTCGGACGTCGTGCTGGGGGGATCGCGCCCCCGCGACGCCATTGCCGAGATGCTCCGCTTCGTCCGCTATCTCGCCGAAGACGACGCCATCCATGTCGATGACGACATCGCCCGGGGTGAGGCAGAGACGGGTTTCCGTAACGTCGCGCTCGCCAATTACATGCGCGCCTTCGGCAATATCCAGCACCCGGTCGAGCATGTGCTGGGCCTGTATTTTCACCAGTGCGCGCTCGCCATGTCCTGCGTCCAGCTCGCCCGCGCCGGCCGCTTCCTGATGCTCGACGGCCTCCATCCGGGAGCCGGGCGCGTGGTGTCGGAGGCGCGCGCCCGCCGCATCAATGCGCTGATGCTGACCTGCGGCCATTATGACGCGAGCGGCGACTTTGCCTTCCGTGTCGGCTTTCCCGGCAAGTCGGGAGTCGGCGGCGGTATCCTCGCGGTGGTTCCGGGCCGCGCCAGCATCGCCGTCTGGTCGCCGGGTCTCAACGCCAACGGCAATTCGAAGCTGGGCACCGAAGCGCTGGAGATGCTGGCGCATGCGACGGGCTGGTCGATCTTCCGTCCCCACCCCTGACGTTGAGCCCGCTTGGCAGGGCGCGTGCGGACGCCTACATCGCCCGCCATGCCGCCCGACACGCCCACCGCCGCCGAAGCGCCGCCGATCTGGGCGACGCTCAGGCGTTTCCTGCCCTATCTATGGCCGAAGGATCAGCCGGCGATGCGGCGGCGGGTGGTCATCGCGCTGGCGCTGATGGTCATTGCGAAGGCCATCGGCTTTGCCATGCCGTTCGCCTACAAGGCCGTGATCGACCGCATGGCACCGGGCCTGGAACCGGGCGTCGCGATTGCCATGGCGCTAGTCCTCGCTTATGCGGGCGCGCGCTTCGCCAGCACCTTGTTCGAAAATCTGCGCAACGCGGTGTTCGAAAGCGTGGGCCAGGACGCCACGCGCCACCTGTCCGAGCATGTGTTCCGCCATCTCCACCGGCTGTCGCTGCGCTTTCACCTCGATCGCAAGACCGGCGGCGTGACCAAGATCGTCGAACGCGGGACCAAGAGCATCGACGTCATGCTCTACTTCCTGCTGTTCAACATCGCCCCGACCTTCCTCGAGCTGACTGCGGTCTGCATCTATTTCTTCTTCAAGTTCGGACCCGGAATGGTCGTCGCGACGCTGGCGATGGTGGCCGTCTATATCTGGTTCACCCGGACCGTGACCGAGTGGCGCAACCAGCTCCGCCGCGACATGGTCGACCTCGACACCAATGCCGTTAGCCATGCTGTCGACAGCCTGCTCAACTTCGAGACGGTGAAATATTTCAACGCCGAACAGCGCGAGGGCGACCGCTATGGCGCGGCGATCCGCTCCTATGCCGCCGCCGCGCTCAAGAGCGAGAACAGCCTCGCCTGGCTCAATGTCGGGCAGGCGCTGATCACCAACCTGATGATGGCGGGTGCCATGGCATATACCGTCTGGGGCTGGAGCCGGGGCGAGTTCACCACGGGTGACGTGGTGCTGGTCAACACCATGCTGGCGATGCTGTTCCGGCCGCTCGACCTTCTCGGCATGGTCTATCGGACCATCCGCCAGGGCCTGATCGACATGGAGGCGATGTTCCGCCTGGTCGATACGCCGCAGGAGATTGTCGATGCGCTCGGCGCCCCCGCGCTCATCGTCGACAGCGGCACGCTGCGCTTCGAGAATGTCAGCTTCGGCTATGATCCCGACCGTCTGATCCTGAAGGGTATCAGCTTCACGCTGAACGGCGGCGAGACGCTCGCCATCGTAGGCCCTTCGGGCGCGGGCAAGTCCACCATCGCCCGCCTGCTGTTCCGCTTCTACGACGTGACCGGCGGCCGGATCACCATCGACGGGCAGGATATTCGAGCGGTCCAGCAGGACTCGCTGCGCGCCGCGATCGGCATCGTGCCGCAGGACATGGTGCTGTTCAACGACACCATCGGCTACAACATCGCTTATGGCCGCGCGGGAGCGACGCAGGACGATGTCGAGGCGGCCGCGCGCGGCGCAGCAATCGAGGGCTTCATCGCCTCGCTGCCGCAGGGCTATGACTCGCGGGTGGGCGAACGGGGCCTCAAGCTGTCGGGCGGAGAGAAGCAGCGCGTTGCGATCGCACGCACGCTGGTCAAGGATCCGCCGATCCTGATCCTCGACGAGGCGACGAGCGCACTCGACAGCCGCACCGAAGCGGCGATCCAGGAGGTGCTCAGCAACATCGCACGCCGCCGCACGACGGTGGTGATCGCGCACCGCCTCTCAACGGTGGTCGACGCCGACCGGATCATCGTTCTGGAGGACGGCCGTATCGCGGAGCAGGGCACGCATTACGAGCTGCTCGCCAGGGGTGGACTCTATGCGACGATGTGGATGCGTCAGGCGGCCGAGCAGGGCGAGGAGCCAGAGGAAGTGACGGCGGAGTAAGAGATTACATCTCAACGGGAGCGACGTCACCCCGGGCTCGACCCGGGGTCCCGATATCGTCAAGCGAGATGCTTGAACAAGTCAAGCCACGCAGGATTGGCACGTTCTATCAGGTCGAACTTCCATTGCGTGCGCCAACGCTTCAGCCGCTTCTCGTGCGCGATACACAACGCAATATCGCCTCCGCGCTCGGCCCATACCAGCCGAACAAGGCCGTAGCGTCGGCAGAAGTCTGACCCTTCACCGGTTCGATGCTGATGTACGCGCGCTGAAAGTGCGGAGGTGACGCCGACATACATGGTGCCGCGGTAGCGATCGGCCATGATGTAGACCCACCCGCCCATTCTTTCCCGATCCACGTGCTCCACGATAAGAACGTGGGACGCCGGATCAAGTCCGTCGTGACGGGGGGGGGGGGCGACCACCAACCTTCCGACGTCACCCCGGGCTTGACCCGGAGTCGCGCTTCTGAATGAAGGGCGCATGCCCCTCGCCCTCTACATCCACTGGCCCTTCTGCGTCTCCAAATGCCCCTATTGCGACTTCAACAGCCATGTACGCGACAGCGTCGACCAGGACGCATGGCGTAGCGCGCTCGTCGCGGACATGGCGCATGAAGCGCGGCGAACCGGGGGCGGTGCGCTCTCCTCGATGTTCTTTGGCGGCGGCACGCCGTCGCTGATGCCGCCCGCGACGATGGCGGCGCTGATCGAGGCGGCGACCGGTTTCTGGAGCTTCGCGCCCGATATCGAGATCACGATGGAGGCGAACCCCAACAGCGCGGAGGCGGCGTGCTTTACCGACGCGGCGGCGGCAGGCGTCAACCGGCTGTCGCTGGGCATACAGGCGTTCGACGATGCCACCCTGCGCTTCCTCGGCCGCGCGCACGACGCCGCCGAGGGCATGCGTGCGCTCGACATCGCGCAGCGATGCGTGGACAGGGTCAGCTTCGACCTCATCTACGCACTGCCCGGCCAATCCGAACGCGACTGGAGCATCGACCTCGCCCGCGCGCTGGCGTTCGGGACCGGCCATCTGTCGCTCTACCAGCTCACCATCGAGCCGGGCACGCGGTTCGAAACCATGGTCCGCCGGGGCGACTTCGCCCCCGCCGACCCGGACCATGCCGCGACCTTGTTCGAACTGACGCAGGACATGACTCGCGCCGCCGGAATGCCCGCCTATGAGGTGTCCAATCATGCCCGGCCGGGTCAGGAGAGCCGCCACAACCTCAGCTACTGGCGCTATGGCGACTATGCGGGCATCGGGCCGGGGGCGCATGGCCGTGTCGGCGGATGCGCGACGCGGCGGCATCGCAAGCCCGAGAACTGGATGGCGGCGGTGGCCGCGTCAGGCCATGGCATCGTCGAGGAAGAACCGCTCGACCCCAATACCCGCCGCACCGAAGCGCTGATGATGGGCTTGAGGCTGGCCGAGGGTGTCGATCTTGCTGCGCTCGGCGACAGGCTGGCGATAGCGGATGGCATCGACCGCGCGGCGGCGGCACGGCTTGAGCGGCAGGGCTTCATCACCCTCCGGGACGAGCGGCTGACCGTCACCCCGGCGGGCATGCTGCTGCTCGACGCGCTGCTCGCCGAACTGATCGGCGATTGACGTCCGGTCAGGCGACGGTCAGCTTGGCGACCTCCGTGGTCATTCCGCTGTCGCTGTAGAACGTATAATCATTGCCCGTCTGGTTGTAGAAGGCACCGGCATCGATCGCGAGCGAGTCGTCGCCGTCGAAGTCCAGCGTCAGGTGCGAGGATGAGCCTGCGCCCACCAGCGACTGGATGAAGCTGGAGTCAACGGTCAGGTCGGCTGTCACCCCGGCCCCGCTGAAATCGATGTCCTCCATGTGAGTCAGGACGTTGAGCAGCCCGTTCTCGTCGACCGTGCCGCTGCCGTCGGCGAGGCGGACGCTGTCGGACCCCGCGCCGCCATCGACCGTCCAGCCCTGACCGAGCTCGAGCGTGAACTGGTCCGCGAAGCTCGACCCGATGACATGCTCGATGCCCGACAGCGAATCCCCCGCCGCATCGCCGCCGCTGCCGCTTCCCGTGGCGCCCAGTGAGAGGGTGATTGCCGCACTGCCCGAGTAATCCGCCGTGTCGGTGCCGTTGCCGCCGGTCAGCATGTCGGCGTCAGCGCCGCCGATCAGCGTATCGTCACCCTCGCCGCCCGTGAGCGTATCCGCACCCGCGCCGCCCGAGAGCGTGTCGTTGCCGTCGCCGCCATCGAGGACGTTGGCGCTGCCGTCGCCGGTCAGCGTGTCGGCGAAGGTGGAACCGGTCAGATTCTCGATGCCCGAATAGCTGTCGCTGGCCGCATCTCCTGTGTTCGAGCCGGGGGACGCGAGACTTGCGGTCACGCCGCTGCCCGCCGTGGCATAGCTCGCCGTGTCGGTGCCGCTGCCACCCACCAGCGTGTCGCCGCCGGCACCACCGATCAGCACGTCATTGCCGTTGCCGCCGTCGAGCCGGTTCGCGCTGCCGTCACCGGTGAGCGTGTCGCCCTGCCCCGAGCCGGTCAGATTCTCGATGGACGAATAGCTGTCCCCGCTTGCGTCGCCGGTGTTGCCTGCCGCATTGGCGAGGTTCGCCACCACGCCCGCGCTCGCCGTCGAATAGTTCGCGGTATCGCTGCCCGATCCGCCCACCAGGCCGTCCGCGCCCGCGCCGCCGGTCAGCATGTCGTCGCCATTGCCGCCCTCGAGCGTATTGGCATTGCCGTCGCCGACCAGCGTATCGCCGAGCGCCGAGCCGACAATCCGCTCGATTCCGCTGAGCGTGTCGCCTGCCGCATCGCCGCCGCTGCCTGCCGCGCCGGTGAGATACACCGTCACCGCCTGCGCGCTCGCAGAGTAATCCGCCGTGTCGGTGCCGTTGCCGCCGGTCAGCGTGTCGGCGTCAGCGCCACCGACGAGCGTATCGTCGCCCTCGCCGCCCGTGAGCGTATCCGCGCCCGCGCCGCCCGAGAGCGTATCGTTGCCGTCGCCGCCGTCGAGGACGTTCGCGCTGCCGTCGCCGGTCAGCGTGTCGGCGAAGGTGGAACCGGTCAGATTCTCGATGCCCGAATAGCTGTCGCCGCTCGCGTCGCCCGTATTCGACGCCGCATTGGCCAAGTTCGCGACTACGCCGCTGCTGGCGGTCCCATAGCTCGCCGTATCGGTGCCGCTGCCGCCGATGAGGCTATCGCCGCCCGCTCCGCCGGTGAGCGTATCGTTGCCTGACCCGCCGTCGAGGATATTGGCGCTGCCATCGCCCGTCAGCGTGTCACCCTGCGCCGATCCGGTCAGATTCTCGATGCTCGAATAGCTGTCGCCCGTCGCCTCGCCGCTGTTGCTCGCCGCACTGGAGAGGTTCGCGGTGACTGCGCCGCTGGCATTCGCATAGCTGGCCGTGTCGCTGCCCGAGCCGCCCACGAGGCTGTCCGCGCCCAGGCCGCCGTTGAGCACATCGTCGCCGCCGCCGCCGTTCAGCGTGTTGGCACCGCTGTCGCCGGTGATGCTGTCCGCGAGGTTGGAGCCCAGCACGACTTCGATCGACGACAGCGTGTCGCCCGCCGCATCGCCGCCGACGCCCGTCCGTCCGTCGAAATAGACGGTCACGCCTGACGCCGACGCCGAGTAGTCGGCAGTGTCGGTGCCCGATCCGCCGACGAGCGAGTCGGACCCCGCTCCGCCGACCAGAACGTCGTCGCCGCCGCCGCCGTCGAGCGTGTTCGCGCCGCCATCGCCGGTCAGCGAGTCGGCGAAGGACGATCCGGTCGCATTCTCGATACCGCTATAGCTGTCGCCCGCCGCATCGCCGGTGTTGGCGGCGCTGTTGGCGAGATTGACGACCACGCCCGCGCCTGCGGTCGAATAGCTCGCCGTGTCGCTCCCCGTGCCGCCGATCAGGACGTCCGCGCCCGCGCCGCCGGTCAGCGTGTCGTTACCCGCGCCGCCGTCGAGCGTGTTGCCGCCGCCCTCTCCGACCAGCGTGTCGTTGAAGGACGAGCCGATGAGGTTCTCGACGTTGCTCAGGACATCGCCCTGCGCGTCGCCGCCCGATCCGGCGGTGCCGGTCAGATAGGCCGTGATCGCCGAGCCTGAACCCGAATAGCTGGCGGTATCGGTGCCGGTGCCGCCGTCAATGCTGTCTGCGCCCGCGCCGCCGGTGAGCATGTCGTCGCCCGCGCCGCCGTTCAGCGTGTCGATGCCCGTGCCCGCATCGACCACGTCATTGCCGTCGCCGGCAGAGATCGTCTCGTCGGCGCTGGTGCCGGTGATCGTGTCGGCGAAGGCAGTGGCGGTGACGATCTCGAAGCCGGTGACGACATCGCCTTCGGCATCGCCGCCGCTGCTTGCCGAGCCGTCGAGGCGCAAGGTGATGCCCGCCGCCGAGGCTGCATAGCTCAGCGTGTCGGTCCCGGTGCCGCCGGTCAAGATGTCAGCGCCCGCGCTGCCGTTCACGGTATCGTTGCCCGCGCCGCCGTCGAGTGTCTCCGCGCCCGTACCGCCGGTCAGCGTGTCGCCGGACGAGGTACCGATCACGCCCTCGATCGAGGTGAAGCTGTCGCCGGTCGCATCGCCGCCGCTCACCACCAGCGTACCACTGGCGAAGCTGGCCGTGATCGCGCTACCCGAGGCAGCGTAGGAGGCGATGTCGGTACCGGTGCCGCCGTCGAGTATGTCTGCGCCTGCGCCGCCGATCAGGATGTCGTTGCCCGCGCCGCCGTTCAGCGTCTGGCTGCCGGTCGTGCCGGAGAGCGTGTCGGCGTGATCCGAACCGATCAGGGTCTCGATACCCGTCAGCCGGTCGCCCGACGCGTCGCCGCCGGTGCCCAGCGTCACGCCGTCGAGATAGGCGGTGACGCCCGTTGCGGAGGAGGCATAGCTGAAGCTGTCGGTGCCCGCGCCACCGTCGACGATGTCCGAACCCTGGCCGCCCGACAGCGTGTCGTTGCCATTGCCGCCATTGATCACGTCGTCGCCGACATTGCCGCTGATGATGTCGTTGCCGTCGCCGCCGTTCAGCGTCTCCGCCGCGTTCGAGCCGACGATTGTGTCGTCGAACGCCGATGCCGTGACGGCTTCGATCGACAGCAGGACATCGCCCTCAGCGTCGCCTCCGGCCGATGTGGTGCCGTCGAGATAGAGCGTCACGGCTGTTGCCGACGCGGAATAGCTGGCACTGTCGGTGCCCGATCCGCCGTTCAGCGTGTCGGCACCCGCGCCGCCGGTCAGGCTGTCATTGCCCGCACCGCCTGTCAGGACGTTGTCGCCGGCATTGCCGGTCAGCGTGTCGTTGCCGCTGCTGCCGGTCGCATTCTCGATGCTGACATAGCTGTCGCCCGCCGCATTGCCGCCGCTGCCCAGGCCGGTCGAGAGATTGATGGTGACCGCGACGCTGTCTGCCGCATAGCTGACGGTGTCGATTCCGGAGCCGCCGTCGAGCACGTCGGCACCCGCATCGCCCTTGAGCACGTCGGCGCCTTCGCGGCCGTAGATGGTGTTCGCGCCGCTGCCGCCGCCCAGAACGTCGTCATTCGCCGAGCCTTCGAGAATCTCGATGTTGCTGAGGACGTCGCCCGCCGCTTCGCCGCCCGATCCCGTCGTGCCGTCGAGGCTGACTGTGACCCCTCCTGATCCGTAGTAGCTGACCGTGTCGGTTCCCGCGCCGCCGTTGATGATGTCCGCGCCGCCCAGGCCCCGGAACCACTCGTTCGCGGCAGTGCCGGTCACGCTGTCATTGAGGTCGGTGAGATAGACGTTCTGGATGTTGATATAGATATCGCCCGCCGCGTCACCGCCGACACCGGCCGTCACACCATTGAGATTGATGGTGACGCCGGCGCTCGCTGAAACGCTGGCGAGATTGCCGAAATTGGTACCAAAGAAGATGGTGTTGGTGCCCGTGCCGCCGTCGATACGATCCGCTCCGGCACCGCCGGTCATGACGTCGTTGCCGTCCCCGCCGTTGAGCGTGTCGTTGCCCGCCATGCCCGACAGATTGTCGCCACCCGCGCCGCCGCTCAGAACGTTGGCCGCTCCATCACCGGTCAGGCTGTCTCCCGACGCAGTGCCGATCAGATTCTCGATGCTGTTGAAGGTGTCGCCCTGCGCGTCGCCGCCATTGCCGACATTGCTCGTCAGGCTGACGGTGATGCCCGAGGCCGACGCCGAATAATCAACGGTGTCGGTACCGCCGTCGCCCCGGTTCACGTCGGAGCCCGCGCCGCCAATGATGATGTCGTTGCCGTTGCCGCCGTTCAGCGCATCGTTGCCCGCGTCGCCCGTCAGCGTGTCGTCACCATTGCCGCCCGACAGCGTGTTGGAAGAAGCGTCGCCGGTCAGCGTGTCATTGAAGCCGGAGCCGACGATGTGGGAGAAGCTGATCAGCGTGTCGCCATTGGCATCGCCCAGCGTGCCGGTTCCGGTCAGCAGCGACGCCGCCACCGCCGAGGTCGCTGTGCCGTAGCTGACCGTGTTGATACCAGCGCCGCCGTCAAGCACGTCCGCGCCCGCACCGCCGTCGATGGTGTCGTTGCTTTCCTCACCATAGATGGTGTCGATGCCGGCACCGCCGAAGATGCTGTCGTTGCCGACACCGCCCCGGATCACGTTCGCGCCCCCGTCGCCCGTCAGCGTGTCGTTGCCCGACCCGCCGGTCAGATTCTCGAAGCCGGAGAATGTGTCGCCCTGCGCGTCGCCGCCGCTGCCGGTCCCCGTGGTGAGCGACACCGTGACCGCGGCCGATGCCGCATAGCTCAGCGTATCGATGCCCGCGCCGCCGCTCATCACGTCCGCGCCGCCGCCGCCCATGATCGTATCGTCGCCGTCGCCGCCGGTCAGGCTGTTCGCGACGCCCGATCCGACGAGCGTGTCGCCGAACGCCGATCCGATGGCGTTCTCGATCGAGTTGACGACGAACACGTCGCCCTGCGCGTCGCCGCCACTGTTGGAAGTGCCGTCACCGAGATTGATCGACACCCCGGCGGAGGACGCGGCGTAATCGACCGTATCGCTGCCTGCACCGCCGTCGATGAAGTCCTGTCCGACCCCGCCGACCAGCGTATCGTTACCGGTTCCGCCGTACAGCGCGTCGTCGCCCGCGCCGGCACTGATGCTGTCATTGCCGTCGCCGCCGCTCACCGTCTCGGCATTGGCGGACCCGACGAAGCTGTCGCCGAGGGCGGAGAGGATGTAGTTCTCGACGCTGGTGAAGGTGTCGCCCTGCGCCTGGCCGGTCGACAGCGCGGCGTTGACGAGGTTGACCGTCAGCCCGGCGGTCGAGCTGCCGTAGTCGACCGTGTCAAAGCCCTGGCCGCCGTCGATCGTGTCGGTGCCCAGCCCCGGCCGCAGAATGTCGTCGCCGTCGCCGCCCAGGATCGTGTCGGCATTGTCCGACCCGATGATGATGTCGGCCAGCGCCGATCCCGTCACCTGCTCGATGCTGATGAGGATATCGCCATTGGCGTCACCCGCGGTGCCGGCGAGGCCGTCCATGCGCACCACGACGCCGCCCGACGAGCTGTAGTCCGCGATGTCGAAGCCCGATCCGCCGTCGAGGATGTCCGCGCCCGACCCGCCGACGAGCACGTCGTCGCCCGCGCCGCCTTCCAGCGTCTCGTTGACGCCGGTGCCATAGATGGCGTCGGCAAGGCCCGATCCGGTCACATGCTCGATATTGATGATGACGTCGCCCGCCGCGTCGCCGCCCGAGGAGGCGGTGCCGTCGAGGCGGACGGTCACGCCGCTCAGCGAAGCCGAATAGTCGATGCTGTCGGTGCCGGTGCCGCCGTCGATGCTGTCGGCCTGGCCGAAGCTGACGAAGCTGTCATTGCCGCCCCAGCCCCACAGCACCGTCGCGCCCGTGGTGCCGCCGCGCAGCGTGTCGCCATAGTTCAGCGATCCCTCGATGCGTTCGACGCCGGACAGCGTGTCGCCCTGCGCCCAGCCACCCGCGCCGGAGGTGCCGTCGTTGGCGATCGTCACGGCTGCGCTGGAGTCGCGATAGTCGGCGGTGTCGGTGCCCGCGCCGCCGATGATCTGGTCCGCGCCCAGGCCGCTGGCAATCCGGTCGTCGCCGGCCCCGCCGTCGAGACTGTCGTTCGCCGCGCCTCCGTACAGCGTATCGTTGCCGCCGCCCGCCTGGATGGTCGAGGCCGAGGCGCCTGCGGTGATCGTGTCGTTCTGCGCCGATCCGATGACGGTTTCCACCTCGAACAGCCGGTCGCCCGCGGCATCGCCGCCCGTGCCGAAGCTGCCGTCCATGTAGATGGTCATGCCCGCGCTGGTTGACGCCGAATAATCGACCGTGTCGACGCCGCTGTCGCCGCGATAGACGTCCGCGCCACCTGATGCGACGAACTGGTCGTCACCGCTGGCACCGCTGAACTCCTCGTCGGCGCTCGTGCCTTCGAAGCGGTCGGCGAAGGCCGAGCCGAGGACTTTCTCGATGCCGGTCATGACATCGCCCTCGGCATCGCCGCCCGCCGACGTGCCGCCGGTGCGGATGGTCACCGCCGCCGCCGACGCGCTGTAGTCCGCCGTGTCGGTCCCGACGCCGCCGGTCAGGATGTCCGCGCCCGCGCCGCCGTCCAGCGAATCGTCGCCGATCCCGCCGATCAGCGTGTCCGCACCCGTCCCGCCACGCAGTATGTCGTCGCCGTCGAAACCGTCGAAATAATCGTCGCCGCTGCCGCCGATCATCAAGTCGCTGACCCGCGATCCGGTGAAGCGCTCGACGGCCGCGAAGCTGTCGCCCTGCGCGTCGCCGCCGCTCGCGGTGCCGAGAGTCAGGTCGATGGTCACGCCTGCGCCGGAGCTGGCATAGCTGACCGTATCGATGCCCGCGCCGCCGTCGAGAACGTCCGCGCCCGCATCGCCCGACAACAGATCATCGCCGTCGCCGCCGCTCAGCGCGTCGGTGCCGCTCCCGCCCGACAGCGTGTCGTTGCCAGCGCCGCCGGTCAGCGTGTCGTCGGAGAAGGTGCCGGTGATGCTGTCGTCGAAGGCCGATCCGAGGACCGCCTCCACGCCCGACAGCCTGTCGCCCGCCGCAATGTCGCCGAGGCCCGCCGATCCGTCGAGCGCGATCGTGATCCCGCTGGCGGCCGCGCCATAGTCGACCGTGTCGAGCCCGGTCCCGCCGGTCAGCGTGTCGCTGCCCGCGCTGCCCACCAGCATATCGTCGCCCGCGCCGCCTTCGAGCGTTTCCGCGCCCGCGCCGCCGATCAGCGTGTCGGCATAATCCGACCCCACCAGCCGCTCGATGGAGGAGAGCGTGTCGCCCGTCGCCTCGCCCTGCGTGCCGGTGCCGGTCGCCAAGCTGGCCGTCACGGCACCTGTCGCGCCCGCATAAGAGGCGGTATCGGTGCCCGCGCCGCCGTCGATCACGTCGGCACCCGCGCGCCCCTCGATCACGTCGTTGCCGTCGCCGCCGATCAGCGTGTCGATGCCCGTGCCGCCCACCAAAGTGTCCGAATAGGCCGAGCCAATCACCCGCTCGATCCCGGTCAGCACGTCGCCCGTGGCCGTTCCGCCCGCGCCCGCGTCGACGCCGTTGTTGTAGACGGTGACCGCCTGCGTGGAGCCGCTATAATCCGCCGTGTCGGTGCCCGCGCCGCCGTCGAGAAGGTCGCTGCCCGCATTGCCGATCAGCGTGTCGTCGCCCGCGCCGCCGTAGAGGCTGTCGCCGCCCGCGCCGCCGTCGAGGCTGTCGTTCCCGTCGCCGCCCTCGATCGTGTCGGCATTGGCCGATCCCGTGATCGTGTCGGCGAAGGCCGTGGCCATAACTCGCTCGACACCGCTCAGCGTGTCGCCATTGGCATCGCCAGCGCTGCCGCTGCCCGCCGCGAGGTTGAGCGCTATGCCCGCACCCGCTCCCGAATAGTCGGCGGTGTCGAAGCCGTCGCCGCCTTCGAGCACGTCGCCGCCCGCGCCGCCGACGAGCCGGTCATCGCCCGCCTGACCGATGAGCGTGTCAGCGCCCGTGCCGCCGTTCAGCACGTCGCCGAACGCCGACCCCTTGAGGATCTCGACGGTGGTGAGCGTGTCGCCTTCCGCGTCGCCACCGGTGCCGGCGGTTCCGTCGAGCGAGGCGGTGACGCCCGCGCCCGATGCCGAGTAGTCGGCCGTGTCGGTGCCCGCGCCGCCGACCAGCGAGTCCGCGCCCGCGCCACCGACCAGCGTGTCATTGTCCGCGCCGCCCGACAGGCTATCGTCTCCCGCCCCGCCTTGCAGCAGGTCGGCCCCGGCACCGCCGTCGATCGTGTCCGCGCCGCTGCCGCCCAGGACGGTGTCGGCGAAGGCCGATCCGACCAGCCGCTCGATCCCGCTGAGTACATCGCCCAGCGCGTCGCCGCCCGAACCGGCGACGCCGTCCATGCGCGCGGAAATGCCGCTCGCCGCGCCGCTATAGTCAGCCGTGTCGGTGCCCGCGCCACCGTCGATCACGTCTGCCCCTGCGCCGCCGACGATGATGTCGTCGCCCGCTTCGCCGGTCAGCGTGTCGGCACCCGCGCCGCCCTCAAGCCGGTCGTTGCCCGCGCCGCCGATCAGCGTGTCCGCACCGGTACCGCCATAGAGGCTGTCCGCCTGCGCGGTGCCGATGACCTGTTCCACGCCGGAGAGCGTGTCTCCCGCCGCCGAGCCGCCGCTGCCCGTCGTGCCGTCGAGATAGACTGTCACGCCGGTGCTGCCGTTCGAATAATCGACGATGTCGAAGCCCGCGCCGCCGGTCAGCATGTCCGTCCCCGCGCTCGACCACAGATAGTCGTCGCCCGCGCCGCCATCCATGGCGTCATCGCCGGTCGATCCGAACAGCACGTCCGCGAGGCTCGATCCGATGACGCTCTCGATGCCGGTCAGGACGTCACCCTCGGCGTCGCCGCCGGTCGATGCCGTACCGTCGAGGTGGACCGTCACGCCGCTGAGCGAGGTCGCATAGGTCGCAATATCCAAGCCAGCGCCACCGTCGATCGCGTCGGCCCCGGTCCCGCCCGAGAGCGTGTCGTCGCCCGCTTCGCCAAACAGGCTGTCGTCGCCGCCACTGCCCGTGATCACGTCCACGCCCGCGCCGCCGAGCAGGATTTCGGAGGCATTGCCGCCGGTCAGCCGGTCGTCGAAGTCCGACCCCACGAGGCGTTCGATGCTGGTCAGCACGTCGCCCGCCGCATCGCCGCGGCTGCCGCTGGTGCCGTCGAGATAGACCGTCACGCCGCTCAGCGCGCCCGCATAGCTCGCGCTGTCGAAGCCGCTGCCACCGTCGATGCTGTCCGCGCCCGCGCCGCCGGTGATGCTGTCGTCACCCGCACCGCCCGCGAGCACGTCATTGCCCGCCCCGCCAGCGATGGTGTCGTCGCCGAGGCCGCCCTCGATGCTGTCGTCGTTCGCCGATCCGCCGAGGTTATCGGCGAAGTCGGAGCCGACCAGCCGCTCGATGGCGGTCAGCGTGTCGCCCGCCGCGTCGCTGCCGCTGCCCGCCGTGCCGTCGAGCGCGATCGTGACCGCACCGGCTGCCGCGCTGTAGTCGGCGGTATCGCTGCCAGCGCCGCCGTCGAGCGCATCGGCCCCCGCGCCGCCGATCAGCACGTCGTCGCCGCCATTGCCGAAAAGCTGTTCGTCCGCCGCGCCGCCGGTAATGCGGTCGCCCTGCGCCGAGCCCAGCACGCGCTCGACGCTGCCGAGCTGGTCGCCCTCGGCATCGCCGCCCGCGCTCGCAAGGCCGTTGAGGTTCACCGTCACCGCGCCGACCGAGGCGGTATAATCCGCAGTATCGGTCCCCGCGCCGCCGTCGATCACGTCCGCGCCCGATCCGCCGACGATCTGGTCGTCGCCGTCGCCGCCCTGGAGCGTGTCATTGCCGAGGCCGCCCGTCAGGCTGTCGTCACCGGCACCGCCGCTCAGCGTGTCGTCGCCATTGCCGCCGCTCAAGGCATCGGCAAAGGCCGAGCCGATGATCCGCTCGATCCCCGTCAACGTGTCGCCCGCGGCCGTGCCGCCGCTGCCCGCAGCGCCCGACGTGCCGATGGTGATCCCCGCGCCCGAGGCGGAATAGTCGACCGTGTCGAAGCCCGCGCCGCCGATCAGCGTGTCCGAGCCTGAGGATCCCGACAGGAGATCGTCGCCCGCGCCGCCGTCGAGCGTCTCCGCGCCCGCGCCGCCGCGCAGCGTATCGGCAAGCGCGGAGCCCGTGAGCCGCTCCACGCCGGTCAGCGTGTCGCCCTGCGCGTCGCCGCCGCTGCCAGCCACGCCGTCGAGGCCGATGTTCACCGCCGCCGTCGATGCGGCATAGCTCACCGTGTCGGTGCCCGCGCCGCCGTCCATGGCGTCAGCCCCTGTGCCGCCGTTGAGCACGTCGTCGCCCGCACCGCCGGAGAGCGTGTCGTTGCCTGCGCCCGCGTTCAGCGTGTCGTCACCGCCCTGGCCCTCCAGCGTATCCGCGCCATCCGAGCCGTTGAGCGTGTCGGCAAGCGCCGAGCCCAGCACGCGCTCGATCCCCGCGAGCACGTCGCCCGATGCGTCGCCGCCCAGCGAGACCGAGCCATCGAGATAGACGGTCACGCCTGCCAACGACGCGGAATAATCGGCGCTGTCGAACCCGGCGCCGCCGTCGAGGGAGTCCGCGCCCGCGCTGCCGAACAGCACATCGTCGCCGCCGTCGCCGAGCAGCGTGTCAGCGCCGCTGCGGCCATGCAGATTGTCGCCGAACGCCGAGCCTTGCAGGGTCTCGACATTGGTGATGACGTCGCCCGCCGCGTCGCCGCCGATGCCGACCGTTCCGTCGAGCCAGGCGGAGACACCCGCGCCCGATGCCAGATAGCTGACCGTATCGCTGTTGTTGCCGCCGTCGAGCGAGTCCGCGCCGGTGCCGCCGACAAGCGTGTCGCTGCCGCCGCCGCCCTGCAGGCTGTCGTCGCCCGCGCCGCCGGTCAGCAGGTCATCGCCTGCATTGCCCGCCAGCGTATCGTTGCCTGTGCCGCCCGTCAGCGCGTCGTCGAGACTGGAACCGACCACGCGCTCGATGCTCGAGTAGCTATCGCCTTCGGCATCGCCGCCGACCCCGGTGGAGCCGTCAAGCACCACGGTCACGCCTGCATCGGAGCTGCTGTAGTCGGCGGTGTCGAAGCCGGTGCCGCCGTCGATCACGTCAGCGCCCGCGCCGCCGCGCAGCGTATCGTTGCCCGACCCGCCGATCAGCGTGTCGCCACCGGCATTGCCGATCAGCGTGTCGTTGCCCGCAGCGCCCTCCAGCGTCTCGCCCGCCGAGCCGCCAGCGATGATGTCGCCCTGCGCAGATCCGACGACGCGCTCGACGCGGAACAGCGTGTCGCCCGCTGCGTCGCCGCCGCTACCCGCCGATCCGTCGAGGGTGAGCTGGATCGCAACCGCGCTCGCCGAATAGTCGGCGGTGTCGAAGCCCGCGCCGCCGTCGAGCACGTCCGCGCCCGCGCCGCCGACGAGATGGTCGTCGCCCGCGCCGCCGTCGAGGCCGTCGTCGCCCGCCATGCCCGAAAGCGTGTCGTTGCCTGCCCCGCCTTCGAGCGTTTCGTCAGCGCTCGCGCCCGAGAGGGTATCGGCGAAGTCGGAGCCGACCAGCCGCTCGACACCGCTCAGCGTGTCGCCCTCGGCGTCGCTGCCGGTACCGGTGCCTGCGGTCAGGTCGACCGTCACGCCCGCGCCTGCCGCCGCATAGGTCACGCTGTCGAAGCCGGTGCCGCCCTCGATCACGTCAGCGCCCGCGCCGCCATCGATGCTGTCGTCGCCCGCGCCGCCGCGCAGCGTGTCGTCGCCGGCCCCGCCGGTCAGATCGTCATTGCCTGCGCCGCCTTCGAGCGTGTCGGCCGCCGCCGATCCGCCCAGGCGGTCGTCGAACGCCGAACCGACGATCCGCTCGACCCCCGTCAGCCGGTCGCCCGAGGCGTCGCCGCTCGACCCGAAGCTGCCGTCGGTCGCGATCGTGACTCCGGCCGAGCTGGTGGAATAGTCCGCCGTGTCGATGCCCGCGCCGCCGATCAGCGTGTCGGTGCCGAGGCTGCCGACGAGCACATCGTCGCCCGCGCCGCCGTCGAGCGTTTCGCTGTCGATGCCACCGGTCAGATGGTCGGCGAAAGCAGAGCCGGTGATCTGCTCGATCCCGGTCAGCGTGTCGCCCTCGGCGTCGCCGCCAACGCCGGTGCTGCCGTCCAGGCCGATCGTGACCGCCGCCGCGCTGGCCGAATAATCCGCGATGTCGAAGCCATTGCCGCCGATCAGGATGTCCGCGCCCAGGCTGCCGCGCAGCCGGTCGTCGCCCTCGCCGCCGTTGAGCGTCTCCGCTCCCGCGCCGCCGCCGAGCGTGTCCGCAAAGTCGGAACCGAGCAGCGTCTCGATCCCCGCCAGCGTGTCACCCGCCGCCGTGCCGCCGCTGCCTGCGCTGCCGTCGAGCGCGATCGTCACGCCGCTGCCTGAGTCCGCGTAGGACGCGGTGTCGCTGCCTGTGCCGCCGTCAATGGCATCGGTGCCGTCGCCACCGAGGATGATGTCGTCGCCCGCGCCGCCGGTGAGTGTGTCGTCGCCGCCCGCGCCCTCGATCCGGTCGGCACCCGCGCCGCCGTCGATCACGTCGCCACTCGCGCTGCCGTAGAGCGTGTCGTCGTGCGCCGATCCGGTCAATCGCTCGATGCCCAGCAGCACGTCGCCCGCCGCGTCGCCGCCGCTGCCCGCATTGCCGTCGAGATGGACGGTGACGCCCGCGCCCGACGCCGCATAGCTCGCCGTGTCGGTCCCCGCGCCGCCGTCGAGCGTGTCGGAACCCGCGCTGCCGATGAGGAGGTCGTCGCCCGACCCGCCCTCGATCGTCTCTGCGCCCGCGCCGCCGCCGAGCGTGTCGGCATGGGCCGACCCGATGAGATGGTCGAAGTTGCTGAGCCGGTCGCCGGTCGCTTCCCCGCCCGTGCCCGCCGTGCCGTCGAGCGCGACCGCGACGCCAGCCGAAGCGCCTGCATAGCTGACGGTGTTGGAGCCGGTGCCGCCGTCCATGTCGTCTGCGCCCAGCCCGCCGATCATCAGATCGTCGCCGCTGCCGCCGGTCAGGGTATCGTCGCCTGCCCCGCCCTCGATGCGGTCGTCGCCCGACCCGCCGTCGAGCGTGTCGTCCGCCGCGCCGCCGTAGAGCATGTCGGCCTGCGCCGACCCGATCACGCCTTCGATGCCGGTCAGCACATCGCCATCGGCATCGCCGCCGGTGCTGGGGCCGCCGTCGAGCCGCACGGTGACGCCCGCCGCCGATTCGGAATAGCTTGTCGTGTCGAAGCCCGCGCCGCCGTCGATCTGGTCCGCGCCCGCGCCGCCGAGCAGCACATCGTCGCCGTCGCCGCCGGTCAGCGTGTCGGACCCGGCATTGCCGCGAATCACGTCGTCGCCTGCGCCGCCGTCGAGCCGCTCGTTCTGGCTCGTGCCGGTCAGCGTATCGGCAAAGGCCGAGCCGATGACATTCTCGATCGAGGACAGCGTGTCGCCCTGCGCGTCGCCGCCCGCCGACAGCGAGCCGTCGAGGTTGATCGCGACCGCCGCCGCCGAACTGCTATAGTCGGCGGTGTCGCTGCCCGCGCCGCCCTGAAGCTCGTCGCCGCCCGCGCCGCCCTGGAGCACGTCGTCGCCATCGCCGCCGACCAGACTATCGGCGCCCGCACCGCCGCGCAGCACGTCGGCGCCCGCAAGGCCGAAGAGCGTGTCGTCGCCCGTCGATCCGGTGATATTGTCGGCAAAGTCGGTGCCGCGCACGATCTCGATACCGGCATAGCTGTCGCCCGCTGCGTCGCCCGCCGTGCCGCCGGTGCCCAGCGCCAGCGTCACGCCCGCCTGGCTCAGCGAGTAGTCGGCCGTATCGGTGCCGCTGCCGCCGTCCATATGATCGGCACCCGCGCTGCCGCGCATCAGGTCATTGCCGGCGAGGCCGAAGAACTGCTCGTCGCCGGCTGCGCCGTTGAAGATGTCGTCAAAGGACGAACCCTCGACCATCTCGACATTGCTGAGTTGGTCACCCTCCGCGAGGCCGCCCGTGCTGGTGCCGCCGAGCGACACCTGAACGCCGACGGTCGATGCGGCGTAGGAGACGCGGTCCACGCCCGCGCCGCCGTCGATCTGGTCCGCGCCCGATCCGCCGTCGAGTACATCGTCGCCCGCGCCGCCCGCGATGATGTCGTCGCCGCCACCGCCAGTGATGCTGTCCGCGCCCGCGCCGCCTTCGAGCACATCGACGCCCGAGGAGCCGGTGATGCTGTCGCCGAAGGCCGATCCGACGACGCGCTCGATCGCGCTGAGCTGGTCCCCCGCCGCGTCGCCGCCGCTGCCGGTGCCGGTCGCCAACGAGACGGAAATGCCTGCGCCCGCGCCCGAATAATCCGCCGTGTCGAAGCCCGCGCCGCCGATCAGAAGGTCGGCACCACCGCGCCCTTCCAGAACGTCATTGCCGTCGCCGCCGGTCAGCGTGTCGGCCGCCGCCGTTCCGCGGAGCACGTCGTCGAAAGCGGAGCCGATCAGGTTTTCGACGTTGAGGAGCTGATCGCCCTCGGCCGCGCCGCCCGTCGAGCTGCTGCCGTCGACCGAGACGTTGACGCCGGAGCTGGACGAGGAATAGTCGACCGTGTCGATTCCCGCGCCGCCATCCACCAGGTCGGCACCCGCGCCGCCGTCGATGGTGTCGTTGCCGGCACCACCCAGAAGCTGGTCGTCACCACCGCCGCCGCTTATGTCGTCATTGCCCGCGCCGCCGTCGATGAAATCGGCCGCGCTGCCGCCGGTCAGCACGTCGTCGAGGGTGGATCCCACGACGCCCTCTATGCTGTCATATTGATCGCCGGCGGCGTCGCCACCGATGCCGGTGCTGCCGTCGAGGCTGACCGTGACCGCGCCCGAGGAGGCGCTGTAGTCTGCAACGTCGGCACCCAGACCGCCCGCCAGTATGTCCGCGCCTGCCGAGCCCAGCAGGCGGTCGTCGCCCGCGCCTGCATCGATACGCTCGGTCCCTGCGCCGCCGCCGAGGATGTCGGCATGCGCCGACCCGATGAGATTCTCTATGCCGATCAACTGGTCGCCCAGGGCATCACCCGCCGTGCCGGCGCTGCCGTCGAGCGAGACCGCGACACCCGCGCCCGCGCCCTCGTAGCTCGCGGTGTCAGTGCCCGCGCCGCCGTCGATCAGGTCCGCGCCAGCGCCGCCTTCGATCAGGTCGCTGCCGCTGCCGCCCAGCAGCGTGTCGTCGCCGCCCGCGCCCCGGATGATGTCGTCGCCGCCGCCGCCGCTGATCGTTTCTGCCGCCGCAGCGCCGGTCAGCCGGTCGTCGAGGCTGGAGCCGGTCAGATTTTCGATGTTGACGAGCTGGTCGCCCTCGGCGTCGCCGCCGCTGCTCACCGTGCCGTCGAGGTTGATCGTCACAGCCGTCGTCGATGTCGAGTAGTCGACCGTGTCGGCACCCGCGCCGCCGTCGATGACGTCCGCGCCGGTGCCTCCTTCGAGCACATCGTCGCCGGCTCCGCCCTCGAGCGTGTCGTTGCCCGCACCGCCCTGGACGATATCGTCGCCCGCGCCGCCGACCAGAGTGTCGGCCTGGACGCTGCCGGTGATACGATCGTTGAAGCCCGAGCCGACCAGCCGTTCGATGCCGGTCATGACGTCGCCCTGCGCGTCACCGCCGACGCCGGTGCTGCCGTCGAGCCCGACCTGAACCGCGACCGTCGAGGCCGAATAATCGACCGAGTCGAAGCCGGTGCCACCTTCGAGAAGGTCCGCACCCGCGCCGCCATCGAGCGTGTCGTTGCCCGCGCCGCCGACCAGATGGTCGCTGCCCGCGCGGCCGACCAGCCGGTCGTCGCCGCCGCCGCCCAGCATCTCATCGTCGCTGGCGTCGCCGCTCAGCACGTCAGCGCCCGACGAGCCGACCAGCCGCTCGACCGACGACAGCGTGTCGCCCTCGGCGTCGCCGCCAAGCCCGGTGCCGGTCGCGAGATCGACCGTCACGCCCGTCGCCGATCCGCTATAGTCCGCGGTATCGACACCCGCGCCGCCGTCGAGAACGTCCGCGCCGCCGCGCCCTTCGAGAAGGTCGTCGCCGCCGCCGCCGCGCAGCGTCTCGTCCGCGCCCGCGCCGATCATCGTGTCGGCGGAGCCTGTACCGATCACTTCCTCGATGCCGATCAGCGTGTCGCCGGTGGCATAGCCGCCAAGGCCGGTGGAGCCGTCGAGATAGACGGTCACGCCCGATGCCGACTGGCTGTAGTCGACGATGTCGTGGCCGGTGCCGCCGTCGATCAAATCGCCGCCCGCGCCGCCGTCGATGATGTCATCGCCCGACCCGCCCGACAGCGTGTCGTTGTTCGCGCCGCCCATCAGCACGTCGTCGCCCGCGCCGCCCGCCAGATTGTCGGCCGCGCTGCCGCCGGTCAGCGTGTCGGCGAAGGCTGATCCGGTGATCGCCTCGATCCCGGTCAGCGTGTCGCCTTCGGCATCGCCGCCGATGCCGGTGCTGCCGCCCAGATCGACCGTGACCCCGGCGGAGGATGCGCTGTAATCAGCGGTGTCGAAGCCCGAGCCGCCTTCGAGAGCGTCCGCGCCCGCGCCGCCCGCGAGGCTGTCATCGCCTTCGCCGCCGCGCAGGATATCGGCACCCGCGCCGCCGTCGAGATGATCGTCGCCCGCGCCGCCGGTCAGCGTGTCGCTGCCGCCATTGCCGGTCAGCCGGTCCGCGCCGCCGCCGCCTTCCATCACCTCGTCGGCACCGACGCCAGTGATGCTGTCGTCATGTTCGGACCCGACGATCCGCTCGACATTGGCAACCTGGTCGCCCGCCGCATGGCCGCCGATCCCGACGCTGCCGTCGAGGGTCAGGCTGATGCCGCTGGTGCTCGCCGAATAATCGGCTGTATCGAAGCCCGCGCCGCCGTCGAGAATATCGGCCCCGGCACGGCCTTCCAGCGTGTCGTCGCCGGTTCCACCCTCGAGCCTGTCGGCCCCTTCGGAGCCGATGAGCGAATCGGCGAAGGTCGATCCGACGACATGCTCGATGCTGACCAGCTCGTCGCCCGTGGCATGACCGCCCGCCGCGGTGCGAATCGTCAGGTTGATCGCGACCCCGGCGTCGGACGCGCTGTAGTCCGCGATATCCTCGCCGCTGCCGCCGTCGATGATATCCGCGCCTGCGCCGCCCACCAGCCGGTCATTGCCGCCCTGGCCGCGCAAAATGTCCTCGGCGCTCGAACCGTAGAGCGTGTCGGTGAAGGACGAGCCGGAAACGCCCTCGATCCCCGCAAGCGTGTCGCCCGCCGCATCGCCGCCGCTGTTGGCGCGCCCGTCGAGTCCGACCGTCACGCCTGCGGTCGAGCGTCCATAGTCGGCGATGTCGGTGCCGATGCCGCCGTCGAGCATATCCGCGCCCGCGCCGCCCTGCAGCGTGTCGTCGCCCGCGCCGCCGACCAGCGTGTCTGCGCCGCTGCCGCCACCCAATATGTCGCCGAAGCCCGAGCCGACGATCCGTTCCACCCCGTCGAGCTGATCGCCCTGCGCGTCGCCGCCCAGACCCACCGAGCCGTCGTTGGACACGATCACCGCCGAGGCCGAGGCCGAATAGTCGGCGGTGTCGAAGCCGTCGCCGCCGCTCAGCCGGTCGGAGCCGAGCCCGCCGACGAGCATGTCGTCGCCCGCGCCGCCCGACAGCCGGTTGTCGAGGCTGTTACCGGTCAGCCGGTCGTCGCCTGCCGAACCCGAAAGCCCCTCGATATCGTAAAGCCGGTCGCCCGCCGCGTCGCCACCCACGCCCGCACTGCCGTCGAGCGCGACCGTGACGGGGGCCGCCGATGCCGCATAGTCGGCGATGTCGAACCCGACTCCGCCCTCCAATATGTCGGCGCCGCCGCCACCCTGGAGCACATCGTCGCCTGCGCCGCCTGACAGGCGGTTGGCGGCCGCATCGCCGGTGAGCCGGTCCTCGTAGATCGAACCCGCGACATTCTCGATCCCGGACAGGCTGTCGCCCTGCGCAAAGCCGCCCGTCGCGGTGCCGATGCCGAGATCGACATCCACCCCGGCGGTCGAATCCAGATAGTCTGCGGTGTCGCTCCCCGCGCCGCCGACAAGCTGGTCCGCACCCGCGCCGCCGCGCAGGCTGTCGTCGCCGACGCCGCCCTCGATCACATTGTCGCCGCTGTCGCCGATCAGCGTGTCGGCATAGGCGCTGCCCACCGCGCGCTCGATGCCGGTCAGCCGGTCGCCTTCGGCCGTGTCGCCGGACGAGGCATTGCCATCGAGACGCACCGTCACCGCGCCGCTCGCCGCCGAATAGTCGGCGGTGTCGAAGCCCTCGCCACCCTGAAGCTGGTCGGCACCCATGCCGCCGATGAGCGTGTCGTCACCCGACCCGCCCGACAGCATGTTGTCTGCCGCATCACCGGAAAGCCGGTCGGCAAAAGCCGAGCCTGTCAGTCGCTCGATCCCCGACAGCGTGTCACCCTGCGCATCGCCGCCCGATCCCGCGCTGCCGTCGAGCGCTACGGTGACCGCGCTGGCCGAACCCGAATAGTCGGCGGTGTCGTTGCCTTCGCCGCCCTGCAAAATGTCGGCACCCGCGCCGCCCGACAGGATGTCGTCACCCGCGCGGCCTTCGAGCCGGTCGTCGCCCGCACCGCCTGTCAGCCGGTCGTCAAGCGCGGTGCCGATGACATGCTCGATGCCGGTCAGCACGTCGCCGTCGGCGTCGCCGCCCTCCGAAATGCCGCCGTCGAGCCGGATCGTCACGGCAAAGCGCGAGAGGCTGTAGTCGACCGCGTCGAACCCCGCGCCGCCCTCGATGACGTCCGCGCCCGCCAGGCCGACGAGAATGTCGTTGCCCGCTCCGCCGCGCAGGATTTCCGCCCCGGCCGATCCGACGAGCGTATCGTCGAACGCCGAACCCTCCAGCCCCTCGATGCTGACGAAACGGTCGCCGACCGGATCGCCGCCGTCGAGGATGCTGCCGTCAATCGCAACCCGCACGCCCGAAAGCGATCCCGCATAGCTGGCGATGTCGGTGCCGCTGCCGCCGTCGATCAGGTCGCCGCCCGCGCCACCCTCGATCACGTCGTCGCCGAGCCCCCCGTAGAGGCTTTCGTTGCCCGCCCCGCCGCCGAGCCGGTCGCCCTGCGCCGAGCCGATGACGACTTCGATGTTGGCGTAAGTGTCGCCCTCGGCATCGCCGCCGACGCCGGCCCGGCCATCGAGGAAGACCGACACGCCGGTGATGCTCGTCGAGAAGTCGATGGTGTCGATGCCGGCACCGCCGTCGATCTGGTCCGCGCCCGCGCCGCCGCGCAGCAGGTTGTCGCCCGCATTGCCGAACAGCCTGTCGTTGAAGGCCGATCCGAACAGCGTCTCGACATTGACGATGACGTCACCCGCCGCGTCGCCGTCCGAACCCGTCCGGCCGTCGAGATAGGCGATGACGCCGCCGAGCGACGCGCCATAGTCAGCCGTATCCAGCCCCTCGCCGCCGTCGAGCCGGTCCGCGCCCGCGCTGCCGTACAGCACATCGTCGCCGCCGCGACCCTCGGTCGTTTCCGCACCCGCACCGCCATGGAGACGGTCGGCCCGGCCCGTCGCGATGACTCGCTCTACGTTGAAGAGCGTGTCGCCCTCCGCCTCGCCGCCAAGCGACGCCGTGCCGTCGAGGAAGATCTCGACTCCGGCGGCCCCCGCCTGCTCCGCCGTGTCGCCTGCGAAGAGCCCGCTATAGTCGACAGTGTCGAAGCCACCGCCACCGTCGATTCGGTCGGCACCCGCGCCGCCGTTCAGGCTGTTGTCCCCGGCATTGCCCGTCAGCGTGTCGTCGAGGCGCGAGCCCGACAGGCCCTCGACATTGGCGTAGCTGTCGCCCTCGGCATAGCCGCCGCTGCCCCGGCCCGCGCCAAGGTCGGCGGACACGGCGCGGTTGGACTCGGCATAGTCGACGATGTCGAACCCGTCGCCGCCGTCGATCTGATCGTCGCCCGCGCCCGCATAGATGCGGTCGTTGCCGCCGCCGGCGTTGATGATGTTTCCGGGAGGATTGGTGTAGAGGACATAGATCGGATCGCCGCTGATCGGGTCCTTGACCACCATGTCCTCGGCGCTGTCGACGATCTTGATCCCGAAATGGCTCGAGACCTCGACGGCATTGGTGCTGTTCTTGCCGTCGGTTGACAGGCCGAGCTGCACCGGCAGGAAGAATTCGTCCTGGAAGCCCGCGTTTTCGGGCGCCGTTCGGTCGGGCAGCGCATAGATGAGCTGAAGCTCGAAGCTGAACAGCGACTGGCTCTGCGGAACATTGACCGTCACGCCGTTGGCGTCGATGGTCTGGGTGAGCTTCTGGATGCTGCCCAGGTCGACATCGACCACCCAGCCCTTGTCGGTCAGCGAGGCGTTGGCGATGCTGAAGCCGTCGGGAAGCGAGGGGATAGCGACTTGCAGCAGGCTCAGCCCCGCGGCGGGAACCATCGCCTCGACCTTCAGCACGCGCATGCTCGCGCCCGACGGCGCCACATCGGGATTGTCGGCGCGGATGATGTCATCGGCACTGGTGCCGGTGATCGTTTCCTTGGCGCTCTGCGCGCCGAAGGCCGCGTCCTTCGACGACCCCGGACCACCGGTATTGCCCTCGATCACCGCCATGCCCTGGACGGCGGTCTGGCTGCTGCCTTCGGCGTTGAACAGGGTGAAGCTCAGCTTGGGCACCAGCTTGCCGATGCCCGCCGGACCGAGCGCATCGTCGGGTGCCGGCTCCACCGCCCGCGCCGACACTGGGCTGGGCGGCGTGCCCGCCGAGGCGTCAGTGTTCGACAGCTTCTCGGTGAGCCGCTTGCTCTCCTGATCGAACTTGTGCTTGCTTTCTTCCTGTGCGGCCTGTTCGGCCTGCGCGTTCGCCGAATCCTGCGGCTGGATACCGCCACCCTCGTCCGGTGCAGCGCCCTTTTTCGTCACATTGCTCGTCAGTTCCGAATCGGAGGAGGAAAGCTGAATGTTGACGGGAACATTCTGTTGCTTGATTTCGCCGACGCCCGCGATCGCGTCCTCGGCCGTGATCTGCTTGTCGGTAAACACGAGCAACGGCTTGCGCCCCGAGAACACGGCCAGAGCCATGCCGGGGATGATGATCTTGCTGCCGTCCTGGAACAGCAGCACGACGTCGATGTCGAGAATCTCGACCTTGAACGGCGCGAACGCGACGTTGAGCAGCGCCTTGTCGTCGTCCGCGAGCTGGATGACCTTGGTCGGCCCTCCCGGAGCGACGCCGCCGCCGACCTTGATCGTTTCCGTCTCGATGGCTGCGGCACGCGCCACCGGCTCCGCGACCGGCGGCTTCGATCCCTTTTGTCCCGCAGATCCGCCGAATTTCGCCATTGCACTTCCCAATCGTCAGGACTGGCAGCCTACACCGCCGGGCATTGAGACATGGTTAAAGGCCGGTTCACCGTAAGGAACCGGCGCGGCGATCAGCGGGCCGCAGGCCCCTGCGGCGGTGCCGGCATCACCAGATCGGGCAGCGGCTGGCCGTCGCTCACCAGATCGAACAGGCCGCCCAGCTTCTGGAGGACGCGATATTCGGCGGCCTGCATCGCGATCTGGTTCGTCACCTGATTGCTTTGCGCGTCGACCAGTATCTGCTGGCTGTCGAGCAGGTCGAACACTGACCGGCGACCCTCGCGGAACTGCTGGCGATAAAGCTCGACCACCTTTGTCGCGGAGTCGATCTCGGCGTTGATCGTGTCGATCTTCTGGCGCGCGGCCTGGAGCGCCTGGAAGTCGGCGCGAAGATCCTGTTCCACTTCGCGGCGGCGGCGGTCGAGTTCATAATCGGCCTCGCGCATGCGCGCGCCGATCCGGTTGCGCACCGCAATGTCCGCGCCGCCGTTGAGGAAGCTGTACGACAATGTGACCAGCGCGCGCGCGTCGCGGGTCAGGCCGGTCGCGCCCTGCACGTCATATTTGTGGTTGCCCTGCAACTGCAGCGCGACGCGGGGGAACAGGGATCCCGTCTGGCTCGCATATTGCCGCGCCAGCGAGCGGCGTTCCTCCACCGCCTGCGCCATGCGCGGGCTGCGGCTGTCGATCAGGTCGATCGCACTGTCCACGTCGGCGGGCAGCGCCGCCTGCGACGACGGCAGGTCCACCGCGCGGCCGGGAAGCTTTCCGGTCAGCCGGCGATAGGCGTCGCGCGCCTGCTGAAGCGCGCTCTGGCGGTCGAGAAGCTGCGACTGCACATTTTCCACCCGCGCCCTGGCCCGGCTGACATCGGCAGCGGTGGTGAGGCCCAGATCCTTCTGGACCGTCACCATGCGCAGAATCTTGTTGGTGGCGGCGATCTCGTCGCGGGTGAGCGCGATCAGCTTCTGCTGCTGGAGCACGCCCAGATAGGCGTTGGTGATGTCGTAGGCGATCGCCTCGATCTTCTCGCGCGTGCCCCATTGGGCGCTGCGGAAGATGGCGCGCGCACGGCGGATATCGTTGCTGGTCGTGCCGAAATCCCAGACATTCTGGTTCAGCGTGACCGACGCCTCGGTGCGGAAATTGGTGTCCGCCTTGCCGGCGCTCCCCACCTTGGAGATTTCGGGTCCATAGCCGACCGTCGCCTGGACATGCGGCAGATAGCCCGCCCATGCCTCGTGAACGCCGTAACGGGCATCGTCCTGCTGGGCGAGCGCGATCTGGATGTCGGGATTGTCCTTGAGCGCGGCGACGATCGCGTCGCGGAGCGACTCCGGCGGCAGCGCGGGTTCGGCCGGCAGGTCCGGCGCGTCCGGGGCCGGCTCCGCCGTCATCGGAGCGGCAGGCGCTGTGCCTGTCGGCTCGGTTAGCGGCTGAGCGAGAGCGGCACCGGTGGCACCTATGCAGAAAAGCGCCGTGAAGGCGTATCGGTTCGACACAGTCTGTCCCCTGACGTGTACAATCGTGGGACACTCATGAACGAAGATGGTTAAATGACCCTAAACGGGGGGCTGAAGGATGCCTAACGCTTGGACCCGGCAAGCCAGGGATCAAGCGTGCGGAAAGGGATCGCCGCATTCAGCCGCACGAGGATGCTGCCGTCATCCTCGCCGGCGACATGGCCGACGAGGTCGCCCAGTCCCGGAACCGCCACCAGCACCGGCTCGCCGTGATCGGCTCGCTCCAGGTCGCGCAGCCAGAGTTCGCCCGGAGAGAGATGGGCAAGCGTCGCGGTGCAACTCTGCTTGTGGATGCCGACCATCACCGGCCGGTCGATCCTGAACCGCAGGACCGCGCGCCCCTCGCCCACGCCCTCGGTCAGCATGTGCGCAAGCGCTTCGCCCGCGTCGTGGGTCATGCCCGCCTCTCCGTTCGCACTCCAGCGGACCAGGCAATTGACGCTGCGTCCCGACCGCAGCACGATCTGCGCGGGCATCTGGGGCGTCATGGGCAAGCTCGTCCGGATCTGGAGTCCGGCCGTCGAAATGCCCTGGATGCGGCAGAGGCCTTCGCGCCCGCCGTGGCGGATGGCGGCATTGACCAGCACCGCCCGCTGGCGGTCCTGCGAGCGACGCTCGACGAAGCCGGATGGGCCGTCATGCCGCACGTCTTGCGGCACGCTTCCGGAGAGCGCGGGGCCCGTCATGACCCCGTTTGCGCCGCCTTCGCCGCGCTGCGCGCCTGCGACCGGTCGTGACCGAGGATGGTCTCCATATCCTCGTCATCGAGCGGCGCATCGAAGCGGATGCCGAAGCCGGCGGGCGTCGTGGAGACGATCTGTCCCATCATCGGTTCATCGCCCACGATCAGGCAGACGGCGACATCCTTGCGATACATGATGTGCGCCAGCGGCGGCCGGAACATCGCGCCGCCGCTCGACAGGTCCACGATCCGCCCGTCGAAGCTGGAGCCGCGGTCGATGATCGTCATCTGCGCGTCGATCTGGCAGGCATGACGCGCCGATTTGCGTTCGTAATGCGGCTTGCGCTGAAACATCTTGGGCAATGCAAGTTTCATGACCGCCTCCTTCAGCGTTGTTCGGCCGCGCGGCGTTCGTCGGCCTCGGTCTCGCGCGGCACGGCGCGTCGGTCGATCCGGGCGTCGAGGCGGCGGGCGAGCATTTCCATCTCGCTGCGCGCATCGCGCATCGCGCCGTCGCGATCATAGGCAGCGGTTGGCTCGGACCGCAGCAGACGCTCGGCGAGACCAACCAGCCGGTCCTGCTGCTCCGCACCCAGACGGGCGAGCGCGAACAGAATCTCGCGATCCTCGCGCCGGCCGCCTTCGATCGTCGCCAGACGGTCGTCGATATGCCGATCGAGGGTTGCGAGCGCACGCTGCTGGTCGGACAGGCCGCGCCGCACCTCGCGCCGGAGCGCCCGCGCCTCGCGCGCATGGCGCCAAGCGCCCGGCACGGCGAACAGCCGCGACATGATGCCCGGCCGGTATTCGGATCGTTCGCGCGGCGGTTCGTCAACCGGCACGTCATTCCGGGCCGCGATCAGCCGGTCGAACTGACGGCCCAGAACCTCCGCGTCGAACGCGGGGCGCCTGTCCGCCGCTTCGCGCATATCGTCCAGCATCAGCCGCATCTGCCTGCGATCGGCTTCGGCCTGGTCGTACAATTCCCTGAAATGACCCAGCATGACAGTCTGGTTGCGGGCGAGGTCGGCAACCGCCTCGCTGATCGGGGCAAGCATCGCCTTGGGATCGGTCAGCGCCTCCACATTGTGCGCCAGCCGCTCGACCGCGCCGCTGACCGCCTCCAGCGACTGGTGAACCTGCTGGTCGGCCTTGCCGGTGTCGGACAGATGCTCGCGCATCTGCTTGAGCTGGTGAACGCCCATTTCCAGCGTGCGACGCAGCGGGGTAAAATCGACCGCAGCCTGCGCCTGCGCCTCCTGCGCGCCGCCTTCCAGCGCCGCCTGGTTCGACAGCCAATGCTCATATTCGTTGCGCAGCGTCTTCATCGCGCTGGTCATGCAGCGTTCGAGAGCGCCGAGCACCATCGACGTCATCAGGCCGAAGAGCGAGGAGCTGAAACCGACCGACATGCCGTTCAGCGGGGCCTTCATGCCCTCGATCATCTTGCCGAAGCTGTCGGTTCCCCCGCCGCCGGTGATGTCCATGCCGCCGATCAGATCGCCCACCGAATGGACGGTCTTCATCAGGCCCATGAACGCGCCGAGCAGGCCGAGGAACACCATCAGGCCGGAGAAATACATGATCGTCGAACGGCGGTCGTTGATCCGCTGGTCGACGTCGTGGAGCAGGGTCTGCACCGTCGCGGTAGAGATTTGCAGGTCGTCCTGCCTGCCCAGCTCCTCGGTGATCATGCGATAGCCCTGGCCGAGCAGCTCGGGTTCGTGGAACACCACGGCCGGGGTGGAATAGGGATTGATTGGCCGGCGGCGGCGGTCGCCGAAATCGACCTGCAGCGCCTTGAGTGCCACCACCTCGTTCTTGAGGGTCAGCACGTGACGAAAGGCGATCGCGGCAGCAAGCCCGAACAGCGCGAAGATCGACAGGTTCAGCGCCGCCTTCGCCATGATGCCGTCGTAGACGAACTGGTAGGCATAAATACCGAGACCGAGGAGCACGGCAATAATGCCGTACATCTTCATCAGCTCTTGCCTGATCTTCTTTTCCATCGCTCAGCGCCTTCGCATCAGGGCTTCAGGACGACGCGCACATTGTGCCCGTCCTTCGACATCGGGTCGGTCACCCGTATCTGGGTGGAAATGGTAGCCGGCGGGACGCCCGCCCGAACCAGCAGGTTGCGGGTCAGCGCCGCGCGGTAGAACGCCAGACGTTCGGCTTCGGAGACCGATGCGGTCTGCGGTGCGAACGACCATATCTCGAACCTCATGCCCGGCTGCATCTTGCCCTTGATGAAGCCGCCGATCCTGCCGGTGGTCTCCGTATCCATCGTCACGGCAAGCGGTTCGAAATCGAGCTTCAGCAACACGTCAGCGGTGGTCACCCGGATGCCGTTCTTGTCCTCGGGACGCTCCATCGCCTTGACCTGGAGCTTGAGCGTCTCGGGCGTCTCGCGCGTGCGGATGGTCAGCTTTTCCTGGCCGTCGATCGGCTTTTCGGTGCGCAGCATGTCGCCCAGTTCGGCCACCGAACTCCCGTCCTCCGCAGCCGGCGACGGAGTGACCTTCGCCTGGTCTGCCTGAAGTCGCGCAAGGTCCGCCGCCGAACCGCCGGTTTTGGTGCCGTCGTCCGGCACCGCAGACTTCTGCGCGACCTGCTCCTTGATCTCGGCGACGACGCGCTGGGTCAGGGCCATGATCGCAGCGCTCATGATGACGAGCATGAAGGTCACGACCATGATGACGGTCGTCAGCACGTCGACGAACGCCGGCCAGTGATTGACTTCCCCGTCTGACGACGCCCCCGCCATTGAAGCTCCTGCCTCGCTAAATCCCGAACATGCGGCCCATGATGGTTAACTGCGCCTAGGCCATCAGCGCTAACACCGGGTTAAGACCGATTCACGCCGCCTCCCCCTTGGCCCTCGCGACATTGGCCTGGCGAAGCATCGCCAGCACTTCCGTGCGCGGCTTGTCGGCGACGACCCGGCCCTCCTCGAGCCAGATCACGCGCTCGACCAGGTCGAGCAGCGCCATCCGGTGGGTCGCGACGACCAGCGTGCGCCCTTCGAGAGCGCCCCTCAGCCCGTTGATCACATGCTGTTCGCTCTGGATGTCCATGGCGGCCGTCGGCTCGTCGAGCAGCAGCACCGCCGGGTCGCGGACCAGCGCGCGCGCCAGCACCAGCGACTGGCGCTGGCCGCCCGACAGGAACACGCCCCGCGGTCCCACGCGCCGCGCATAGCCCTCGGCCGTGCGGTTGACGAAGGTATCGAGACCCGCCGCGCGCACCGCACGATCGACCAGCGCGGGATCGGGTTCGGGCATTCCGAGGAGGATATTGTCCCAGATCGACGTATCGAAGATCGACGCGTCCTGTTCGGCATAGACGATGCTCTGGCGAAGCTGCGACGGCGCATATTGGGTGATGGCATGCCCATCGACGGTCAGCGCGCCCTCCTGATGCGGGACCATCCCCGCGAGCAGCCGCAGCAGCGTCGACTTGCCCGAACCGGACTTGCCGATCAGCGCGACCTTCTCGCCTGGCTCGATCGTCAGCGACACGCCGCGCAGGCTCGCCTCGGACGCGCCCTCGAAGCGGTGGCTTACGTCCTTGAGGCGCAATGCTGCGCTGATCCGGCCGGGACGGATCGCCGGATCGGAGACCGAACGCTCCGATTCCATCTTGAGGATGCGGGCCAGCCCGGAGAATTGCGAGAGGCTCTGGTAGAGCTTGGCGGCGACGCTGATCCCGGCCGAGATCGGCACCATCGCGCGTCCGGCGAGGATCGTCACCGCGATCAGCGCGCCCGACGTCATGACGCCCGCCTTGATCTGGAAGACGCCGATGATGACGATCGCGACCGTCACCATCTGGACGAGAAAGCCCGATGCCGCGCCCGGCATGTCGTTCCACTTGCGCACGTCCTTCGCGCCGATGCCGATATGGTCGGACAGCACGTCCCAGCGTTTCAGGAACCGACCTTCGGCCTGGTTGGCCTTGATCGTGGTCCAGCCCTCGGTCACCTCGACGATCAGGTCGTTGCGCGCCTGCATCAGCCGCGATGCGCGCTTGCTGGCGAGCTTGAGCGCGAAATTGGCGATGACGCCGACGATCAGGATGGCGAGGCCGGCGACGATGGGCGCGGCCACCGTCCAGCCGCCGATCATCGCGATCATCAGCAGGAACAGGACAAACCAGGGCATGTCGATACAGAAGGCGATCACCGCCTGCGGCACCAGCAGCGCAAGCTGCTCGACATCGCGAAGGCCCGTCATCAGCGTGCCGACGCTATTGTCGCTGTGGTTCATGCGCGCGCGCAGGATCGAGTTCATCGCGCGATGCTGGACCGCCTGTCCCACCCGGACGCCGATCCCGTCGAGGAACGCGCCGCGTGTGTGCTTGAACAGAAATTCGAACAGCAGCGCGACGACGACGCCCGCCGACAGCGCCCAGAGCGATTCGATCGCCAGATTGGGCACCACCCGGTCATAGATAGCGCGCATGTAGAGCGGAATGACGAGCGCGCCGAGGTTGAGCATCGTCGCGGCGACCAGCAGTTTGGCGAGCTGCTTCTTCTCGCCCAGGAACACGCCGACCAGCCACAGCTTGGGGTTGCGTTCCAGCAGGCTGCGCTCGCGATCCTCGCTCATCCCGTTTTCGGGGTCGATATGGCCGCAGAAGAGAATGTCGCCGGTGGTCAGCTCGCCGAGCAGGTCGAGCGGCAGATCGCGCTCGCCGCGGGCATCGACGATGCGCGCCGTGCCTTCGTCGCGATCCACGGCGAGGACGATCAGGCCGCCGCCCATGTTGAGCCGCGCCAGCGCAGGCACGTCATGCGCCCCCAGCCGGTGAATCGCGCCGGTCTGCCAGCGCGAGTCCAGTCCCACGCGCGCCAGCGCGAAGGGAACGTAGCGCGGGTCGATGTCACCGTCGGTCACGGGAATGGCGGCGGTCAGATGGCCCTTCGGAACCGGCTTGCCGCATGCCGAAGCGAGACGGTCCATGGCTTCGGCGATCGGAAACGGCGCAACCGGGCCGCTTTCAGGGTCGGCGATCGCCGGGTTGAGTTCCCGTCCCTTGCCGATCCGCGCGGAGCGGCGACCGATCCGCGCTCCGATCTGCTGCGCCAGGCTTTGCGGCTGTGCTTCCGATCCGTTCACGTCCAAACTCATGCCCATGTCCCCGAAATCATCGGGGCCGTTAAACAATATTAAGGATAAGCATTGGTAAACGCGGGCCCGAGAATTCGACCGGGGACAGTGATGAAACTCGATAGCCTGCGTGACCGGATCATTTGCGCTTTGGGCGGGGCCAGCCTGTTCGAGGATGTGGGCGGCCGCGACGCGCGTCTCGCCCTCGCCGGCAACATGCCCGTTGCATCGGCCAGCATCGCCGGCGTCGCGCCATGGAGCGCGCGGCTGCGGTCCGACACGCAAGGCCGCCTGCTCATCATGCTGAGCGCGCTGGTGGTGGCATTCCTGCTGTGGGCATCGTTCTTTTCGGTCGACAAGGTGACTCGCGGGCAGGGCCGCGTGCTGCCGTCGGTGCAGAATCAGGTCGTCCAGCATCTCGAAGGCGGCATCGTCTCCGAAATCCTGGTCCACGAGGGCCAGCGCGTCGCCAAGGGCCAGCTCCTGATGCGCATCGCCAATGCCTATACCGGCGCCGAATTCCAGAACGCGCGAACCGAAGTCGTCGCCAAGAAGATCAGCCTCGCGCGCATGGAAGCCGAAGTCAGCGGCGCGTCGACCTTCGTCGTTCCCGCCGACCTCGCGCGCGCCGCGCCGGAGATCGCCGCGAGCGAGGAAGCACTGTTCAACTCCCGCCGTGCCCAGCGCGGCCAGCAAACCGGCATCATCGACCAGCAGGCCCGCGCGCAGCGCGCCGAGATCACGTCGCTCCAGCAGCGCCGCGCCAATCTGCGCAAGGAAGAGATGCTGATGCTCGAACAGCTCGGCAAGCTTGAACGCGCTTATGCCGAGGACGCCATCTCCGAACGCGAAGTGCTCGACAAGCGCGCCGCGCTGCTGTCGCTGCGCACCCGCATCGCCGATGTCGATAACCAGATCCCGCAGAAGGCCGCCCAGCTCGGCGAATCGGCCGCGCGCCGCAACGAGGTGTGGACGAGCGAAATGCAGGAGACGAAGGAAAAGGCCTCGCAGCTCCGCCTCGAACTGGCCAAGGCCGACGAGCAGTTCGGCGCCGCCAGGGACAAGGCCAATCGCGAGGAAGTGCGCGCGCCCATGGCGGGCATCGTCAACAAGCTGTCGATCCAGACCATTGGCGGCGTCGTTCGCGGCGGCGATGCGATCGCCGAAATCGTCCCCGTCGACAAGCTGGTGATGGTCGAGGCGCGCGTCGCGCCGCGCGACCGCGGCAATATCTGGCCCGGCCTGCCGGCATCGATCAAAATCTCGGCGTATGACTCGTCGATCTATGGCGGGCTGGAAGGCCGCGTGACCGATATTTCCGCCGACGTCATCCAGGACCCGAAGGGCGAGAGCTTCTACCGCGTCCGGCTCCGCGCCGACACCAGTTCGTTCGGAACCGACAAGCCGGTCATCCCCGGCATGACGGCGGAGGTGAACATCAGCTCCGGCCGCCAGACGATCCTCGACTATATCCTCGGCCCGCTGATCCGCATCCGCGACGGGGCGCTTCGCGAGTAGGCGGCCTTGTGCTTCTGACCCGATAGCCGATATGGACCCTTGGGGGGCGGCATCCTGGCCGGGATGCCGCCCTTTTCATGTGACGGACAAAGGGCGCTGGGTTTAGATGGCGATAAAGCGGGCATTGGTGATAGGAACGGCTGCGCTGGCAATCGCCGGACCTGCAGTGGCTCAGGAATCCACGACGAGCGCGCCTTCCTCCGAGGATATCCTGGTGCTGGGCAAGGGACTTCCCCTACCCCCCGGCACCCCGGCTTACGGCTCGACCTATATCGATCGGGAGCGTCTGGAAAACAGCCCTTCGGGACGCATCGAGGGCGTTCTGGGCGATGTCGCGGGCTTCCAGCAGTTCCGCCGCTCCGACAGTCGCTCGGCCAATCCGTCGGCACAGGGCGCGACGCTGCGCGCGCTCGGCGGCAATGCGTCGAGCCGGACGCTGGTGCTCCTCGACGGCGTGCCGATGGCGGACCCCTTTTTCGGCTATATCCCCTTCTCCGCTCTGGTGCCCGACCGGCTGTCGCTGATCCGCGTGACTCGCGGCGGTGGCAGCGGTGCGTTCGGCGCCGGTGCGGTGGCGGGAACGATCGAACTGGCGAGCGCGGGCCGCGACGAGCTGCCCGTGCTGAGCGGCAGCGCCTCTTACGGGAGCCGTGACGCCACCGAACTGGCCGCCAGCTTCTCGCCCGATGTGGGTGCGGGGTTTGTATCGCTGTCGGGCCGCTGGGACCGTGGCGACGGTTTTCTGACCACCCCGCCCGCACAGCGCAGCGCGGCGACCGTCCCCGCCGCCTATGATTCCTGGTCGACCAACCTGCGCGTGGTGGCTCCCGTTTCCGACGCCGCCGAAGTCCAGGCGCGCGCGACGCTGTTCCGCGACGAGCGGACGCTGCGCTTCCGGGGCGCGGATTCACTGAGCGAGGGGCAGGATGCGAGCATCCGTTTCCTGTCGCGGGGCGCGTGGCAGGTCGACGCGCTGGCCTATGTCCAGGCGCGCAACTTCTCCAACATCGTCATCAGCGCGACCGGCTTTCTCAAGACACTCGACCAGCGCCACACCCCCTCGACCGGAATCGGCGGCAAGGTCGAGCTTCGCCCGCCGGTCGGCGAAGCCCATGTGCTTCGGGTCGGCGGTGATGTCCGCCGGGCGTCGGGCACGATGTTCGAGGACGCCTACAACGCCGCCGGCGTCACCGCGCGGCGCGCGGCGGGCGGCGAGCAGACCAGCTTCGGTGTCTTCGTCGAGGACGATTGGACCGTTGGCGGCCCCGGCGGCCCTCTCGTCCTCACCGGCGGCGTCCGCGCCGATTACTGGTCGATCAGCGAGGGATTCTTCCAGACCGCCAACGCGTCGGGATCGTCGGTGACACGCACGGAGTTTTCCGACCGCGACGGCTGGGAAGCGACCGGCCGGGTCGGCGCGCTGTTCCACGCCGGCCCGGCGCTCGACCTTCGCGCTGCGGCCTACACCGGGTTCCGCCTTCCGACGCCGAACGAGCTCTATCGGCCCTTCACTGTATTTCCCGTCCGCACCGAGGCCAACGCCGGACTGGAGCCGGAGCGGCTGGAGGGCGTGGAAGCTGGTCTGGACCTCCGCCCCGCACCGGGAATCTCGCTCGGCGCGACGCTGTTCTACAATCGCCTGAAAAACGCCATCGCCAACGTCACCGTCGCGACCAACCTGCGCAAGAGGCAGAATGTCGAGGCGATCGTCGCCAAGGGCGTGGAGCTGACCGCGTCCGCCGCGCTGGGCGCGTTCGGGGTCAGTGCCTCCTACGCCTACAGCCACGCCCGCGTCTCGGAACCCGGCCAGCCCTTCGACGGCCTCCGCCCGGCACAGAGCCCGGCGCACAGCGCGAGCGCAACGCTGAGCTGGTCGCGCGACGCCGGCCCGCTGCTCGCCACCACGCTGCGCTATGTGTCGCGCCAGTTCGAGGACGATCTGCAGACCGACGCCCTCGACGACGCCGTCACGGTCGATGCCGTCGCGAGCCTCCCCCTCACCGACGGGCTGCGGATCGTCGGCCGCGTCGAAAACCTGTTCGATGAGGCCGTTGTCACGCGCAACGCAGGTGGATCGGTCGATCTCGGCACGCCGCAGACCTTCTGGATCGGGCTTCGCTTCACTGGCTGAGCGAGGCAATGGCCTCGGCAACGACGACGGGTCGATCGCGCTGGATATAGTGACCCGCCCCCGCAACCGGTTCCAATGCGGCGGCACCCGTCAGCTTCAGCCATGCGTCAGAAAGCGAACGGTTGATTTCCAGCATTTTTTGTCCCCCAGCCGGCTCCGGCCGCGTGCTGACCAGAACGCGCGCTGGAAACGGCAGAGGAGTCTGCGGGAGTTCGGACAGGCACTGTTCCTGCGCATCGAATTCCCGACGCATCGTCCTCGAAAACACGATTGCCTTCATGAGGCGCAAAAGCGACGCAGCGTCGGGGAGCCCGGTTTTCAACGCCTGCCAGTGCCCCGGCGGGGTCGCATCGACCAGGATGAGACCGGCGACGTCCTTCGGGTAGAGCCGTGCAAATGCGTAGGCATATTGACCGCCCAGTGAATGCCCGACGAGCACGAAGGGAGGCGATCGCCCTGCAGCCGCGAGCCTGCCGCGCAATTCGGCCGCAATGGTGCAGGGGTCACGCGGTGTCGCGACCTGGGGCTCTTTTCCGTAACCTGGGCGGTCATAGGCGAAAACGGCAGCGCCCTCTGGCAGGGCATCGATCGTCTTGCGCCAGACCTTGGCACCGTCACCCAGGCCCGATTCGAACACGACGGTGGGGCTGCCTTGTGCCCTGGCCGCGCCGGGTGCCGGTACCAGAGCGGCAACCAGCACCGTCGCAAGATGGAGGATCCTGAGGGTCATCCTGTCCTCCCCCCCCTTAGAAAGAGACTGCCAGACGCACCGACGCGCTGTGGCTCCCGCTGCTGCTGCCATCGATGGCATGGTCATAGGCAAGGTCGAGCCGCACCCGTGTCCCGATGCTGACGTCCATGCCGCCGCCCAGGCGCAGACCAGTGTCGCTCAGCCGGCCGATCTTCAGGCTGGCGCTATCGGCGATGTTGTCGATCAAAGTGGATGTTACAGCATGACGTGCCCCGCTCAGCCGCGAACGATCGCTGAGCTGCACATAGGGCGCGATTTTCAGGCTACTGGGGCTGGGTATCGAAACAAGGTTCAGACGGGTCGCTGTTTCCAGCGATACCGCACCAAAGGACTGGCGGTCATATCGCAAAGCCAGACCTCTGGCATCGCCCTCCGAAAACCCGTCCACGCGGACGTGGGTATAGTCGAGTCGACCGCGCGCGCTGAGCTGGAGGTCGCCCCAATGATGCACCAGCTTAGCGCCCACGCCCACGGAAGAGCGTTCCGCGTCCACATGGCGGGCGGTCGCGACCAGCCCCATGGCCCCTGTATCCCGCCGGAAGTCTCTGATCCGCGGCCGCGCAAAGCTGCCGTGAACCATGATGTCCGCAAAGCCCAGCGTCAGGCCCGCGCCGCCCGTAATCGCCCATTCGTGGGTCGCAAACGCGTCGCGGTTGCCCACGTGCGCGTCCTGCTCCAGCCGGGCGACCGAAACCATGGCGTAGCCGCTGCGACCGAGCGGCAATTGCAGGCCGAACAGCCCTCCCGTCTGGCGAAGCCTCAGGGCCGCAGCCGCTTCATCCCGGTAACGCGACGTCGCGATGATCGGTGCGGCGAACAGGAAGGGCTTGCCGGTCTGCCCGTCCATCAGACGACGGGCCGCCTCGGTCTCGGCGGCGATGCGGTTGCCGCTGCTTGCCAAGGCGTCGCTCATCCGTCCCGCGCTTCGGGATGCGTCGCCTGACGCGCCGGCGAGCGTGGCGCGGACCCAGTCCGCCAGCAGAGCATGGCCGGCAGCGGACAAATGATTGGGGTCGAAAAAGACATGACGGTTCTGCTGAGCCGGATCATCGGAGCACAGCGAGCCGGTGGCAGGGTCGAAACAGGCCGTGTCGAAATCCGAAAATCCGAGCTTCGTGTAGCTCGCGCGCAAATGCTCGAAAAATGCGGGCTGATCGACCAGCACAATGTTGGTGCCGCCCGGAAGCGTCGCCTTGAGGCTGCCGAGCGTCGCGGCAATATCGCTGTTCGTCGCCGCAACAAACTGGGTCGCCTGACTACGCAGCCCGGCTAGGTCGTCCCCCGCCAGAAACGGCAGAGACTGGACCGGCTGCACCCGCGAAACGACGATCGTCTGCGCCCCCCGCGCCGCCAGCGTCGAAACATGGTCCTGCACTGCGGCCACAACGTCCGCCTGCACCAGCGCCGGATCTTCCCCTTCCAGAATACGCAGCATGTCGTTGGTGCCGGCGTGGATGAAAAAGCGGTCGGTGGTTTGAACCGCGATATCTCCGCGATCCTGCAAGGCGCCGAACAACGCGATCTGGGTCGCAACACCCGTCGCCACGGGCAGGCCGTCGTCGCCCCGGCCGGTCATATGTGCGCCTGAGACCGCGAAGTTCAGCGATGCGAAGGGCTCGGTCGCGGCCAGCGACGCCTGCAGTCCCGGCGTCAGTCGTTCGGCCCAGACGGGGCCATTCGAATCGCGGCACAAGCCGCCCGCGCAGTAATAGGGTGCCCGCTCAGCGGAGGTCTGCCCCGCCACGATCTGGAAATTGCCCTGCTCCAGATCGGAATCGCCAAAATAATGGTCGTTCCGCGCTGCGGCAGGCGAGGCGGAGAGCAGCGTCGCGGCAATGGCGATCAGGGGAAGACGGGTGGAATGGATGGTTCGGAACATGGGGTGGAAAGCTCCTCTGGCTGAGAGGCCTTTCCCTGACCGAGCGCTGCCTGAGCGTCGTCCGAGCCGCGCGGCGCGTACGTCTAGTCCGGCGCGGGAACCCGGCTTTTCTGGCGGTACATGGTCGGCGTGGTCTGCATCTCCTTGCGAAAGACACTGTTGAAGGTCGACTTGGAATTGAAGCCGACATCCTCGCAGATACTGAGCACCGTGGCGTCGGTGGTCTCGAGGAGGTGCGCGGCGGCACGCGCGCGCCATCCGTTCACATAGTCGTAGAAGTTGCGCATCAGCACGGTGTTGAGTGCCTGCGTCACATAATAGGGCTTGGTCGCAATCCGTTCGGACAGGATTTTGAGATTGAGGAAAGGTTCGCGCCACGGCTGATCCTTTTCCATCACGACATCCAGCCGACGGATGATGGCCGCGCAATCCTCCGCCGAAAGGGATGAGCGCGCGTAGCGCGGCTCTTCGGCCTGCGGGACAGGGTCGTCCTCTTTCATATCGTCGGGTTCATTGGCCCATTGCGGAACGACACGCTGCTGGCTCATCCCGAACAAGACCAGTCCGACAAGAATCAACCCCTCCGCCACGGCTGCTCCGATAGTGCCCAGCAGCTCGAAACCAGCGGCGGTCGACAGGAGATTGTCGGCAATCGCGGTCCCTATGGCGATGGCCAGGAACAGCATGAAGCCGTCCAGCCAGCGCAGATCAACCGCCGAGGTTTCGGACAGATAGTCGCGCATCCGCCGACGATGGGCGGTAAGTCGCCGCGCGATCAGAGCGGCGACCGCCAGCATGTGGCCGATCCAGAGCAGCATGAACAGGATGATGCCCACAGCCGTAAGGAGGTGCTGAATCGTCGCGGGCTTCAGCGTGCCATCCGCGATCGCGATCTTGTCGCTGCCCGGCAGCAGCAGGAACGGCACCAGACACAAGGTGCCGATGGCCGCGATCACGAAATGCCCTCTGCCCGCCATGGGGCCAACCGGCTCCGGGCGGGTGAGACCATTGACATAACCCCAGAGACAGACCGGTATCCACGGCCAGAACAGATAGCCCAGAGCGCTTGTCTGCGGCACGATGCGGGCGAGCGGGGACAGATCGACGATCGACGAGGCGGAGTCGAACGTCAGAATTGCCAGAAGCGCAATCAGCGCTCGCCTATGGTCCGGCAATGCTCCCATTCGCGGTTGAAGAACCAAGGTCGCAATGCCGAGCAACCCTACGCCAAGGGCCACGGCATTGATGATGATGGAAAGGAGGTCGGTTGGGGCCATATGCTGTCAGCAGGTCATGGACCTACTTCCGTCTGAAACGAAAATACCACACCTCATGTCCCTGCCGCCGGGCCTTGGCCTCGTAGCGCGTCTCGGGCCAGCCGCCGGGACGGATCAGGAACTGTTCGGGGCGCTCGCAAAGCCACTCGAACTCGGCGCGGCCGGCCATCTGCATCAACGCCCAGCGCAGATAGACCGGGTGGTCGGTCGAGAAGCGGAACTCGCCGCCCGGCTTCAGCTTGGCGGCGATCATGCTGATCGGGCCGGGGTTCATCATCCGCCGCTTGGCATGGCGCGCCTTGGGCCAGGGATCGGGATGGAGGAGATAGACGAAGCTGAGCGCGCCGTCGGGCAGGCGCGACAATATGTCGAGCGCATTGCCCATGTGGAGCCGCACGTTGGTCAGCGCCTTGTCGCGTACATGGCCGAGCGCGCCGACCACGCCGTTCAGAAACGGTTCGCATCCGATCAGGCCGTGATCGGGCAACAGGTCGGCGCGATAGGCCAGATGCTCCCCCGCCCCGAAACCGATTTCGAAATGCAGCGGCCGGTCGTCGCCGAACAGGACGGTGCTCGACAGCGCGCCCTCCTCCGGTACGGCGATGGCGGGGAGAAGGCGATCGACGAGGTCCTGCTGCGCGGGCCGCAGCTTATGCCCCGACTGCCGGCCGTACAGGCGGTTGAGCGTGGTGGGATCGCCGGACTTGAATGCGGTCATGCGGCGCCGGTTAGCGGATGGTGATCCGCTTGGCGAGCAGGATGGTGCCTATTTGCGTGCCGCCAGCGAGCTGCATGCCCCGATACGGCGCGCCTCGATATCCAGCTCGAACGGCTCGCCCCCGGCGACCCCCTGCGAGCGGATCTGGACGAGGCGCGGCGTTTCCACGCGGATATCGGTGCGCCCATGGCCGGAACGGCGGCACTGATAGGTCACCGTGGCGCGGTCGGCCTGATTGTCCACGATGAAGCGGTCGCACGCCTCTCCCGGATGCCGGGGCTGGAGAAGCACCGCAAGGTCGCTGACACAGATTCGATCGCCACCCGCCGGCAAGCCGCGCTCATGCAGCAACCACTCGCCCGGCTCGACAGTCTGGAGCGCGCGCACCGGCGCCGGCCGCGTGTTCGCCGTCGCAGGACCACCGGCCCAAAGGATCGAAGCCAGTAATAGCCCCACCGCCGCCCGAATCATGTTCAACGCCTTCCTTCCCGGACACGTGCCAGGATGAATATCACACAAGCGAAACGGTTGGAATTTCACTTACCATCTTGTTGACAACAGGCAGCGGCAACGATCCGACGTGCTATGCTGTCATTCTATCCCAGATGGCCGTTGACCAGCGCGCTTTCAAGGCATGGGCGCGATCACAGGTCGCCAAGTGCGATCGCGAAGTCGCGCGAGCAGAATTTGCAGTCGACCCTGATGATCCCGTTTTCATCGGCCATGTCGGCCTGATCCTCCGCGGGAAACTGGCCGAGAACGCTGCGGTAATGGGCGACATTGCAGCGGCAGCCTTTGACCAGCGGCCGCTCCTCGGTGACGCGAATCTCGCCTTCCTCATGGAACAGCCGCCACACGATGTCGCGCATCGACAGGTCGGGCGCGGTCAGTTCCTGATCGCTGAGGGTCCGGGCGAGCGCCATCGCGTGTTCCCAGTCGGGATGGTCGTGGCGCACATGCAGACGCTCGCGCCCCACCTCGCCTTCCGGCATGTGCTGGACGAGCATGCCGGCGGCACAGCATTGGCCGTCGTGAAACCGCACGGCGATATGGGCGACGCTGGGCACCTGTTCGGACTGGCCGAAGTAGAATTCGGCGGCCTGCGCCAGCGACTCGCCCTCGATCGGGACGATCCCCTGATAGCGCTCGCCGCTCGACGCGAGGTCGAAGGTGATGCCGAGAAAACCCTTGCCGAGCAGCGCCGTGAGCGACGGCGCCTCGCCGAGCTCGCCGAGCCGGTCGGGATCGAAGTCGGCATAGGCGCGTACCGCACCGTCCTTGAAATCGGCAACGAGCAGCGACACGACGCCCGCTTCGGTCTGGGCCTGAAGCGTGAGCTGGCCGTTCTCGTCCTTCAGCATTGTGCCGAGCAGAGCGGCGAGCACCAGCGCATCGGCCACCAGATGCGCGATCACCGGAGGATAGGCGTGCGCCGACAGCACATCGTCCATGACGTCGTTGAGCCGCACCAGCCGGCCGCGCACATTGCGGCCCGGCACGATGAATCCGATCGCGGTGTCGGCGTCGATCACCGTCGACGCCTGCGCGCGCTTCATGCCAGCACCCCGAATGCCCAGAGGAGGATCGACTTCTGCGCGTGCAGACGGTTTTCGGCCTCGTCCCAGATCAGCGACCGCGGCCCGTCGATGACGCTGTCCACCACTTCCTCGCCGCGATGCGCGGGCAGGCAATGGAGGAAGCGCACGTCGGGCTTCGCGAGCGCCATCAGCGCGTCTGTCACCTGATAGGGCATCATCGCCGCCAGCTTTTCCTCCGCATGCGCCTGCCCCATCGAAACCCAGGTGTCGGTGACGACGACGTCGGCACCGCGCGCCACCTCCGACGGGTCTTCGGACAGCACGATCGTGGAGCCGGCGGCGCGCGCCCGGTCGATGAACCCATCCTCGGGCGCATAGCCGTCGGGGCAGCCGATCCTGAGGTCGAACCTCATCAGCCCCGCCGCCTCAATGATGGAATGGAGGACATTGTTCCCGTCGCCAAGCCACGCCCACTGGCTGCCCGGAAGCGCCAGCCCATGTTCGATCACCGTCATCAGATCGGCGACGATCTGGCACGGATGCGACAGGTCGGTCAGGCCGTTGATGACCGGCACGCCCGCATAGGCTGCCATTTCCTCCGCCTTGGCATGGTCGTCGGTGCGGATCATGATCGCGTCGGCCATGCGGCCCAGCACGCGCGCGGTGTCGGCGACCGTCTCTCCCCGGCCGAGCTGGGTGGTGCCCGCGTCGAGGATCAGCGCGCTGCCGCCGAGCTGGCGGATCGCCATGTCGAACGACACCCGGGTCCGGGTCGAGTTCTTCTCGAACACCATGGCGAGCGTCCGTCCGGCGAGCGGCGCGTCGGCGTCGGGCGTACCGCGCGGCATCGCCGCCCGCGCCGCCTTGCGGTCGATCGCGTCGGCGATGATCGCGGCGATCGCGTCCCCGCCCGCGTCGGCAAGATTCAGGAAACGCCGCGCCATCACGCCGCCTCCGGCATCTTGTAGCTCGCAGCGCCCGCCGACAGTCTCTCGACGAACTCCGTGATATGGCTTTCGTCGACGATCAGCGGTGGCAGGATGCGCACGACATTGTCGCCCGCCGACACCGTCAGCAGACCGTGATTGTCGCGCAGATGCGCCACGAAGTCGCGGCTTTCGATCTTGAGCCTGAGGCCGATCATCAGCCCCTTGCCGCGCACCAGATCGAACAGATGGTCATGATTGGGGATGAGCTGTTCCAGGCTCGCCCGCAGCCGCTCGCCCATGGCGGTGACATGGTCGAGGAAACCGTCGCCGGTGACGACGCCGAGCACCGCCTCGCCCACCGCCATCGCGAGCGGATTGCCGCCATAAGTCGATCCATGGGTGCCCGCCACCATGCCGCGCGCGGCCTTTGCGGTGGCCAGGCACGCACCCATCGGAAAGCCCGCGCCGATGCCCTTGGCACTTGCCATGATATCGGGGGTGATGCCGTAATGCTCGTAGGCGTAGAGCTTGCCGGTCCGGCCGAAGCCCGCCTGCACCTCGTCCAGCACCAGCATCAGGTCGTGCGCGTCGCAATAATCGCGCAGCCCCCGCATGAACGCATCGCTTGCCGGCGTGATGCCGCCCTCGCCCTGGATCGGCTCGACCATGAAGCCCGCCGTATTCCCGTCGACCAGCGCCAGCGCGGCGTCGAGATCGTTGAACGGCGCATAGGCGAAACCGGGCAGCAGCGGTTCGAACCCGTCGCGCATCTTGGGCTGGTTGGTCGCCGAGATGGTGCCCAGCGTCCGCCCGTGAAAGGCGTTGTTGAAGGTGATGAGCGTGTGCCGCTCCGGCCGGCCGCCGGCATAATGATAGCGGCGCGCGGTCTTGATCGCGCACTCGACGGCTTCCGCGCCCGAATTGGTGAAGAACACCGTGTCGGCGAAGGTGGCGTCGACCAGCTTCTGCGCATAGGCCTCGCCCTGCGGGCTGCCGTAGAGATTCGACACATGCATCAGCGTCGCGGCCTGATCCGCAATCGCCTTGACCAGCACCGGATGGGCATGGCCCAGCGCATTGACCGCGATGCCGCTGGCGAAGTCCAGATAGCGCTCGCCGCGTTCGCCGATCAAATAGCAGCCCTCGCCTCGCACCGGACGCACGCCGCACCGGGGATAGACGGGCATCAGGGGAGAGATGGAGGGCGTCGACATGATCCGGCTTTCCTTTCAACAGCCAGCGTGGAAAAACCTCGCAGAAACGGAAAATGGCGGCCGACGAGGGGCCGCCACTTCAATCGAGGATGGCGCTATACGCGCTTCATGCGCAACGATCAATCGCGGAGCAACGTCCCTTCATGTCTGCGGCCACTGACCTGCTCGCCGCCTGGCGCGACCATCTCGCGCTCGACCGGCGACGCTCGGCGCATACGGTGCGCGCCTATATGGCGACGGCGGAACGTTTTCTCGATTGGTTGGCGGAAACCGGACCGGCAGACCGCGCAGCGCTCGGCTCGCTCGCCGCATCGGACCTGCGCGCCTATCTCGCCGCGCGCCGGGCCGAGGGGATCGGCAATGCGTCCGCCGCGCGCGAATTGTCGGCGCTTCGCACCTTCCTCCGCTTCGTCGGCGGAGAGGACGCGCGCGTCCCGGTGCTTCGCGGGCCTCGCGTCAAGCCGGGCGTACCCCGTCCTGTCGCGCCCGACGATGTCGTCGAACTGGCGGGCGAGGTCGCCGACGGCGCGCGCGAACCGTGGATCGGTGCGCGCGACTGGGCGGTGCTCCTCCTCCTCTACGGCGCGGGGCTCCGCATATCGGAGGCGCTTTCGCTGACCGGGGCGGCCCTCCCCCCACCCGAGGCACTGCGGGTCACCGGCAAGCGCGGCAAGACGCGGATCGTCCCGCTGCTGCCCCAGGTGCGCGAGGCGATAGTGGCCTATGCGGAGGCGTGCCCCTTCACGCCGGCCGCCGACGCGCCGCTGTTTCGCGGGGCACGCGGCGGGCCGCTCAATGCCGGGATCATCCGTGCCAGCGTACGCGTCGCGCGGCGGCGGCTGGGGCTGTCGGAGCGGACGACCCCGCATGCGCTGCGCCACAGCTTTGCCACGCATCTGCTCGGCCGGGGCGCGGACCTGCGCTCGCTCCAGGAACTGCTCGGTCACGCCAGCCTGTCATCGACGCAGATCTACACGCAGGTCGATGCCGCGCATCTGCTCGACGTGTACCGGCATGCCCATCCGCGCGCGGAGGGGTGACGTGCGGTCGAGGGCTTACCGCGCCCGCTCTTCCTCGCAGGGCCGCCAGGTGATCAGCCGATAGGCGTAGCCAACCGCCGCCAGCACCAGCACGGCGGTCGAGGCGGGGCCGAGCCAGGTGTCGATCTCGGCAAAGCGGCTCCCCAGCCAGTATCCCGCGCCGGCAAGGAGGATATTCCAGATCAGCGCGCCGACAAAGGTCCAGACAAGAAAGCGGATCGCGCCCATCCTGAACAGCCCGGCGGGCAGCGACACCATCGTGCGCATCGCGGGCATGAAGCGGAAGACGAAGACGATCATCGGCCCGTGCCGCCGGAACAACACATTGAGCCGCCGGATGTCGCGCCAGTCGAGCGTCAGCACACGGCCGAAGCGCTTCACCAGCGGCTTGAGGCCATGCATGCCGACCTTTCGCCCGAACCAGTACCAGACGTAATTGCCGATCGTGGTCCCCACGGTCCCGGCGAACAGCAGCGGGATCATCTCCATCCGCCCCTGCCCCACGCGGATGCCGCCGATGCCCATGATGAGTTCCGACGGGATCGGCGGAAACACATTCTCCAGCACCATCAGGAGAGCGATCCCCCAATAGCCGCCGCCATCGATCAGGTTGACGACCCAGTCGGTCAAGCGCGCCTCATGCCCGTACGCCCGCGCGGGCGGTGAGCCGCGCCTCGACGGCGTCCCAGATCATCGCGCTCGTGTCGATGCCGTCGAACGCATCGATCGCAACGATGCCGGTCGGCGATGTCACGTTGATCTCGGTCAGCCACTTGCCGCCAATCACGTCGATGCCGACGAACAGCAGGCCCCGCGCCTTGAGTTCGGGGCCGAGCGCGGCGCAGATCGCGCGCTCTTCCTCGGTCAGGTCGGTCTTGGCCGCGGTACCGCCCACGGCCAGGTTCGAGCGTATCTCGCCCGCGCCGGGAATGCGGTTGAGCGCGCCGACCACGTCTCCGTCGACCAGCACGATCCGCTTGTCGCCCGATGCGACATCCTTGATGAACGCCTGAACCATGAACGGTTCAACCCATGTGTGCGCGAAGAGTTCGACGAGGCTTGCGAGATTCGCGCCGTTCCCGCCGATGTGGAACACCGCCTTGCCGCCATTGCCGTAAAGCGGCTTGACGACGATCTCTCCATGCTCCCGCAGGAACGCGCGCGCTTCGTCGAGGCTGCGCGTGATCATCGTCGGCGGCATGAAGCGCGCATAGTCGAGCACGAACAGCTTTTCGGGGGCGTTGCGGACCGCAGCGGGGTCGTTCACCACCAGCGTCTCGCCCTGGATTCGCTCGAGCAGATGGGTGGCGGTGGTGTAGCTGAGGTCGAAGGGGGGATCCTGCCGCATCCACACCACATCGACATCGCGGCCGAGGTCGAGCCGGACGCTCTCCCCGAAGCGGTAATGATCGCCCTCAACCCGCTGCACCATCACCTCGCGCGCCTGCGCGTACAGTCGGTCGCCGGTCCAGGTCAGATGATCGGGCTCGTAATGGAAAAGCCGATGTCCCCGCCGCTGCGCCGCCAGCATGATCGCAAAGGTCGAATCGCCCGCGATGTTGAGGCTTTCGATCGGGTCCATCTGCATCGCGACTTTGAGGGACATGGGCAAACTCCGCTGCGGCACCGTTCGCCCTGAGGAGGGGCCGAGCGAAGCCGAGGTCCCGTCTCGAAGGGCTTCGAGACGCCATTTCGGCAAGCTCAATGGCTCCTCAGCCCGAACGGCTGAATGGCACTGGCGCGCGTGGAGACCTACCCCCCGTGCCAGACGTTCGCCAGATGGCGCGGCGGACGCCCCGGCGCAAGGAGCATGACGTCGATCCGCATGTCGTCGCCGGGCGCGCAATAGATATGCGCCACGCTCTCCGCCGCCGCCGCCACCCGCGCCAGCCGCCGCTCGTCGATGGCGAGATCCAGCCCCGCCTCGTCGGCACGCGCCTTGACCTCGACAAAGGCGACCATGTTGCCGCGCCGGGCGATCAGGTCGATCTCGCCCGCAGCCGTCCTGACCCGGCGATCGACGATCGACCAGCCCTTCAGCCGCAGCCACCAGGCGCACAGCCGTTCCGCCTGCCGCCCGCGCCGCTCGGCAGCGACCCGCCGGGGCGCGCGCGGCGTCATTGGTCCTTCAGTTCCATCGCACGCTCGTAAAGCGACCGCCGGTCGAGGCCGAACCGTTTCGCCACCTCGCCCGCCGCCTTGGACGCGGGCAGCCGTGCCATCGCCTCGACCAGCGCGGCGTCGACAGCGCCGGGGTCGGCCTCGACCGGCTCGTCCCCCGGCGGCCCGACGATGATGACGATCTCTCCCCGTGGAGCGGCATCGGCGTAGCGCGCCGCCAGTTCGCCCAGCGTGCCGGTCGCGACCTCCTCGAACGCCTTGCTGATCTCGCGCGCCACCACCGCCTCGCGGTCGCCGAGCACATCCGCCATCGCCGCCAGCGTCTTTGCGGTTCTGGGGCCGCTCTCATAGGCGACCAGCGTCGCGCGGAGCCGCGCCACCTCCGCCAGCGCATCGCCGCGCGCCTTGTCCTTGGGCGGCAGGAAGCCGAGGAACAGGAAGCGGTCGGTCGGCAGCCCCGACATGCTGAGCGCCGCGATCGCCGCGCAGGGGCCGGGCGCGGTCGTCACATGCCGCCCCGCCGCCCGCGCCTCGCGCACAAGCTTATAGCCGGGATCGGAGATCAGCGGCGTGCCCGCATCCGACAGCAGCGCCACCGCCTCGGTCGCCATCCGTTCGATCAGATGGCGGCGGACGCCCTCCTTGCTGTGGTCGTGATAGGGGACCATCGGCCGGTCGGAGCCGGCATGGCGAAGCAGCCTGGCCGACACCCTGCTGTCCTCCACCGCGATAACATCCGCATTACAAAGGATTTCCGCCGCTCTCGGGCTGAGGTCGGATAAGTTGCCGATCGGCCCCGCGACAATGTATAGGCCGGGCTCCAAGGATGAAGAGGCGGATTGAGAACCCATGGCAGGAGCAATGACAGAGAGCACAGGCCACGGGCAAGCGCAGTTTTGGCGCGGCGGCCTTCGCTGGATGGCCGTGGCCGGGCTGCTCGCGCTGGCGGGGTGCAAGATGATCCCCGACGCCGGCAAGAATCTGCCGCCCCCGCCCCCGGCGCAGACCGACGCCGACGTCATCGCCCCGCTGCCCACCGACACCGAGCGGCACCGCGTTGCGCTGCTGCTGCCGATGAGCGGGACGAACGCCAATGTCGGCCGCTCGATCGCCGACGCCACGACCATGGCGCTACTCGACACCCGCACCGAAAAGCTGCGCATCACCACCTATGACACCGCCGCCGCTGGCGGGGCCGCCGCCGCCGCGCGCAAGGCCGTGGCCGAAGGCGCGAAGCTGATCCTCGGACCGCTGACCGCCGACGATGTCCGGCTCGTCTCGCCCGTCGCACGCGGCGCGAGCGTTCCGGTCATCAGCTATTCCAACGATGTCGGCGTCGCGGGCAATGGCGCCTTTATCATGGGCTTCGTCCCCACCCAGTCGGTCGAGCGCGTGGTCCGCTACGCCCGCTCGAACGGCGCGACGAGCTTTGCCGCGCTGGTGCCCAAGGGGCTTTATGGCGAGCGCGCGGGCGATGCCTTCCTTCGCGCGGTGCGCGACAGCGGCGGGACCGTGGTGGCGCTCGAATCCTTCGACCGCTCGGCGGGGTCGGTGACCGCAGCGGTCAAGCGCCTGGCCCAGTCGTCGAGCTATGACGCGCTGATGATCGCCGACACCGGCCGCATCGCGCTCCAGGCCGCACCGCTGGTACGCGCCAATGGCGGCGCGGAGGCGCGGCTGCTGGGTACCGAGCTGTGGAATACCGAAACCACGCTCGCGGCGAGCAGCGCGATGCGCGGCGCGTGGTTCGCGAGCGTGAGCGACAGCCTCTACAACCAGTTCGCGACCAAATATCGCGCGCGCTACAGCCGCGCGCCCTACCGGCTCGCCACGCTCGGCTACGACTCGGTGCTGCTCGCCGCCCGCATCGCGCAGGACTGGCCGATGGGCCGCCCCTTCCCCACCAGCCGCCTGACCGACAGCGACGGCTTCATGGGCCTCGACGGCACCTTCCGCTTCACCAATGCCGGCATAGCCGAACGCGCGCTGGAGGTGCAGCAGATCGGCGCGGGCACGATCAACGTGGTCGACCCTGCGCCGAGGAGCCTGGGGCGGTAGGGCTCCAGCGCGACCGCCGCCGCCATTTCGGGGCGTTCGTTATGCTTGGTTAACCAATTTTCTTCATGATCCCTCAAATCTGGCTTTGGGGGCAATGGCATGAAAGCAGGCGTCGACTTCGTACGCGCGGATGGGGACGATGTCCTTGCCGCAGCCATGGATGCTATCGCGAGCAGCGGCTTAGCGGCGGTCCTTCCGGCACTGGACAGGTTGCGACAGGCCGGGATCGCGCCGGACGGACCGGACGCCCAGCCGGTGCTGATCGAGGCACTGTTCCAGATGCTGGAGGTGCTCGAACAGGACCCGTGCAGCGCGCTCGTCGCCGCCACCGTCGCCGCTCTCGATTTCGCGACCGCCCGCACGGCGGCGACCCTGCTGAGGCTCGCGAACTTTCCCGACGACAGCGGCAGTGCGCTCGACCTCGACGACAGTGCGCTCCTGCTGATCGCGGCGCTGGGGGCAGCCGCCGGCGGCCGCGCCGAGGCCGACGCGCTGCTGCTGCGCGCCGAGCACATGCGGTTCAACGATCGTTTCCGCCGCGCCGCGCTCGTGCTGCGCTGCCGCCTGATGGAAAGCCCCGACGCGGTGGTGGATGCGCTGGTCATCAAGGTGATGGATTGCCTCGACCATCCCGAACTCTGGGCGATGCTGCCGGATATCGTTGCGGCGCGGCCGGATATTCACGACGCCTTCGACCGGCGAATGGGGATGGAGATCGTCTTCAGGCTCCACGTCACGGTGCTGCGCGAACTGTGCCGAGCGGCCGCCGGAGCACCCGAGGAGGCGCTGAGGCGACTCGAACCGCTGGCGATCGACCACAGCCTCGTGACGCTCGTGCAGGGCGCCATCTTCCATGTGAAATCGCTGCTCGACCCCGGCAACCCCATGTACGACCTCGGCGGACGGTTCTGCCGGACACCGTTCGAGGTACTCGACGTTCTCGACGGCACCAGCCATTTGTGCTGCGCCAACTGGGTTCTGCCGTCCGCCGGCAATCTGGCGGAAGAGAGCTGGGAGAATGTCTGGAACTCCGACACCGCCCAGAGCATCCGCGCCAGCATTCATGACGGCAGCTTCCGCTACTGCAACAAGATCGCCTGCCCTGCGATCGGCGGCAACCTGCTCCCGGCAAAGGCCGAGGTCGCGGCGGCATCGAACGACTGGCGGGAAATCGTCGAGACGGAGCGGACGGCGATGGTGAAAGGGCCGTACCGCGTCAACCTGGCCTACGATAACACGTGCAACCTGTCATGCCCGAGCTGTCGCAAGGAAAAAATCGCCGCCGATGCCGTCAAGCGCGCGCGCTTCGATGCGTTGCAGGAGCAAGCGATCCTGCCGCTGTTGCGCGAGACACGGCTGGTCTTCATCACCGGTGCGGGCGATCCGTTCGCGAGCAAGAATTTCCGCAAGCTGATGGAGCGGCTGGGGCCGGAGGACTATCCCGACCTGAAGTTCCAGATCATGACCAACGGCATGCTGTTCACCCGCCGCGAGTGGGACCGCTTCCCCGCGCTTCACGGACGTGTGGCCTTCTTGCGGATCAGCATCGACGCCGCCACCGGCCCGACTCACGAGCTGCTGCGCCGCGGCGCGCGCTGGCCTGTCATGCAGGACAATCTGGCGTTCGTCTCTGAGCTGCGCGCGGCCGGAAAGATCGACCGCGTCGACCTGACCTTCGTGGTCCAGCGCGACAATTTTCGCGAGATGGGCGACGCGGTGGACCTCGCCCGCCACTATGGCGCGGACCGGATCGGCTTTTTCCGCCTGACCAACTGGGGCACGTTCACCAACGCCGAATATGCCGAGCGCGCCGTGTTCATGCCGAGCCACCCGCTGCATGGCGAGTTCCTCCGGGCGATGCGCGATCCCCGGCTTCGCGATCCGCTCGCGGCGCTGGGCGAGTTGCAGCCGTTTGCGGAGCTGCAACCCGCCTGATCCAACTTACAGGATCGACTGGCCCGTCTTTTCCCAGTCCGCCGCGAAGGTCGCGAGGCCTTTTTCGGTCAGGACGTGGTTGAACAGCGACTTGATGACGGCGGGGGGCGCGGTCATCACGTCGGCGCCGATCTTGGCGCATTCGAGGATGTGGATGGGGTGGCGCAGCGACGCGGCCAGGATCTCGGTTTCGAACGCGTAATTGTCGTAGATGATGCGGATGTCCTGGATGAGCTGGATGCCGTCGAAGCCATTGTCGTCGTGACGCCCGACGAAGGGCGAGATGAACGCCGCGCCCGCCTTGGCCGCCAGCAGCGCCTGGTTGGCGGAGAAGCAGAGCGTCACATTGACCATGCAGCCATCCTCGCTCAGCGCCTTGCAGGTCTTGAGCCCGTCGATGGTCAGCGGCACCTTGATCGCGACATTGGACGCAATCTTCCTGAGGATCACGGCTTCCTTCATCATCGTCTCGTGATCGAGCGCGACGACCTCGGCCGAGACCGGCCCGTCGACGATGCCGCAGATTTCCTCCACCACCTCGATGAACTTGCGCCCCGACTTGGCGATCAGCGACGGGTTGGTGGTCACGCCGTCAAGCAGGCCGGTTGCGGCGAGATCGCGGATTTCGGCGGTGTCGGCGGTATCGACGAAGAATTTCATGGCTTTGCTCCTTGTGTGTCGGCCCCGCACGTCATGCCAGCGAAGGCTGGCATCTCTTGCCTCCTGCGACCCCAGCCTTCGCTGCGGTGACGGATGAGCGGGGCCGACTCGCTCGCGGTGGCTATAGCGGCGAGGGCCCATGCACGATAAGCCCGAAAGATGAGCCGCGTCCGCGTCCTGACCCTCAATGCCGCTCTTGGGCCGCTCGACTATCGCATTCCGCACGGGATGGCGGTGGAACCCGGCAGCGTCGTGATCGCGCCGTTGGGACCGCGCCAGGTGGTCGGCGTCGCCTGGGACGAGGGCAGCTTTCCGCAGGAAGAAGCGGTCGGCGACAACCGGCTGCGCCCGCTGATCGGCGTTCTCGACGTGCCGCCGATCGGCGCGCCGCTGCGCCGCCTCATCGAGTGGACAGCGGATTATTATCTCGCCCCGCCCGCCGCGGTGCTGCGCATGGCCATCGCCTCGGTCCCGGCGCTCGACGGCGCGCGCACGGTGCTGGAGTATCGCGCCACCGGCCATGCACCCGTCCGCATGACCCCGCAGCGCGAGCAGGCGCTGGAGCGGATCGGCGACCGGCAGGGGCTGGTCCGCGAACTGGCGGCGATCGGCGGCGTGTCCGACGCGGTCATTCGCGGTCTCGTCAAGGAAGGCGCGCTGGAGGCTGTGGAGATCAGCGTCGACACCCCCTTCCCTGTCCCGGACCCCGGCTTCGCGCATGTCGACCTGTCGGGCGAGCAGCAGTCGGCCGCGCTTCGCCTGAGCGAACTGGTCCGCGACCGCGCGTTCCAGCCGGTGCTGCTCGACGGCGTCACCGGGTCGGGCAAGACCGAGGTCTATTTCGAGGCGATGGCCGAAGCGCTGCGCGTGGGCCGCCAGTGCCTCGTCCTCCTGCCCGAAATCGCGCTCACCGAGCCGTTCCTCGCGCGGTTCGAGGCACGCTTCGGCTGCATCCCCGTCGCCTGGCATTCTGGTCTTCGCCAGTCGGAGCGCCGCCGCGCCTGGCGCGCCATCGCGACCGGCGAGGCGCGCGTGGTGGTCGGCGCGCGGTCGGCGCTGTTCCTGCCCTATGCCGCGCTGGGCCTGATCGTCGTAGACGAGGCGCATGAGGCGAGCTTCAAGCAGGAGGACGGGGTCCGATATCATGCGCGCGATGTCGCGGTGATGCGCGCGATGATGGAAAGCTGCCCGACCATCCTCGCCTCCGCGACCCCGGCGATCGAGACGCGGCATCAGGTGGCGCTTGGCCGTTATGAGGAAATCCGCCTTCCCGCGCGGTTCGGCGGGGCCGAAATGCCGGAGATCATCGGCGTCGACCTGACCGTCCATCCACCCGAACGCCAGCGCTGGATCGCGCCGCCGCTGGTCGCTGCGATGGCCGAGACGCTGGAGAAGGGCGAGCAGTCGCTCCTTTTCCTCAATCGCCGGGGCTTCGCGCCGCTGACGCTCTGCCGCCATTGCGGCCACCGCTTCCAGTGCCCCAACTGCACCGCCTGGATGGTCGAGCATCGCCTGACGCGCCGCCTCGCCTGCCATCATTGCGGCCATGTCATGCCGACGCCCGACGAGTGCCCCGAATGCCATGCCGACGACAGCCTCGTCGCCTGCGGTCCCGGCGTCGAGCGAATCGCCGACGAGGTAGCGCAGCGCTTTCCGGAGGCGCGCACCGCCATCGTCACCTCCGACACGCTCTGGTCGCCCGCCAAGGCCGCCGAGTTCGTCCGCGACGTGGCCGGGGGTGCGATCGACATCATCATCGGCACGCAACTCGTCACCAAGGGCTATCATTTCCCCAATCTGACGCTGGTCGGCGTGATCGACGCCGATCTGGGGCTGGAGGGCGGCGACCTGCGCGCGTCCGAGCGCACCTTCCAGCAGATCGTGCAGGTGTCGGGCCGTGCGGGGCGCGGGGAAAAGCCGGGCCGCGTATTCATCCAGACCCGCCAGCCCGACGCCCCGGTGATCGCCGCGCTGCTCGCAGGCGACAGCGAGGCCTTCTACCAGACCGAGACCGAAGCGCGCAAAGCCGCGCATGCGCCGCCCTTTGGCCGGTTCGCCGCGATCATCGTCAGCGACACCGAAGCCGACACCGCGCGGGGCGTCGCGCAGGCCATCGCCCATGCCGCGCCCAAGGTGGAGGGGATGGAGGTCTACGGTCCCGCCCCCGCCCCGCTCGCGATGCTGCGCGGTCGCCACCGCCACCGCCTGCTCGTCCACGCCCGCCGCGCGCTCGATGTGCAGGACGTGATCCGCGAGTGGCTGGGCCGGGTGCAGTGGAAGGCGTCAACCCGCGTTGCGGTGGATGTCGACCCCTACAGCTTTGTGTGAGGGTATTCGTGCATCTCCGCCGTCATTCGCGCCTTCGCGGGAATGACGGCTGGAAAGCGGATACCGACGCCATATCTCGCCGTTCGCTTCGAGCGCAGTCGAGAAGCCTTCGCACCACTGTGTCTCGACTTCGCTCGACACGAACGGAGGAAACCCAACAGGCCGGCGCACAGGTGAACGCGATCGCCTCCGCCGGTCCCACCACTTTCGCGAAGAAAGCATTTGCGTTCCTGGCGAGACGTTCGCAACCTTCGTCACTTTCGGGTTCCAACCACATCAACCGTTCGTGCTGAGGAGGGACTGAGCTTGTCGAAGGCCCGTCTCGAAGCATCTCCGGAGCGGTCGCTGCAAACAGCGATCCCCAAGCGGACAACAGTCCTTCGAGACGCCACCTCGCTCCGCTCGGCAGCTCCTCAGGACGAACGGGAAGCCGAACGATAGGACGGACTGTCATGGAAGAAGGGAGAAGCCGGTGAGCGGCTGGACGAGCGCCGACATGGCCGAGCAGACGGGAAAGCGTTTCGTCATCACCGGCGCGACCGGCGGGCTCGGCTATGAGACAGCGCTCGCGCTTGCCCGTGCGGGCGGCGAGGTGTTGCTGACCGGGCGTAACGAAGCCAGGGGCCAAGCGGCACTGGACGCGATCCGCGCCGCCTGCCCCGACGCCGTTATCGGATTCGCGCTGTGCGATGTCGCCAGCCTGGCCTCCGTCACCGCCTTTGCCGACACGCTGCTGGCGGAAGGACGCCCGATCGACTGCCTGATCAACAATGCGGGGGTGATGGCGATCCCGGAGCGGCGGGAGACGGTCGACCGGTTCGAGATGCAGTTCGGCACCAATGTCGCCGGGCATTTCATGCTGACCGCGCGGCTGCTTCCCCTGCTGCGCGCCGCCCCTGCCCCGCGCACGGTCCAGCTCGCCAGCCTTGCGCACCGGAACGGACGCATCTTCATCGACGACCTCGATGCCGCGCGCGGCTATCGGGCGTGGCCGCGCTATCAGCAGTCAAAGCTCGCCATGCTGATGCTCGCGCTGGAGCTCCAACGGCGCAGCGACGCGGGCGGCTGGGGGCTACTCAGCCTCGCCGCGCATCCCGGTCTCGCGGCCACGGGCCTGTTCGACACCGCGACCGACTCACCGTTCCTCCGGCGGATCGGCCGCACCGTGATGCCGTTCGTGACGCAAAGTGCGACGGCGGGCGCATGGCCGATCCTGTTGGCCGCCTCCGCCCCCGATGTCGAGCCGGGCGGCTATTTCGGCCCGACCGGCTTCATGGAGGCATGGGGCAAGGCTGGCCGCGCCCGCATCGCCCGCCCCGCGCGCGATGCCGTCATGGCGCGGCGCCTGTGGGAATCGCTCGACGCGATGACCGGCGCAGTCTGGCCGGCGAGCTGATCCGATGCGCTACTTCCTCGACGCGGAGTTCAACGGCTTTGGCGGCGAGCTGATCTCGATCGCGGTCGTGCCCGAGCGCCCGCATGCCCCGCATTTCTATGAAGCGATCATTTGCGAGGAGCCGGTCCCGTGGGTCCAGCGCCACGTGTTGCCCAAGCTCCGCACCGAGCCGCGCCAGCGCGCCGCCGTCGCGATCGACTTCGCCTGCTATCTGTCGGTCGACCCCGAGCCGGAGATCGTTGCCGACTGGCCCGACGACATCGCCCATGCCGCGGCCTTGATGAGCGACGGTCACGGCCGCCGCCATGTGCTCAGTTCGGTGCGCTTCCGGCTGCTGGCGCCATCGGGATTCGCGGCTGATTCGCGCAGCGCGGTGGCGCACAACGCCTATCACGACGCCGTCGCGCTTCGCCAATGGTGCATCGAGAAAGGCTGCGTCTGAACGGTCAGTCGTCGCCGCGTTCCGCCGCCAGCAAGCGCTCCTTCCGCTCCAGCCCGTAAGCATAGCCGCCGAGCGACCCGTCGGTGCGCAGCACGCGGTGGCAGGGGATCGCGACCGCCAGCGCGTTGGCGCCGCAGGCCGAACCCGCCGCCCGCACCGCCCCCGGCCGGCCCACCATCGCGGCCAGCTCGGCGTAGCTGCGAGTCTCCCCTGCGGGAATGGACCGGAGCGCCTGCCAAACCGCCTGCTGGAACGCGGTGCCGCGCACGTCGAGCGGCAGGTCCATCGCCGCTCCGGGCACCGCGATCGCCTCCACCACCTGGCTGACGAGACTGCGGAAGTCCTCATTTCCGGGCATGATCCGCGCGCGTGGGAAGCGCGCCCGCAGCGCCTCCTCGCCCTCGTCGAAAGCGATCCGGCAGAGGCCTCTCTCCGTCGCTGCAACCAGCACGGGACCGAGCGCGCTGTCGGCGACCGCGAAGCGGATGTCCTCACCCGCCCCGCCGTCCTTCCACCGCCCCGGGGTCATGCCCAGCTGCTCGCCCGCCTCGGCAAAGGCGCGTGCGGGCGACTCATAGCCCGCCGCATAGATCGCATCGGTCACGCGCCGTTCCTCCTTCAGGTGTCGTGTCAACCGTTCCCCGCGCAGCCGGCGCCCATATACGGCGGGAGAAATGCCGACCAGATGCTTGAAGATGCGCTGGAAATGCGCCGGGCTATAGCCCGTCACCGCCGCCAGTTCCGCCAGCCCGACACGGTTCTCCGCCTCGCCGATGATCGCGAGCGCACGCTCGACCGCGACATGGTCGCGCCGTGCCTCGTCGGGGCGGCAGCGCAGGCAGGGGCGATAGCCGGCTGCGCGTGCCTTTTCCCCGTCGGCGCGGATCTCGACATGCTCCGCCCTTGGTCGCCGCGCCGGGCAACTGGGGCGGCAGTAGATCCGCGTCGTGGTGACGCAGACGACGAAAGCGCCGTCGCGAGTCGAGTCGCGCGCCGCAAAGGCCTCCAGCGCCGCGTTTCTGTCGATGGCATCGCTCCCGTCCATGCGCCGACCATGCCGCATCCGGGCGGCGCTCGCCTCCCGGAAGTTGCGATCAAAGCAGCGCAGCACGCATTTTTTCTGTCGCCGCGTTCGCGTAATGGATAGAGAACGCCGCCATGATCCGTCCTCTCCGTCTGGCCGCCGCGCTGTTCCTCGCGCTCGCCGCGATGCTCGTCCCCGCCATGCGCGCAGGCGCCGACGTGCAGGACATTGCCGCGGCCTCGCGCAGCGTCGTCCGCGTGGCGCTCGTCGCCAGCAATGGCGAGCGCGCCTATTTCGTGGGCCATGGCAGCGGCGTCGCGGTCGGTCCGAATCTCGTCCTCACCAACGCGCATGTTGTCGAACTGGCGCGCGAGGAGCCGAACATCGCCATCGGGGTCATCCCGGCCGAGGGAACCGAAAGCTTTGGCGGCGAGGTGATCGCCTTCTCGCCCGGCAACGATCTTGCCCTGATCCGCATCGGCACCGGGCGACTGACGCCCGCGACCTTCTTCGCCGGTGCCGTGCAGGACGCGCAGCAGGTGGTGGCGATCGGCTATCCGGGCGCCGTCGACCGCGCGCAGGGCATGGACCTCGCCGACATCGTCCAGCCCATGTCTCCGGTGAAGACACCCGGAGTCGTGTCCGGGGGTCGGTCTTCCAAGCAGTTCGACACGATTCTTCACACGGCCGCGATGGCCGCGGGCAACAGCGGCGGGCCGCTGGTGGACAATTGCGGACGCGTGCTGGGCATCAACAGCTTCGGGTCGCTGTCCGACGGGAATGACGCCGAATATGGTTTCGCGGTGTCGAATCGCGAGATCGGCTCGTTCCTCCGCCAGGCCAATGTCGATCCGCAGCGCACCGTCGCGCCCTGCCGCTCGCTTGCCGAGATGGAAGCCGCGAACCGGCTCGCCACCGAGCGCGCCCAGATCGAGGCCGACAAGCGCGCGGCGATCGACGCCGACCGCACCCGCGAACGGCGGCAGAATGCGCGCGACGCGGCCGAGCAGTCGGTGATCGCCGACCGTGAGAATGCCATGGCGATCGCGGCGGTGCTGCTGGCGCTGGCGGTGCTCGCCGGGGGCATGGCCGGGCTCTACGCCACCCAGGGGCGATCTGACCGGGCCCGCTGGCTGGGTATCGGCGCGGGCGCGCTGTTCCTCGGCGCGCTGCTCGCCTTCTTCCTGCGTCCGGGCTTCGACGCCGTGGCGGACCGCGCCGCCGAGATGGAGCGCGCCGCCGAGGATCAGGGCCGGGGCGCGACCAACGTCGCGATCGGCGACGGCAGCGCACGCGACGGGAAATATCTCTGCCGGATCGACCTCGACCGAAGCCGGGTGACCGTGTCCGACACCAGCGACGTGCCGTTCGGCTGGACGAGCGCGGGCTGCATCAATGGCCGCACCCAGCTGGCGGAAACCGGCGGCAACTGGAGCCGTGCCTTCGTGCCCGCCGAGGAGGCATCAGTATCGATCCGCAGCTTCGATCCCGCCAGCAGCACCTACCGCTCCGACAAATATCTGGTCGACGCCGAGACAGCCGACGCCGCCCGCAAGCTGCGCGGAACGCTCAAGGTCGATCAGTGCACCGCCGACCCCGGCGAGCGCGAGTCGCTGGCGCGGCTGGAGGGCGAGTTGCGCGCGCTGCTGCCAGCCGCTCCCAATGAGCGGCTCGTCTATCATTGCACCCCGACGGGAGAGTGACCTTGGCCACAACCGCTTCATCGGGCTGGAGCGTCAGCCGTCTGGCGCTGATCGCCGCCGCCGTCATCGCGATCATCGCAATCGCCTATGCCGCGACGCGAGAGCGTGGCGATGCCGATGCTCCCGCCGCACAGACAAGTGGCCAGCCCGCCCCCTCCGCCGCCACCGACCCGCAGGCGGTGATCCGCATGCTGCAGGAGCGCGTGGGCGCCAATCCGCGCGACGGCGAAGGCTGGGCGCTGCTCGGCCAGGCCTATTTCATGACCGAACGCTATGCCGACGCCGCGCGCTCCTATCGCCGCGCGACCGAAATCGAGGCGAACAAGGCCGACTATTGGTCGGCCTATGGCGAGGCGACGGTGATGGCGAGCGAGCGCGACCCGATGCCGTCCGACGCGCTTGCCGCATTCCAGCGCGCCGCCAGCCTCGACCCCAAGGACGCCCGCGCTCGCTACTTCCTGGCGGTGGCGCGCGATCTCAAGGGCGATCATCAGGGCGCGATCGACGACTGGCTGGTGCTTCTGGCCGACACACCGGCCGGCGCCCCATGGGAGGCCGACCTTCGCCGCACGATCGAGCAGGTCGGCAAGATTCACAACATCCAGGTCGCCGACCGGCTCGCTGCGGTGAAGCCCGCGCCCGCCGCTCCCGGCGCCGGGTCGATGCCCGTGCCCGACGCCGTCGTGACGAGCGGAATCCCCGGCCCCACGCGCGAGCAGATGCAGGCGGCGGCCGGTCTGCCCAAGGGCGCTCAGGACCAGATGGTTCAGGGCATGGTCGATGGCCTCGAAGCCAAGCTCAAGGCGAACCCGGCCAATGTCGACGGCTGGATCATGCTGATGCGCAGCCGCATGACTCTGGGCGAAACCGCCAAGGCGGCCGCCGCGCGCGATGCCGCGGTCAGCGCCAATCCCGCAGCGGCCAGGCGCCTGCGCGATGCTGCGGCGACCCTCGGCATTCCGGGGTCCTGAGTCTGCCTTGCTAGACGCAGAGTTCCCCGGCGAAGGCCGGGGTCCAGTCCATGAAACTCATGTGCGGGAGCGCATTCGGCGCTGTGCGCCGTGTCTGGACCCCGGCCTTCGCCGGGGAACAGGTCCATCCGGCCGATTCACTGGCTAAGCGGGTTTCTCCTTGCGGACCAGATAGCGATACACGCCCGTCACGTTGATCAGCAGCAGCGCGACGTTCTGCCAGCCGATCCCCTCGCTGTCCTCTGCCAGGAAACCCCAGCCGATCAGGGCGATAGAGCTGGTCACGAACAGCACGAATGCCCAGCCGGTAATCACCCGGCCCAGGTTGAGCGCCACCGTCAACGCCGCCAGCGTCGCCGCCCCCGCGCCATAATATTGAAGTGCGTCGAGAGCGGTTTCGTTCATGGCTTGTCCTTTGTTCCATCGCCATGCCGAGGCGCGGGACAGCCTGAACTCACCACCGGCCGCGCAGGTTGCCGCCGGTCAACTTGTGTCCGTCGCGATCAGGGCCTAGATGTCGGCGATGGCCCATGCCGCACACAAGCATGATCATGTCGAACCGTCCGGCGATGAACTCGCCGCCGCGGCGCGCGATGTCCTGATCGGGCGTGGCGAGCAGTGGACGGAGATGCGCGCAGCAATCTTCGAGGTGCTGGCGCAGCGGGACAGGCCCGCATCGGCCTACGACATCGCGGACGCCGTGTCGCAGCGGCGCGCCAAGCGCGTTGCCGCCAACAGCGTCTACCGCATCCTCGACCTGTTCGTCGCCAGCAACCTCGCCATGCGGGTCGAGAGCGTGAACGCCTTCATCGTCAACGCGCATCCCGGTTGCCGTCATGACTGCATCTTCCTCGTCTGCCGGCAATGCGGCGACGCGCAGCATGTCGATGACGACCGCTCGACCTCGGCCGTGAGGGAGGTGGCGGAGCGCCAGCAATTCGTGACCGAGCGTCCGGTGATCGAGATACTGGGCCGCTGTCGTCAATGCGCGGCGTGATCGATCCGCGATCACGTGCGTTCGACTCTCTCGTAAATCGGGTTTAGGACTGGCCGGATGACGACCACCGACATCACAACGCCCCTGCTCGATCAGGTGAGCATTCCCGCCGATCTGCGCGCGCTGGCCCCCGAGAGGCTTCGCCAGCTCGCCGACGAGCTGCGGCAGGAGACGATCTCGGCGGTGGGCACGACCGGCGGGCATCTGGGTTCGGGCCTGGGGGTGGTCGAGCTGACCGTGGCGATCCATTATGTGTTCGAGACGCCGCGCGACAAGCTGATCTGGGACGTCGGCCACCAATGCTATCCGCACAAGATCCTGACCGGACGGCGCGACCGCATCCGCACGCTGCGCCAGGGCGGCGGCCTGTCGGGCTTCACCAAGCGCGCCGAGAGCGAATATGACCCGTTCGGCGCGGCACACAGCTCGACCAGCATTTCCGCCGCATTGGGCTTTGCCGTCGCCAACAAGCTGAGCGGCGCGCCCGGCAAGGCGATCGCGGTGATCGGCGACGGCGCCATGTCCGCCGGCATGGCCTATGAGGCGATGAACAACGCCGAAGCCGCGGGTAACCGGCTGATCGTCATCCTCAACGACAACGACATGTCGATCGCGCCGCCGGTGGGCGGGCTGTCGGGCTATCTGGCCAGGCTCGTCTCCAGCCGCGAGTTTCTGGGTCTGCGCGACCTCGCCAAGCGGCTCGCCCGCCGCCTCCCCCGCCCGCTCCACAATGCGGCGCGCAAGACGGAGGAATATGCGCGCGGCCTCGCCATGGGCGGTACGCTGTTCGAGGAGCTGGGCTTCTATTATGTCGGTCCCGTCGACGGGCACAATCTCGACCAGCTCATCCCCGTGCTGGAGAATGTCCGCGACGCCGCCGAGGGGCCGTGCCTCATCCATGTCGTGACCAAGAAGGGCAAGGGCTATGCCCCCGCCGAGGCGGCGGCGGACAAATATCACGGCGTCCAGAAATTCGACGTCATCACCGGGCAGCAGGCCAAGTCGCCCCCCGGCCCGCCGAGCTATACCGGCGTCTTTGCCAAGGCATTGCTGGCCGAGGCCGCTCGGGACGAGAAAGTCGTGGCGATCACCGCCGCCATGCCGTCTGGCACCGGCCTCGACACGTTCGCCGACGCCCATCCCGACCGCTTCTTCGACGTCGGCATCGCGGAGCAGCATGGCGTGACGTTCGCGGCGGGGCTCGCGGCGGAGGGCATGCGGCCGTTCTGCGCGATCTACTCGACCTTCCTTCAGCGCGCCTATGATCAGGTGGTGCACGACGTCGCGATCCAGAACCTGCCCGTCCGCTTCGCCATCGACCGCGCGGGTCTCGTCGGCGCGGACGGCAGCACCCATGCCGGCAGCTTCGACGTCACCTATCTGGCGACCCTGCCCAACATGGTCGTGATGGCCGCCGCCGACGAGGCGGAGCTGGTCCACATGGTCCACACCGCCGCGCTCCACGACAGCGGACCCATCGCGTTCCGCTATCCGCGCGGCAACGGCACCGGCGTCGCGCTGCCCGAGGTTCCCGAGCGGCTGGAGATCGGCAAGGGCCGCGTGCTGCGCGACGGCAAGACGGTCTGCATCCTCTCGCTCGGCACGCGCCTCGGCGAAGCGATGAAGGCCGCCGACACGCTGGAAGCGCGCGGCCTGTCGACCTCCGTGGTCGACCTGCGCTTTGCCAAGCCGCTCGACGAGGCGTTGATCCGCCGGATGCTGACGTCGCACGAGGTCTGCGTCACGGTGGAGGAAGGCGCGGTCGGCGGTCTCGGCGCGCATGTGCTGACGCTGGCGAGCGACGAAGGGCTGATCGACGCGGGGCTGAAGCTGCGCACCATGCGCCTGCCCGATGTCTTCCAGGACCAGGATAAGCCCGAGAAGCAATATGCCGACGCGGGACTGGACGCGGCGGGCATTGTCGAGACGGTCCTGAAGGCGCTCCGCCACAACAGCGCGGGCGTGGAGGAAGCGGGCGCCAGGGCGTGACCGTAAAGGGGGGATCAAATGCGACTGTTGCTTTTATGCATGTTGACTCTGACGGCGTGTAAACCGAATGCGGGCGACGACGGCATGCCGATAGTCATCAAAGTCACGACCGATGGAACAGCAAACCAGGACAGTGAGTTCGAGTCAGAATACTCGGACGAAAAATCATTCAGCAGAACTCAAAAGTACGTTCTTTCTCATGCAAAAAAGAACGACAGGAATATTCTTATAGCAGGCAAGGTTGCGATGTTTATCGGCAACAAAAAGGAATCTGAGAACGATTTTGTAATCGTAACTTTTGATGGACGCGGTACATATGAATGCTCAAATTTTTATATCGACATACCAAAAAAGCGTCCCGATTCGGAAGTGCCGGACCCAATTTGTAAGTTTGATGTTGCTGGCGTGACCGAGCTTGACCCCGTCAAGAACTAAACTTAGCGGTACACTTCCGGGCATCGGCGGTTGAACTTTCGCGCCCTTCCCACTCCCTGCGAGGCGCATCACCCTAGATAGACGCCAGATGCCGTGCCGTCAGCACCGCGCGATGTGTTCGCCTACATCATCCACGAGGGAAAGATCCGCGCTCCGGCCGGCGCAATGGCCCTGGCGGAGCGGGTGGTCATCTGATCCTTGTACGTCGTCCCAGCGAAGGCTGGGATCGCTGGTGAAGGCGTGCCGCCGCCAGGGATGCCAGCCTTCGCTGGCATGACGTGGAGTGAACCGGCGTGACGTGGGGCCAGCCGGCATGACGTCAGTGAGGCTTACTGCCCGCCCGCCGCCGCGCGTGCGAACTGGCCGTCGCCTTCGGGCGCGGCGATGATGTCGCGGGTGACGGCACCCTTGTTCACGACCTGCGTGTCCGGATCGCCGACGTTGGAGCGGATACCCGCCTCCGCCGTCTCGCGTCCGGCGACGCCCAGCGCCGACGTCTCGCCAGCGCTTCGCGGCGCGGGGCCGCCGAACAGTGCGTCGAGCGTGCGCTGCTGAAGATCCTGGCCCTGAGCGCCCGCCGTGCCCGGCGCCGGCGGCACCAGCGCGAAATCGGGCGGCACGACCAGCGGCGCGGCCCGCGTCACCGCCATCTCGTCGGGGGTGTCGCGGTTGAACAGGCCGCTGCTGCCGCAGGCCGAAAGGCCGGCGGTGGCGAGGACGAGCAGCGGCAGGGAAAGGGCAATGCGCATCGGTCAGTTGGTCTCCGTGGATGCGGTCTTTTCGCGCAGGAGGATGGCGCGTGCAAGCAGGATCAGCACGCCGATGGTGATCGCCGCGTCCGCAAGGTTGAAGATGAGGAACGGCCGCCAGCTTCCGATGTGGAGATCGGCATAGTCGATGACATAGCCGAGACGTATCCGGTCGATGATATTGCCGATCGCTCCGCCGAGCACGAGGCCCAGCGCAATGACGTCGTCGCGGGCGCGCTCGCGCCACATCCACACCGCAACAAAGCTGGCGATGGCCACTGTCATCGCGATCAGCGCCCAGCGCATCCCGTCCGAATCGGCGTGGAAGAAGCCCATCGACACGCCGAAATTCTGGGTGAAGGTGAGGTTGAAAAAGGGCACGATCTCGATCCCGAACGCCCCGCGCGATGGCAGGTCGAGGACCGACATGACGACATATTTGATCGCCTGATCGAGGATCAGGATGATCGCGGCCGCGATGATGCCATGCCGCCGCCAGGGATTGGCCGCGGCGGTCATCCCGCCTGATCCTTCAGCACGTCGTCACAGCGCGCGCACAGCGCCCCGTCCTCGACCACCTCGGGCAGGTGCCGCCAGCAGCGCCCGCATTTGTGATGCTCCGTCGGGGTGACCACGATGCCGTCGCCGCCCTCGGTCACGCCCGCGACGATGCAGATCTCCGCGAAGTCCACGTCCTGCGGGACCAGGTACATGCGGACCTCCGCCTCAAGGCTGGACCGCACCGTCTTCTCGCGGCGTAGCGGTTCGATTGCCTCGTTGACCGTCTCGCGCGCCTGGCGAATGCCCGCCCAGCGCTCACCCAGCCCCTCGTCGAGCCAGGCCGCATCGACGTCCGGCCATTCGAGCAGATGGACGCTGTCCGCGTCGGGATAGCGGCTCTTCCACACCTCTTCGGCGGTGAAGGGGATGATCGGCGCGGCATAGCGGATCAACGCATGGAACAGCGTGTCGAGCACCGTGCGATAGGCCCGCCGCTTCGCCGTCTGCTTGGCCGTAGCGACATTGACGTCGCAATAGAGGCAGTCCTTGCGGATATCGAAGAAGAAGGCTGACAGGTCGATATTGGCGAAGTCGTTGAGCGCGCGGGTGTAATGGCCGAATTCCAGCCAACGCTCGCTCGTCCGGTCCTCCACCACCTCGCGAAGCTCGGCATCGAGTCCCGCGACCAGATGGAGCATGTACCGCTCCAGCTCCGGCATCTCGCCGACCGGAACGCGCTCGCTCTCGTCGAAATCGGCCAGCGCGCCGAGCAGGTAGCGGAAGCTGTTGCGAAGCTTGCGATAGGCGTCGGACG
>CAZHGR010000004.1:0-74909 GCA_964532255.1 uncultured Sphingobium sp.
ATCTGCGGATTCTGCATGGCGCGCGGGTACATCCGGTACCGTTACAAATCAGTTAGTGCCGTCCTCATAGCGTGCCCCTGTGAAATAGAGGCCGTCGGGCGGTGCGTTGAGGCCGAGTGCGGCACGATCCCTGGCCGCGAGCGCCGCCGCGACATCGTCTGCCGTCCACTGACCCTGGCCCACCAGCGCCAGGCAGCCCACCATCGAGCGGACCTGATGATGGAGGAAGCTGCGCGCGGCCGCGTGGACCATCACGCCTTCGGCTGTGGCTTCGACCTCCAGCCGGTCGAGCGTCCTGACCGGGCTTTCCGCCTGACAATGGGCCGAGCGGAAGGTGGTGAAGTCATGCCGTCCCACCAGATGCCCCGCCGCCTCGGCCATGGCGCTGATATTCAGCGGCCTGGCGATTCGCCACGCCAGCCCCTTGTCGAAGGTCAGCGGCGCGCGCCGGTTCACGATCCGGTAGCGATAGGATCGGCCAAGGCAGGAAAAGCGCGCGTGCCAGTCCGGGGCGACCGCGACGCAATCGAGGATCGCCACCGGCAGCGGCCGCAGCCGGGCGTTGAGCGCCTCCATCAGCCGGAAGGGCGCGATCGCCTTCTCCGCATCCAGATGCGCGCGCATCGCCAGCGCATGCACGCCCGCATCGGTGCGTCCCGCCGCATGAACTGCCGGCGTCTCGCCCAGGATCGGTGCGGCGGCATCCTCGATCGCCTGCTGGACGCTCGGCCCATGCGCCTGCCGCTGCCAGCCCATGAACGGGCGCCCGTCAAACTCCACCGTCAGCGCGAAACGCGGCATCAGGGGTCGATCCGAGATCCGGCGGGAACCGCAAAGCCGCGCAGCAACTCCGCCGCCGTCATTGCGCCCTTGCCCTGCCTCTGGACCAGCGTGGGGCGGATGGCTCCCTCGGCGCAGGCGATCAGCAGCCGGTCGTCGAGCAGGGTGCCGGGCACGCCGCTCGCCTTCTCGACCGTGGCTGACAGGATTTTGATGCGTTCGCCGCCGATCGCGATCCATGCGCCGGGCACAGGGTTGAACGCGCGCACCTGCCGCTCGACCTCCATGGCGGTTCGCGCCGGGTCGATCCGGCTCTCCGCCTTGTCGATCTTGGCGGCATAGGTGACGCCATCCTCGGGCTGGACGAGCGGGGGGTGTGCCGAGAGATCGTCCAGCGCCTCCACCATCAGCCGCGCGCCGAGCAGCGCCAGTTCGTCCGTCAACGCGCCCGCCGTCTTGGCTTCGATGGGGGTTCGCCCCACCAGCCGCATGGGGCCGGTGTCCAGTCCGGCCTCCATCTGCATGATCGTGACGCCCGTCTCCGCGTCGCCCGCCAGGATCGCGCGCTGGATCGGGGCCGCGCCGCGCCAGCGGGGCAGCAGCGAGGCATGGACGTTGAGGCAGCCGAGACGGGGGGCAGCCAGAATCGCGGGCGGCAGGATCAGGCCATAGGCCGCGACCACCGCCGCATCGGCATCGAGCGCCGTGAACGCCTGCTGCTCCTCGGCCGACCGCAGCGTAACAGGGGTACGCACCGAGAGCCCCAGCGCCTCGGCACGGGCATGGACCGGCGTCGCCCGCTCGGCCTTTCCGCGCCCGGCGCGACGGGGGGGCTGGCTGTACACCGCCGCAACCTCGTGCCCGGCGGCGATCAGCGCGTCGAGCGTCGGCACCGCGAAATCGGGGGTTCCCATGAAGATGATCCGCATCGCGCTCCTCTCGCCGCTTGTAAGCGGCAAGCGCAAGCCTTTATTGGATGGTCATGGCCTCTCCCGAGATCGAAGCGCTCACCGCCGCCCTTGCGCGACTGCCGGGTCTCGGCCCGCGCTCGGCGCGCCGTGCGGTGCTCCATCTGCTGCGCCGGCGCGAGGGCGCGCTGGTGCCGCTTCTCGACGCGCTGGCGACGGTGAACGAGCGGATGCGGACCTGCGCGACCTGCGGCAATGTCGACACCACCGATCCGTGCGGCATCTGTGCCGACACGCGCCGCGATTCGCGCGCTTTGTGCGTCGTGGAGGATGTCGCCGACCTGTGGGCGCTCGACAAGTCGCGGCTGTTCCCCGGCCGTTTCCATGTGCTCGGCGGCAGGCTTTCAGCGCTGGAGGGCGTCAGGCCCGAAGATCTGTCGATCGCGTCGCTGGTGGCACGGGTGGCGGCGGGAGGCGTCGACGAGGTGGTGCTGGCGATGAACGCCACAATGGAGGGTCAGACCACCGCGCATTACATCGCCGACCGTCTCGAAAGCTTCCCCATCCGCCTGACCCAGCTGGCTCACGGGCTGCCGGTCGGGGGCGAACTGGACTATCTGGACGAGGGCACTCTGGCGCAGGCGCTGAGGGCGCGAAGGCCGCTCGGCTGAGCGTGGGCCCCGCTTGTAAAAATCGGCCACATCCCATATTTTGGTGTGCATATGGCCATACGTCCCATCCTTGAAGCGCCCGATCCGAGGCTCCGCACCATCTCCACCCCGGTGGAGTCGATCGACGACGAATTGCAAGCGCTGATCGACGACATGTTCGACACCATGTACGACGCGCCCGGCATCGGGCTGGCGGCCATTCAGGTGGGCGTACCCAAGCGGGTGCTGGTGATCGATTTGCAGGAACCTGAATCGGACGAGGAAGACGCACCGGCGGTCAAGCGGCCGATGGTGTTCATCAATCCGCAGATTCTCGACGGCTCCGACGATCTCAGCATCTATAATGAAGGCTGCCTGTCGGTCCCCGATCAGTTCGCCGAGGTGGAGCGGCCGGCGAGCATCCGCGCAAGCTGGATGGACCGTGACGGCCGCATCCATGAGGAAAGGCTGACGGGGCTGCTGGCGACCTGCCTCCAGCATGAGATGGACCATCTCGAAGGCGTGCTGTTCATCGACCATCTTTCGCGGCTGAAGCGCGACATGGTGCTGAAGAAGCTGGCCAAGGCCCGCAAGGCCGCCTGACCCCATGAATCGATTCTAGTCCGGCGGTCCGGTCTGCGGGTTCGGCTCGATCGATCCATTTTCGTTTTTTTCGCGCGCCTTGTTAACGGGTCGCTGATCATTAACCGTTTTTGCACAGCACCGGCGCTAATTCTCGACCCGTAACGACGGTGGAAAAGGCTGGGTCGGAATGCGAATTGCAACGGTTGTGCGTGCTGGTGCCGTGGCGCTGCTGTTAACCCTCGGAATCGCAGGGTGGATTGCTGCAACACGGGTCGACGCGATTCGTTATGGCGGGCCGATCCAGAAGGAAAATCAGGAAGTCTCCGACCTGATCGCAGATATCCTCCCGCCCCCGTCTTATATCGTGGAACCCTATCTCGAAGCCACGCTGCTGGTGCGCGACCCGACGCAGGTCGAGGAGCGCGCCTTGCGGTTGGCGCAACTGCGCAAGGATTTTGATGCGCGGCAGGCCTATTGGCAGCGGTCGGCGCTGAAGTCCGATGCCCGTGCCACGCTGACCGGCCCGGCCCATGACACTGCGATGGCGTTCTGGCAGGAACTGGATGAGGTCGCGATCCCCGCCGCCCGTGCGGGTGACGCTGCGGCGCTCGAGGCAAGCTATGCGCAGCTGTCCGGTCACTACGCCGCCCACCGCAGCTCGATCGACGCCGCTGTCGTCGGGGCGCTGAAGTTCAAGGAGGAGCTGCAGAAGCGTTCGGATGCCGAACTGTCCCAGGCGCTCTGGATCATGGGGCTCGCCGGTGCGGTGTCGGTCGGGCTGGCTGCGCTCGCGGTCTGGTGGATCCTCGCCGGCGTTGTTCGCCCTCTGACGGCGAATGCCCGGACGATGACCGCCATGGCCGGCGGCAATGTCGCGGTCGATGTGATCGGCGACAGTCGCCGCGACGAGATCGGCGACATGGCGCGCGCGCTGGCGCTGTTCCGCCAGGCAGAGCTCGACAAGCGCGCGCTGCAGGCCGCCGAAACGGAAAATGTCCGTGCGCAGCAAGCGGTCATCGCGGCACTCAGCGAGGCGCTCAAGAACCTGGCGTCGGGCAATGTGACCTACAAGATCAACAATCAGCTTTCGGGCGAGTATGAAGTGCTCCGTCAGGACTTCAACTCGGCGATGACGGCGATGGCGAGCGCGCTCAGGCTGGTCGCCCAGTCTTCCCAGACGATCCACCACTCGGCGACCGAAGTGTCAGCCGCGTCCGCGGACTTGTCCAGCCGTACCGAAACGCAAGCGTCGCGTCTGCAGTTCACCAGCGACACGCTCAAGGCCGTTAGCGCTGCGGTGAGCAGCACAGCCACCCGTGCGCGCGATGTCCGCATTGCGGTGGAAAAGGCCAGCAGCGCGGCCGAGGACGGTGGCAAGATCGTGTTTGAAGCCGTTGGCGCAATGGAGGAAATCCAGAAGTCGGCGGGCCAGATCAGCGATATCGTCGCGCTGATCGACGGGATTTCCTTCCAGACCAATCTGCTCGCGCTCAACGCCGGCGTTGAGGCCGCGCGAGCGGGCGATGCGGGAAGCGGCTTTGCGGTCGTCGCGAACGAGGTGCGGGCGCTTGCGCAGCGTGCGGCCGATGCGGCGCAGGACATCCGGCAACTGATCGTCACAAGCAACAGCCAGGTGGACAGCGGCGCTGCGCTGGTGACCGCTGCGGGCAACAAGCTCACCGCGATCATGACCGAGGTGTCCAGCATCTCGACGCTCGTGCACGACATCGCGCAATCGGTCGACGGCGAGTCCGGCAGGCTCGTTCAAGTGAGTGGCTCGATGAGCGACATCGACCTTATCACGCAGCAGAATGCCGCGATGGTCGAACAGAGCAGCGCCGCCGCGCGGATGCTGGCCGAAGAGGCTGAGAAGATGGCGGGCCTCGTCACGAACTTCCGCATTGAAATGCCGAGCGGGCGTGACGTGGATGCCGCGCTGGAGGAAGCGCGGCGCGAGGCATTCAACAAATTCCTCAATGCCGCCTGAGGCGTGAGGCACCCTTGACCATTTTCAAGATGACCGTTCTACGGTCATTCTGAAAATGCTCTGATCAGGCGTCGATCGCGTCCTCTTCCAGGCTGGCGGCATTTTCCTGAATGAAGGCGAAGCGGTGCGCCGGGTTGGTGCCCATCAGCCGGTCGACGAGGTCGCGGACACCCGCGCGATCCTCATATTCCTGCGGCAGGGTGATACGGATCAGTTTCCGCGAGGCGGGGTCCATCGTCGTCTCGCGAAGCTGCATCGGGTTCATCTCACCCAGCCCCTTGAAGCGGCTGACGTCGACCTTCTTGCCCTTGAAGGCGGTGCGCATGATCTCCTCGCGCTGCGCGTCGTCGCGCGCGTAGAGGCTCTTGCCACCTGCGGTGAGGCGATAGAGCGGCGGCTGCGCCAGATAGAGATGGCCGCGCCTGACCAGTTCGGGCATTTCCTGAAAGAAGAAGGTCATCAGCAGCGTCGCGATATGCGCGCCGTCGACGTCGGCGTCGGTCATGATGACGATCCGCTCATAGCGCAGATTGTCGGGATTGCAGTCTTTGCGCGTGCCGCATCCGATCGCCTGGACGAGATCAGCGATTTCCTGATTTGCCAATATCTTGGCGCTGCTTGCCGAGGCGACATTGAGGATCTTGCCACGGATCGGCAGGATCGCTTGTGTTTTGCGGTCGCGCGCCTGCTTGGCCGAGCCGCCGGCGCTGTCACCCTCGACGATGAAGATTTCGGTGCCCGCCGGATCGTCGGCCGAACAGTCGGTCAGCTTGCCGGGCAGGCGCAGCTTGCGCGCGGAGGTCGCCGTCTTGCGCTTGACCTCCTTTTCCGCCTTTCGCCGCAACCGCTCGTCCATGCGGTCGAAGACATAGGAGAGCAGCGCCTTGCCGCGATCCATGCTGTCGGCGAGATAATGGTCGAAATGGTCGCGCACGGCGTTTTCGACCAGCCTCGCGGCCTCGGGCGAGGTTAGCCGGTCCTTGGTCTGGCTCTGGAACTGCGGCTCGCGGATGAACACCGACAGCATCAGCTCGCTGCCGGTCATGATATCCTCGGCCTGGATATCCTTGGCCTTTTTCTGCCCGACCAGTTCGCCGAACGCGCGTATCCCCTTGGTCAGCGCGGCGCGCAGGCCCGCTTCGTGCGTGCCGCCGTCGGGGGTCGGGATGGTGTTGCAATACCAGCTATAGGATCCGTCGGACCACAGGGGCCAGGCGACGGCCCATTCGACCCGCCCCTGATTATCGGGAAAGCCGTTGCTGCCGGAGAAGAAATCCGCCGTCGCGCATTCGCGGGTGCCGATCTGTTCGCGCAAATGGTCGGACAGCCCGCCGGGAAACTGGAACACGGCCTCTGCAGGCGTGTCATCGGTGATCACCCCGGCATCGCAGCGCCAGCGGATTTCGACGCCCGCGAACAGATAGGCCTTGGACCGCGCCAGCCGGTACAGCCGCGCGGGCTTGAACATCAGATTCCCGAAAATCTCGCTGTCGGGCGTGAAGCTGACCGTCGTGCCCCGGCGATTGGGGGCGGCACCGACCTTTTCGAGCGACCCGAGTGGCAGCCCGCGCGAGAAGCGCTGCCGGTACAACTCACGGTTGCGCGCGACCTCGACCTCGGTGTCCACCGACAGCGCATTGACCACGCTGACGCCCACGCCGTGAAGCCCGCCGCTCGTCTGATAGGCCTTGTCGCTGAACTTGCCGCCCGAATGGAGCATTGTCATGATGACTTCGAGCGCCGACTTGCCCGGGAATTTGGGGTGCGGGTCGACCGGCATGCCCCGACCGTTGTCGCTGATCGTCAGGCGGTTGCCGCTGTCCAGCACCACCTCGATCCGCGTCGCGTGGCCGGCCACCGCCTCGTCCATGGCATTGTCGAGCACTTCGGCGGCCAAGTGATGGAGCGCGCGCTCATCGGTACCGCCGATATACATGCCCGGCCTCCGCCGGACGGGCTCCAGACCCTCCAGAACCTCGATCGAGGACGCGTCATAGCTGTTGGAAGCGGTGCCGGAGGAACCCCCGGCAAAAAGATCATCGGCCATGGCACCGCTATAGGGGTGCGGCCGCCCCCCCGGCAAGCGCCGAGGGGATCATCGGTCAGCGGACGCGCGGGCCGCCGAAGGGCAGTGGCGGAGGCGGGCGGCGCGTGCCGCGCGGAAGCTGTGCCTGATAGGCGCGGCCGCAATGCTCGACGCAATAGGGGAAGCCGGGGTTCACCTTCTCGCCGCAGAAGTGGAAGTCGGGTTCGCCCGGATGGCCCATGGGCCATTTGCAGATCTTGTCGGTCAGGTCGAGCAGGCTGGTCTTGTCAGCGATCTCAGGGCTCGGCTTGGCGGGAACGAGACGGCGGGGCGGGGCAGGGGGGATGGGCTGCTGCTGCTCGCCTGGTCCCTGGCGCAGGAAGCCGCCGGGGCCGACCGAAACGATGCGTGGCTGCGGCGCCGCCTCGACGACCGGCGGCGTGTCATCGTCATCCTCCGGCACCTGTGGCTGGACGGCATCTACGGGCGGAGCAACAGGCTCGTGCCCAGACCGGGAGTCGTCCAGCGCAAAGGGGGGTGCCGTCTCCGCGGCAGCGGCCTCGGGCGGCGCGACTGCCTCGGTCCGCGCGGCGCGTGCAGGCACCTCGCCTGGCTTGACCGGGGACGGGCGCGCCTGAAGCCCCAGCCGATGGGCCTTGCCGATCACCGCGTTGCGGCTCACTCCGCCCAGCTCGTCGGCGATCTGGCTCGCGGTCATCCCGCGTTCCCACATCGTCCTCAACTGTTCGATCCGCTCGTCGGTCCAAGCCATTCCACGTCCTTCCTGATCAGCGCCGCGTCATATGGTGTCTGACCGGCAAAAGGTCAAATCGCGTCGTCCCGGACGGGATACAGCCTTGCCGATCCGGCGCAGCGGGGTGTAATCCGCGCGCATGAGCGACATCCCGACTTCCTCCTCCACCCCGTTGATCGTCCACGAGCCGGGCGTGCCGGTGATCCGGCGAATCAACTGGGGCGGCATGCGGTCGCTCTACGTCAAGGAAGTGCGCCGCTTCATGAAGGTGCAGCTCCAGACGGTATGGGCGCCGGGAGTGACGACGCTCCTTTATCTCATCATCTTTTCGGTCGCCCTGGGTGGTGCGTCTCGGCAGGTGCTGGGAGTTCCCTTCACCGATTTCATCGCGCCGGGGCTGATCGCCATGGCGATGATCCAGGCGTCGTTCGCGAATGCCAGCTTCAGCCTGCTGGTCGGGAAAATCCAGGGCACGATTGTCGATTATCTGATGCCGCCACTGTCGATCGCTGAACTGCTCGGCGCGCTGGTGGGTGCGTCGGTCACGCGCGCGGTGATGGTCGGCGGCGGCCTCTGGCTGGTGATGCAGCTCTGGCCCGGCGTCCGCGTCTGGCCGACGCATGGCTGGGCGGTGGTCTGGTTCGGGCTGTTCGGTTCCGCCTTCATCGCCTTTCTCGGGATCATGACGTCGATCTGGGCGGACAAGTTCGACCACGCCGCCGCCGTGACCAACTTTGTCATCGCACCGCTGTCGCTGCTGTCGGGAACCTTCTACGCCGTAGACAGGCTGTCGCCCGCGTTCCAGGCGGTCAGCCATGCCAATCCGTTCTTCTACATCATCTCCGGCTTCCGTTACGGCTTCCTCGACGCAGCCGACACGCATGTGGCGACCGCCGCCGCCATCCTGCTGGGCGTCACGATTGTGGCCGGAGCGGCGAGCTACGCGATGCTGCGGAGCGGCTGGAAGATCAAACCGTGACCCTGCGCCGTCGCTGATCAGTGCCAGCGGGCACCGTGCAGGCGGTAGCCGCCCTTGCCATCGCGCTGGAACATCTGATCGATCGCGGGATGATCGACCGGTTCGCTCGCGCTGTCAGGGACCAGATTCTGCTGGCTGACATAGGCGATGTAGCTTCCTTGGTCATTCTCCGCCAGCAGGTGATAGAAGGGCTGGTTGCGGTCGGGGCGAAGGTCCTCGGGAATGGCCTCGTACCATTCCTCGCTGTTGGCGAAGACCGGATCGATGTCGAATACGACCCCGCGAAAGCCGAAGAGCCGGTGCGACACGACCTGCCCGATTCCGAACCGGGCGTGCGAGACGAGCGGAGCGTTGGCGACGACAGCCCCGCGCGGGGCGGAGGAGGATGCAATGGTCATGGTGCTGATGTAGGGATGTAGCTTCAGGGATCAAGAAAATTGGGTGCCAGGGTGCTTGGCAAGGCTGCGATCATCCGCTAGTGGCCGCTGCTCGCTCGCCAGCAAGCTGTCCCCGCGACAGTCGCGTTCAGGCCCTCGCGGAGAGGTGGCAGAGTGGTCGAATGCGCCGCACTCGAAATGCGGTTTACGGGAGACCGTAACGTGGGTTCGAATCCCACCCTCTCCGCCAGTCACCCTTCCTCAAGCGTCCAGGAAATGGTTAGTTTTCCGAGGTTTTCCGCTATTCTGCGTTATGCATCGTTCTCAGTTGGTATCGATTCATCCATATGCGTTCGTGACGATTGGGGGCACGTTCGGGGGCATCGAGCAGCAGTTCCGGGGGTACACGTGTTCGGCGAACCGGCGGTCCGACAGGCAAAGGACAAGGACACAATCTCTCCGATTCCGATCCTCGGGCGCGACCACCGCTCTGCTGGAATTTGACATCGCCAGAACCTTGAAGCCGTTCGCGCTGAAGCGGCTCCAGGAGCTACTCGGCCTCGCTGGCAAAGGCAGCGACATGTTTGAAACCTCCGTCCAAGTCGGGTCGGCTTGCTCGTCCCCTCCCGCAGCATTCTTGCCGATGACGGTACGCGTGTTGCCTTCTTCGAATTGCGGCGTCCGCTAAAGCGCAGCTACATCACCGCTAATCAGCTGGCTGAGAGTAGCTAGAACGATATCTCCTTCGACGCTTTCCACGTAGCCTTGGCAACCGAGGAGCATCTGATCCCCAACGAGCAAGTGATGATGGGTGACCGGACGGGACAGCGACGCTGACGGCCCGCCATCAGGGCGCAGCACGGCCGTCAGTTCAGGATCATCGGCACCAGTGCGGCCGCCGCGAAGACGCCGGTCTTCTGATCGGCGCGCTGGCGATAGGTAGCACCGCGCCGGGGGCGATGGAGAGGGCTGCGCCGACATCTGCAGATGATTTGCCGATGATCGTCAGCGCGCAGACCTGTGCCTCCGGTGCCGACAGCGCCGCGAGTGATCGACGCAGGCGCCCAGCGATAATCGATCTGGCGTCCGCCTGGCCGACGGGCGCATATTGCCGGACTAGCACGGCCAGCGTCATGCTGGCGAGGTGTGCCAGTCTGCCGAGCGCCTCCCGGTCATGGGTATCGGTCCCATAGAAGCTGACCACCAGCAGATATGTCTCGCCACGCCAGCCGAGCCAACGCGAAATGCTGGTGAGTGGCGACACCGTGATCGTTCCGGGTTGGGAGGAGAGCACAGTCAAGTCCGCGGGGCGGGCATAAGGTCGCCAACGTCCATATCTTCAAGGTCGTGGACAAGCGCATTGTCCGCTTCGAAGAATATATCGACAGCGGCACAGTCGCCGATGCTTTCGCGCCGGCGAGCGCATCGCGTGGCCAAGCGTTCTATACGATGTGCGCAGGCTGCCATGGCAACCAGGGCGAAGGCAACGCGGGCATGCATGCACCGCGGCTTGTCGGGCTGCCCGAAAGTTATCTGATCAAGCAACTTCGGAATTTCCGTGCGGGTATCCGCGGCAAGCCCGAGGACTTTTACCGATATCAGATGGTCGGTCGTTCGAACGCTCTGCTAGGTGATCGCGCGGTACGCGACGTCGCGCGGTTCATTGCGGGCCTTGCGCCGCCTGAACCCGCACGGGCGGGACCTGCGTCAGCCGCCGGAAAAGCCGCCTACGAAACATGCGTGGCCTGCCAAGGGACCGAGGCCGAGGGTAACAGCGATGTGGGAGCGCCGCCACTGCGCCAGCTCGGCGCCGTGTATTTGCGCACCCAGCTTGCCAATTTCCGCAAGGGCCTGTGAGGGACGGACCCCAGGGATGACACCGGGGCGCAGATGCGCGCAGCGATCGAGCAGATCCCTGAAGCGCAGGACGGGGCGATCCCCGATTTCATTGCAACTCTCGGACCCGGCACGCCTCCAGCCACCAAACGCTGAACGAAGGAAATCGCCATGACCAACTCCAGCAGCCTTGAACCCTATTTCCGCGATCGGCCCGACTACTTCGAGACCTTGTTTGGCGACGGTCGCATTGCCGAGCTCATCGACAGCTTCTACACCGAAGACGCTGTCGTCGAAGGTCCAGGTCTTCCGATCCAGCGTGGATGCGAAGCGATCAAGGCCATATTCGGCGAAGCCTGCAGGAGCTACAAAGCCATCGAGATCGCGATGGATCCGCTCGAGCATCTGGGAAGCGAGCTTGCTTACGGCTTTATCACCAACCGCAACATCCGGAACGACGACGTGGTTGAGATTCACCGTGCCGCGATCGTCTGGCGCAAGGTCGGCGACGAATGGCTCTGCCAAACCGATTTCTTCTTCATACCCTAAGGAGTCCTGCGGCCGATGACAGACGACGGTCGGATTTAGTTCCGACTTCTGCCTGAGGCCAAAGCATTGGATGCCATCGACACTGTGAGCATGACGACCTATCGTATGCAGCATGCGATCGACCACCAACAATGAAGAAGGCCGGAGCGGCTACACCCAGGCGCGAGGCCGCGCTCGGCGGGAGGCCCTGTTACAAGCGGCACGCGACCTGCTGCAGCAGCGCGACATCGACGAGATTACCCTGCCGATGATATCCGAAGCCGCCGGCATCCCATCGAGTTCGACCTACCATTTCTTCCCGGACCTGCGCGAGCTCTACAAGGACCTCGCGCGCACCGTCACTGACGAGATGCTGCAGATCGAACTGGCGTTTCCAGCCGACGCGTCCTGGCACGCCGTCGTGAGCAGCGTCCTTGCCGCTTCGGCCGAATTCTTCAATGCCGATGCCGCCGCCCGCCAGCTGATCCTCGGGCCGCGCACCTCCGCCGACATCCGCCAGGCCGGATGCCACGACGACTATCGCTTCGGCGTGCAAATCCATGCCGTGCTCGACGAACGCTTCCAATTGCCTGAACTGGCAGAGCCGATCGCGCTGTTCTTTCGCGCCATCGTCATCGCCGATGCCTTCTTCGCGCTCTCGGTGCTCGAGCACGGCGTCGTCACGCCGCACATGGTCGAAGAGGCGGCGCGCGCGGCGACCGCCTATCTCGGTCAATATCTGCCGACGCTCCTCCAGCGCAAACGCAGCCATTGACACTGCGTCGACGGCGCTCCGATCAGAGCGTCATCGCGAGGATCTGCCTAGCGGCGCGCTCACCCTCCAGTGCGGCGGTTTCCCACATCTGGGCGCCCGAAAGCTCGGAGTGGCCAAAGGAAATGCGGTGCCATGGCTCGCGCAGCACGTCCTTTGCGGCCTTCTTTCCGTCGCGACCGAAGTGAAAACCGGGCGCGCCGACAAAATAGGCGTGGCCCTGCCGATTGGTGATGATCCCGGCGATGTCGCGCTTGTCGTCGAAGCCATAAGGGCCAAACATCTTCGTGAACTGCTCGCGCACCTGCGCCTCGATGTCGGCATAGGACATCGAGAACAGCATCATCCGCGCCTGCGTGCACTGGTCCGGCCAATCGACGCCCGGGATCAGGAACGGAATATACTGGGTCAGCACGACGGGCTTGTTCGGATCGAGCGGTTGGGTCTCGTGCCCGTCGACGACCAGGTTGCGGCGCAGACTGGTCCACCAGCCTAGCCCTTCGAACCAGCGGACACCGGCGACGCCAAGCTTGTCGAGGAACTTCCAGTTCCGCAGCGCGACGTTGATGACCAGGATCGGCGCGTGATGGAACTCCTGCATCGCGGCGCGATATTCCGGGCTTATGTCATGGCAAATGCGGCGGTTCGCATGCTGCTGGCCCGCACAGATCACCGCCTTGCCCCGCACGCTGACCAGCTTGCCATCCTTGTCATAGGTGACGCGCACGGTCTTCGCCTTGGCGGGCTTGCCTTCATGGACGACCGAGAAGACGGTGCTCGACAGCCGCAGCCGGACCTTCTGGCCGGGCAGGTCCAGCTGATCCCAGTTCACCTCGCTCTCGACGATGCCGAGCATGCTGTCGTCTCCGCTCAGCGCCTCGGGCTTGGCGATTTTCAGGAAGCGCTTGGCCGCCACCGTGTTGCCGCCGGGAAAGGTTGCCAGATAGACGCTGTCGGTCGGATCGGCACCGCCATGCTGATAGCGGTAATAGGCGTTCACCCCCGGCATAAGATAGTTGTAGGCGGAGAAAGCCGAGATGATGTCGCCACCCTGACCGCAGCCCATGCTTGCCATCACCGGGCTCAGCATCTCAAGTACCCCGTCGATACAGTCCGCGGGCACCCCGGCAACGTCGAGCAGAAATTGTTTGTAGGTCATCGTATCGAGCCACTGGGCCCAATCGTCGCGCACCGGCGGCGTACGAAAGAGTTCGAGATCGACGAGCGCCTTCTTTAGCTTCTCGGGGATCGGGGCGTCGCGAAACCCGTTGCGCCACGGGTTTTTGACCATTCCCTTGCCCTCATAATAGAAGGCGGTGTCTCCCATCTCCCACGAGATGTGCATCGGCCCCCATGCATCGCGCGGCACGAGGATCGGCTGGCTGACGTTTTGTGCGTCCTGGTAGGTAAACTCCTCCGGATAACCCAGTTCCTTGAGGAAGGGACTGCCAAAGCCGAACTTTTCGGCGGCAGCGAAGGGAACGACGATTCCCGTCGAGCCTTGCGGCGCGACCAGCTTGTAGCCGTCCACCTCAAACTCGTTCTGCTTTGCCTCGCCGCCGAAGATGGCGTGCTGATCGAGGATGAGGATCTTCGCGCCGGGATTCTCGCGAGCCGCGATGAAAGCGGAGGTGAGGCCCGATATTCCCGCCCCGACGATAATCACATCGTAGAGATCGTCGACGAGCGGGGCATTGGCGATCCGCTTGTCGAGATCGCCGTTGCGGATATGGCTGTGCGAGGCGTTCACGACAGGATGCGTGTTGCCGTTCTTGTCGGCATAGTCGCCGATGCCGCCGGGACCTGTCCAGTCGGGCCCCAGATCGTTGAGCGGGCTGGGCACCGTCTGCGCCTTCGCGGGCGCCACCATGCCCGGCGCGCCGACCGTCAGCAGCGCAGCGCCGGACCCGATCATCGTGCCCCCGACGAAATCGCGGCGTGTCACCTCGGGTCCGCCGCGCTCCTGCCGATTTTCGTCCATGCCTTAACACCTCCCCGATGCTGCCCGGTATCGACAATGTGACAAAGCGGGGGAGCTCTGGCAATCCGAATTCTCGATCATATACGACTTAAGGTCATCAGAAACTTCTGAATATCCAGATTGACTCGGCGCGGCGCCGGCGCAATACTCGAATATGATCGATAAATGGATTGGTAATCGAGTAAGGACCCAGCATGCCGAAGATCGCCCTTGCGTTTGCGTCCGCCCTTGTGGGCCTTTTCACGTCGGTGCCCGGCCATGCCGCAGCTGGCGACCTGCCAAAGGCGAGCGCTGCCGAAATGTCCGATTTCCGCAGCCAGGCCGATGCGCTCTACCGAATGAAGGAGGAGGCGTTCGCAAGGGAGGATGCCGACGCGATCGTCGACGGCTTCTATGCGCGCGACGCGATCGCCTTTGGGCCGGAAGGCAAGCCTCTGATAGGCCGGGATGCTTTCCGGGAGGAATATCGCAACGTGGTGAAGATCGCGACTGTAAAGGTCGAGCCCGTCGCCACGCATGTTGGCAAGGACGCAGCGTGGGAATGGGTGAACTTCCGTGCTTTTCCCAAGGATAAGACGCAGAAGCCCTTCACATTCATCATGCTGTTCGTCTTTGCCAAGGCGGATGGAAAATGGATTTCAGGCGGCGACGCTTACACCGTCGGTGAATTTCCTGGCGTCGTCGGGCAATGATTGCTGGTAAATGAGCATATCGGCTACCCGAACGGCTTGGCGGATCGGTGGGGCACAGTCGAATGCTGCTTGGCAAACGGAGCCAGCGCGACGCCGCAATCCTTCGGCAAGCTCGTGACGGGGTCGGGTCCGATGTCAATGATCTGACCTGACCACCGAACGACTGACGCCCCCCGCGGGACGCTACCGCTACTCCATCCGGCTATGCGCCTTGACGCCGCTGCGCAGCTTGGTGTGCGACAGAATACCCTCCCGGCCCAGTTCGAGGCCGACGCCCGACTCCTTGTCTCCACCAAAGGGTAGGGCCAGATCGAGAATATTGTGGGTGTTGATCCACACCGTGCCGGCTTGCAGCGCATCGAAATAGCGATCCGCGCAATCGATGTCCCTGGTCCAGACGCTGGCCCCAAGGCCAAAGCGCGTATGATTGGCGAGCGCGATCGCTTCCTCGTCGCTGGCAAACGAGAAGGCGCACAGCACCGGGCCGAAAATTTCTTCCTGCGCAGTCGGATGGCCGTGATCGAGACCGGCGATGACGGCGGGCGTGAAGTAGCTGCCGGGTCCCTCGACCGCTTCGCCTCCAGTGACATCCGCGCCGGCCGCGCGGGCGGCCTCGACGTGTTGCGCGACCCGGTCGCGGTGCATCCCGCTGGAGAGCGGGGCAAGCTGCGAGTCGGGATCGAGACCCGGGCCGAGCCGGAGACTGGCAGCCATGTCCCTGACCCCCGACAGCACGGCATCATAATGCTTCTCGTGGACCAGCATCCGCGATCCCGCGCAGCAATTCTGCCCTGAATTGCCATAGATCGCCCACGCCGCCCCCGGAATGGCCTGATCAAGATCGGCGGTCTCGGTGATGATGAGAGGCGATTTGCCGCCCAGTTCGAGATTGTATTTCTTGAAGTTGCGCGCGGCGCTGATCGCGATCCCGCGTCCGACCTCGGTCGAGCCGGTGAAGTTGATCTTGTCCACGCCGGGATGTTCGACCAGCAGGCGACCCGCCGTCGCGCCGGTGCCGGTGATGACGTTGACGACGCCGTCGGGGATGCCCACTTCGGCGCACAATTCGGCGAGACGCAACGCGGTGAGGGAGGTCTGCTCCGCCGGCTTGAGCACGATGGTGCAGCCCGTCGCGAGCACCGGCGCCAGTTTCCAGACCGCCATGCACAGCGGCACGTTCCAGGGCGTGATCGCGGCGACGACCCCGACCGGGAAGCGCTTCGTAAAGCCGCTGAACCGGAGGTCCGGGAGATAGGGAACCGACAGGTTCATCGTCTCGCCATTCAGCCGGCTGGCCCAGCCCGCGACGTAGCGGAGGGAATGGACAGGCAGCTCGGCGTCGAAGAGGCGGGTGTTGGCGATCAGCTTGCCGCTATTGAGCGTCTCGATCTCTGCGAGGGATTGCGTTTCCGCCTCCAGCGCCGCGGCGAGCGCAAGCATGAGCGCCTCGCGCCGGAAGGGCTGCATGTCGGCCCAGGCGCGGTCCGCCAGAGCCCGGCGCGCGGCGCGCACGGCGGCATCGACATCCTGCTCGCTGGCGTTGGCGATCCGGGCGATTTCCTCGCCGCTCGACGGGTCGACGACGCCGAGCGTCGCGCCGTCCGACGCGGGACGCCAGTCACCGCCGATGAACAATCCCTTCTCGGAGTGAATGAAGGATCGCGCCTTCTCGCTGATCTGCGAAATGTCGTTTGCGGTTGTCATGTCTGGGGCTCCTGAATGCGACGATGCCGGTCAGCCTTCCGTGCGGGACAGGCCGATGCGGCTGTAGATTGCGGGGCGATTGCGCTTCATCCAGGCGGCCTGGACGACGCCCGCCGCGAAGATGACAGGCAGCGCCACCGGAAGAGCGTTGATCAAGGCGGAGTCCGTACCCGTGAGCAGCCGGTAGTTCAGGACCGAAAGCCCGCATCCGGCCGCCAGCATCACGCCTCCCAGAAGGGGCATGGCCGTGGCGACCGTCAGGCGGCTGTTGTGGCGCAGGAAGAAGGCCGGCACGGCAAAACTCGTGAGGCACAGGAGCACCATCAGGCCAACCGACCCGAAGCCCGTGAGCGCCGTGGTGAGCGACAAGAGCGGATCGAGCCCCGCCAATGCGAAGCTGCTGATGGTCAGCACCAGGATCACCACCACGGGCAGCCCTGCGATGAACGGCGCGCCGTTGGCGGCCCGCGTGCGCGAGAGTGTCGCCGGCAGAATGCGGTCGCGCCCCAGCGCGTAGACATAGCGGGTGCTGTTGTTGAACAGCCCGAGGATCGCGGCAAAGGCGCTGGTGACCACCAGCGAGGAGATCAGGACTTCGCCCCACTGCCCAAGGTAGCGATCCGCCAGGCCGAATACGAAATGCCCGGGATCGGCCGCCGCATCGCGCGCGATGTCGGTCCCCTCGGCGATCGTGAAGGCATAAGCGGTGAAAATGTAGAAGGTGCTGACGATGCCGATTGCGGCGTAGGTGGCGCGGGGCACGGTCCTTGCCGGGTCGCGCGCTTCTTCCTGGTAGATGGCCGTGGCCTCGAACCCGATCACCGAGTTGAAGGCGTAGATCGCTGCCACACCGAGCCCGGGGCCGAACACGACCGAGGGGGCGAGCACGATGCTCGGGGCGATCAGCCCCTTATCCGCGATGATCGCGAAGTCCAGCAGCAGGATCGCCAGCACCTCGGCGCCAAGCGCGATCGCGAGGATCTTGGCGGTGAAATCGATACGGAACCAGGACAGCAGGGCCAGTGCGCCGATGCCGAGCATCGCCACGGCACCCCAGTGCACGGACATACCGAGATTGTGCAGAATATCCGTCGCGAAGAAGGAAAAGGCACCCAATGTCGCGCAACACAGGCCGACATAGGACACCATGGCGACATAGGCGCTGCCCAGGCCTGCCGCCTTGCCGAAGCTGGCGGACACGATGGCATAGAACGCGCCAGCGTTGCGGATCAGCGGCATGATCCGCACATAGCCGATGGCAAAGAGCGTGATCGCGATGCCGGACAGCAGATACGCGCCGGCGACACCGACACCGTTGCCGAACGCGAATGCCAGGGGCATCGTCGCCACGACGATCGCCATGGGCGCGGCGACGGCCAGAACCATGAATGTGATGTCGACGCTGCCGAGTACACCGCTGGACAGCTTCTCAGTGCCGTCGCCGGCAACGGCAGGGTCGTGCCTTGCGGGATCGTGCGAGGAAGCAATGGTCAAGGGCGGCGGGCTCCAGAATCGTTGAGCGGCAGATATCGTGCGCCGTTGTGCCAGAGCCGCCGCTTACATCAATTGGTCTGGAGCGCTGATCCGTTGCCTATAGTGCAACAAGCTGGCCCGTGCCCGGCGTTGTAATGCGCCTTGTCGGCACGGCATAGTTTTGTCGGCAAGGAGGGCAATATGTCGAACGATAGCCGGTGGTCGCGCCGCAACTTCCTCAAGGCTGGAACGATCGCGACCGCCCCCCTCGCCATGGGGTTGGGCGCCTTCCCCGTATTTGGCGCGCCTGAGACCGGCAGCGACGCGGCCGCGCTACAGGCGCGGATCGGCGGCACCGTCGTCGTCAAGAACGACGCCACCTATGAAGCGTGGCGCAAGGCGATGATCTGGCAACTGGCCAAGGCCGACCGGAAGCCGGACATGATCGTCCAGGCCGTCAGCGTCGAGGACGTGCAACAAGCCGTCCGCTATGCCGCCGAACGGGGAATGAAGGTCACGACGCGGTGCGGTGGCCACAGCATGGCGGCCTGTTTCCTTCGCGATACCGGCATGCTGATCGATGTCGGCCACCTCGACAGCATCGAGGTCGACGTGCCGACGAAGACGGCGAAGGTCGGGCCTGGCGTCTTTTCACGTGGCCTTTCCGAACGCCTGCTCGAAGATGGGCTCGCCTTTCCGGGCGCGCATTGCGGGACGGTGCCGATCGGCGGCTATCTGCTGGGCGGCGGCGTCGGGCTCAATACCAATGCCTGGACCAACGGCCTCAGCGTGTTCGGCGTCAAGGGTGTCGACATCGTCACCGCAGATGGCAGGCTGATCCATGCCAGCGAGACAGAAAATCCCGACCTGTTCTGGGCCGTGCGAGGCGGCGGACCGGGGCTGTTCGGCGTCGTGACGCGTTTCCATCTGCAATGCTTCGACGCACCCAAGGTCATCTGGGGCGCGACCTATGTGCTGCCCTATTCCGAACTGCAGGCGATGAACGAGGTCATGGCGAAGGTGGCGCCGACGCTGGACCGTGATGTCGAGATACTGTCTTCCGTGGCGGCGATCGCCGGCAAGTCGAGGGACCTGCCAGCCGAAGAACGCTTCGCGGTCTACATCGACGTCAACGCGTTCGTCGATTCCGAGGCTGAGGGGCGCCGCAAGATCGCACCGATCACCAGTCATCCCATCACGGCGCGCGCTACCAATGCGATCCTCGACCGGGCCGGCAGCTATGATCGCTATTACAGCGACAACGAAGCCGGTTTCCCGCAGGCGCATTGGATGGGGGACAGCATCTGGGTCGACGATCCGACCGAAGCGGTCGCGCTGCTGTCCGCATATATCCCGAACTGTCCGGCTCCGCGCGGAACGCCGCTCATCCTCTACACTGGCGAGCAGACGCAGCCCGACGCAGCCGTGTCGCGCTACGCGCCCTATTACGTCGCTTACTATCTCGAATGGGACGATCCTGCCGACGAGGCGCCCTCGAGGGCGTTCAGCCGGGACCTTTTCAAGAAGCTCAAGATGATCGGCAGAGGCAGCTATATCAACGAGATGGATCAGGAAGGGCGGCCGGAGGACATAGCCGATTGCTACTCTCCGCAGGCGTGGAAGCGGCTGGCGCAGTTGCGCAAGCGGTGGGATCCAAAAGGCGTTTTCCACGACTTCTACGGGCGGTCCTGACCGTGGGTCCAACTCTCAACGAAAGTGCAAAAGCATGAACAAGGCATCCCGCGCCGCTGTGGGCGTCGCCCTTGGGGCGCTTGTCGCCAGCCTGTCGCTCAGCGCCAGCTTGCAGGCCGCGCCGGCCGAAAGCCCGGAGCAGGTGGTCAAGAAGCTCTACGCCGCGTTCGAGCATGGTGACATCGCGGCGGTGGAAACGCTGATCGCGCCTGACGCGACCTGGACCTATTACGGCCCGCCCAGCGCGCTGCCTTTCGGCGGAGTTCGCCATGGGCCGAAGGGCGTCGCGGACTTTTTCGCCAAAGTGGGTGAAACGCTCTCCAATCCCGTGGCGGGCCAGCGCGAGTTCCTGGTCGACGGGGATACCGTGATCGTGCCGGGGTTCGAGGAAAGCACCGTCAAGTCGACGGGAATCCGATACCGCGCTGAAAACGTGCATATCTTCAAGATCCGTGACGGCAAGATCGTCCGTTTCGAAGAGTTTATCGACAGCGGCAAGGTCTTGCTTGCCTTTCAGGGCGACACGGCGGCTGCCCTGGGCGGCACGGCTGCGACCGGTGCCGCGGCGGGGGCTGTCGCTTCCGTCGACAAGAGCGCCGGAAAGGGCGTCTTCACGACCTGCGTCGGATGTCACGGCAATGACGGGCAGGGGCGCGCGATGATGTATGCCCCCAATCTGACCGGCCTCGACAGTGACTATCTCACGCGGCAGCTCCTGAATTTCCGGGAAGGCCGTCGCGGCAAGGTCGAGGACGGCCACGGCTTTCCGATGGTGGGCCGCGCAACGGCGATCGGCGATGCCGCGAACCTCTCGGCAGTGGTGCAGTATATCGGTACGCTGCCCGACGCGCCTGCTGCGAACGTCGCGGGTCGCCGGGTGCCGGCCGATCTCGTCGATCAGGTCGCGACATGCGCGACCTGCCACGGAGCGTCGGGACAAGGCAATGCGCAGATGGGTGGGCCTGCCATCAACACGCTCGACAGGCGATACATCGCCCAGCAGCTCGTGAACTTTCGCACAGGCCTGCGCGGTTACGACGAGAAGGACGAGCAGGGCCAGCTGATGGCGGCATCTGCCCGTGCGATTTCCGAGCGGGATGTCGAGCGCATCGCCGAATATTACGGGCGCTGACGCGCTCTGTCGAAGTTGATGCCCCGTTCATCCCGCCTCGACAGGCGCGCAAGAGGGGCAGTGGAGTAAGATATGTCTGAAGGATCCATGAATTCGACGAAGATCGATTTCATCTATCTGTCCGAGCCCGACATGATCGCCGCCGGCGTGACCGACATGGCGGCATGCGTGGATACGATGGAGGAGATGTTCGGTCTCCTCTACCACGGCGACTACCGAATGGCCGGGCCGACCAACAATTCGCATGGCGCGATCATCGTCTTTCCGGAAAACTCGCCGTTTCCCGACATGCCGAAGCCCACGCCGGACCGCCGCTACATGGCGATGCCCGCCTATCTGGGTGGTCGTTTCCGGACCGCGGGCGTGAAATGGTATGGCTCCAACATCGCCAATCGCGAAAAGGGTCTGCCGCGGTCGATCCTGATGTTCATCCTGAACGACGTCGACACCGGCGCGCCGCTTGCCATCATGTCGGCCAATCTGCTGTCGGCTTATCGGACCGGGGCGGTGCCCGGCGTCGGCGCACGCTATCTGGCGCGCAAGGATTCACGGGTTGTCGGCATTCTGGGCCCAGGCGTCATGGCGCGCACCTCGCTGTCCGCGTTCATGGCGACCTGCCCGATGATCGACACCGTGAAGGTGAAGGGCAGGGGCGAGAAGAGCCTCGCCGATTTCGTGTCCTGGGTCCGCACGACCTTTCCGCAGATCACGACGATTCGGACGGTCGATACGATAGAGGATGTGGCGAGGGATAGCGACATCGTGACCTTCTGCCAGTCGGGGGCGATCGGCGATCCCTCGCAATATCCGATGGTCCGCCGCGAATGGATCAAGCCGGGGACGTTCCTTTCGATGCCCTCGCTGACCGACGTCGATGCGGGCATGCAGGCGCCGGATATCCGCAAGGTTCTCGACAATCCCGCGATGTACGAAGCGGGCTTTGAGGAATGCGAGAAGCCCGCTCATCGCTGGGTTCCAGTCGTCGGCATGCGCTATCTCGACCTGGTCGCCGAAGGGCGCGTCGATCGCGACAGCCTCGAAGACCTGGGCAAGATCGTTGCCGGCGAGGCACCGGGTCGCACCAGCGACGACGAGATCATCATTCTTTCGGTCGGCGGCATGTCGGTCGAGGATGTCGCATGGGGCACGGTGATCTATCGAAACGCCATCGCACGCGGCATCGGTACCAGCCTCAATCTCTGGAACGAACCGGCGCTCCGCTGATCGGCGCGCCCAAGGAGCTCTTCACCATGACGCAGATCGTCAAGCTCAAGACAGGATCACCCGCCGAGACACGCGGCAGCTACTCGCGCGTCGTGGCGGTCGACAACCTGATCTTCGTCTCCAATACCGCCGGGCGCAATCCGGACACCAAGTTGATACCCGCGGACCTTCGCGAGCAGACGTTCCAGGTCTTGGCCAACATCGAGCGCGCCCTGAATGCCGTCGACGTCGTGCTGGAAGACGTCGTCGCCGCACGGGTCTACGTTCAGTTTCCCGAAGACATCGATCAAGTGATGGGCGCGTATGCGGAGCGGATGAAGGGGATCGAGCCGGCGTTCACGCTCACCAGCCCGCCCCTGGGGTCACCTGAATTCAAGGTGGAGATCGAGGTCACCGCGTGGCGGGGGGCATCAAGCGCTCCGATCAAGGAAATCAACCTGGGTGGTTGAGTCGATGTGCGCCTTGGTCTGCGCTCGGGGCTCCCCATGACGGGCGCGCCGCCAGCCATCGATCCGGTCCAGACGTCGGGCACCCTGCCGCGCGACTGCGAGGTTGCGATCATCGGCGGCGGAATCATAGGGCTGGTCGCGGCGCTTACCCTTGTGGAGCGGGGTGTTCCCGTCGTGGTGCTGGAGAAGGGGTCTCTGGCGGGCGAACAATCATCTCGAAACCTTGGCTGGGTGCGCAAGATGGGGCGGGGCCTGGCGGACCTGCCGCTGGCGTTGGAATCGGACCGGCTGTGGGACGCCATGCCGCAGCGCGTGGGCAGCGATGTCGGCTACCGGCGGACAGGCATTCTGTATTCGGTACGCAACGAAGCGCAGCTCGAGCCGCACAGGGCGTGGCTCGACGCAGTCGGGGGGCAGCATCTCGACTCCCAGCTGGTGAGCAACGCCGAAATCGCCGATCTAGTCCCCGGCGGGGAGGAACGCTGGCACGGTGGCATCTACACAGCCTCCGATGGCAAGGCGGAGCCGCAGCTCGCCGCCAGCGCGATCACCCGCGCCGCCATGGCCAGGGGCGCGACCATCGTCGAGAATTGTGCCGTCCGCGGACTTTCACTGACCGGCGGCCACGTGTCGGCTGTCGTGACGGAACGCGGGGAACTGCCGTGCAAGGCCGCGATCCTGGCGGGCGGCGTCTGGTCGCGTCGGTTCCTCGGCAACTACGGCGTCTCGCTGCCGACATTGCCGGTGGTTGCATCGGCGCTGCGAACCCATCCCATCGCCGGGCCGACGGACATCGCGGTGGGCGCGCCCGACTTCTCATTCCGGAAGGATCATAGCGGCGGTTTCACGATCACGCAGCGCGGCGGATTCATCGCGCCGCTGACACTCGACAGTGTGCTGCTCGCGCGGCAGTATCTTCCTGTGTTGCGCAAGGAATGGAAACAGATCCGGCTGTCGATCGGAAGCCATTTCCTCGATGATCTTTCCATGCCGCGCCGTTGGAAGGTCAGCCAGCCTTCGCCGTTCGAGACGCATCGGACGGTCAACCCCGATGTGAGCGAGACACTCAACGGTGAAGCGCTCGCTAACCTGCGTGCCGCCTGGCCCGTCTTCAAGGACGCGCGCGTGGCGCATAGCTGGGCGGGAATGATCGACATCACCCCCGACTCCCATCCGGTCATCGCCCCCGTCGACGCGATCCCCGGCCTGATACTGGCAAGCGGCTTTTCCGGCCACGGCTTCGGCACGTCGCCCGCTGCAGGGCAACTGGCGGCCGATCTGGCGACCGGTTCCCGTCCAATCGTCGACCCCGCACCCTACGCCCTTTCGCGATTCCGATCGCGCGGGTAACAGGTGCTTTCCAAGGATTGAATTCACATGTCAGATAGCCAGCCGAGCGACACAGGCACGAGCGCGGACAAGATCGCGACGCTCAACCGATTCTACAGCGCATTCAATTCGGGGGACATGGAGGGTGCGTTTGCCTGCTTGTCCACCGAAATCGAGTGGATTTATCACGGGCCCCGCGATCGCATTGCCTTCGCCGGCACGTTCCACGGCCATGACGGCGTTCGCGACTTCTTCCGGAGGGTGGTCGAAACCATCGAGCTGGTCGAGATGGCGCCGGAAACGTTCGAGGCCGCCGGAGACGCTGTCTACGGGACGGGCGTGGAACATAGCCGATCGCTCGCGACAGGGCGCGAATACCGCCTGCGCTGGGTGCACATCTACAAGGTCGAGGGCGGCCTCATGACCCGTTTCGAAGAGTTCCTCGACACGGCGACGGTCGTGGGAACGCTGTCGTGACGAAAGCCCTCAGCGATCTTCTCCGCAAGAAATGCGCGCAGTTCGGTCGGGACTTCAAGGCGGGCCGGATCGAGGAGATGACGAATGCCTTCTATCATCCCGACGCGGTCATGGAGGGGCGCGATATGCCTGCAGAACAAGGGCGTTCGGCGATAAGCCGTATCTTCCAGGAGGCGCGCGACGTCTACTCGGCGCTGGTCATAGAGCTTGAGGACGTGACGCAGATTGGTGACGTCGCATTCGCTAACTTTACGAACCGCAACACGATAGTCACGGGCGGCCTGGACATTCATCGTGGGCTGATGATCTGGGCGCGTGACGGTGAGGATTGGTTGGTCATTCGTGACTTCTTCTTCGCGGAAGACGCGCCTCTGCTCGAGCCGGTCGCGCTCTTTCCAGCCGGGGGCAAGGCCTTTGCGCAACTCAGATCGCAGCGCAAATGACGTTTGAAGGCATGATGAAGGAGCTGTAATGCCCGGCGTAAGCAGAGCCTACGAGATCAACGTACAGGATCACCGCCTGCACTATCTCTCGCTCTCCGCCCGGCATGGTTCGATGCGTGCAGCGGCCGATTATCTGGGCGTCGCGCCGTCCACGATCAGCCGCCAGATCAAACTGCTTGAACGGGCACTGGCGATCGCACTGGTCGAGCCCGGATCGCACAAGATGATCCTTACCGAAGCCGGATCGATGCTGTGCGAATATTACGATCATCGGATGGCCGAGCATGAGGAACTGCTGAGCGGTCTGGCGGCACTTCGCAATGTCCGGACCCAGATGATCCGCATCGTGGCGTCGGAGTGCCTGATGGCTGCGCCGTTTCTTCCGGCGCTGGTACGGGTCAGCGAGAAATACGACGATGCGGCGATCGAATTGATGTCCGCCGAATCAAACGCTGCGCACCGTCTGATCCTGAACGATACTGCCCATTTCGGCTTGCTTCTGGATTCGCCGGACGATGTCCGGTTACGCGTCCATGCGGCCGCTCGCCAGCCCTTCGTGGTGATGATGGCGAGCAATCATCCGCTTGCCGCCTGTAATCGGATCACACCCGAAATGATCGTCGAGAACAAGCTGCTGACGCCACTGCCGTCTTCGCGTGTCTTCGAGATCATACAGACGGTGTTCTCGGGGCGTGGTCTGTCGCTCAATATCGCCCTGAAGTCCTCGTCCATGCAACTGATCCTGAACGGGGTCGAAAGTGGGCTGGGAATTGCACTGCTTCCGGCCATTTTTGCGCCGCAGCATATGAATGGCGGATTGATCGTGCGGCCCCTCGACTGCGAAGAACTGCGTGACATCAGCCTGCTTCTGGTCAGTCGTGTCGGCCGCAAGCTCGAACCAGGCGCACTGGACCTGCGTTCGGCTCTGGTTCGTGCGATCCGCAAACTTCCCGCGGCCTGATGCCCGGTCGACGGCGCGACCGACGGACCCAGTGCGGCTCGTCGCGGGTGGTTGTTCCGGGTCCGCTGCCTCCCCGCAGATGTTGCACGCATCGCAACAAGTGACTGCGGCCATGTCGTTGTGTCCTGCACATGATGACATGATGATCAAAAAGAAAATAGCAAACGACAGCTGACTAGGGGGTTTCCATGAGCCACATTTCACGCCTGTATCTTCTATGCGCCATCCCGGCGTGCGTGCTTGCCAGTCCGGCGATGGCCCAGCAGGACGCTGCGACGGGCACCGTGCAAGAGGACAGTTCCGGTCTCACCACTATCGTCGTGACCGCGCAGAAGCGCGAACAGAACCTCCAGTCGGTCGGTATCGCGGTGACCGCCGTGACCGCAGAGAGTATTCAGAGCCAGAACATCACCAGCAGTGCCGATCTGGCCGGCAGGATCGTCGGTCTCGAAAACTATTCGCCTTACGGACCCGGCACCTCGGCCAATGTGGTCATCCGCGGCATAGGCGTGAACGATTTCGGTGAAGGCCACGAAGCGCCCGTGACGACCTATGTCGACGAATTCTACTATGTCGCAGTGCCGGCCGTCGATTTCGCGTTGTTCGATCTCGACCGCGTGGAAGTTTTGCGCGGGCCACAGGGCACGCTGTTCGGTCGTAACTCCACCGGCGGTTTGATCCATTATGTCACGGCCAAGCCGAGAAACCGGGTAGAGGGTTTTGCGAACGCGACCTATTCCAGCTTCAATACGCTGAAGCTGGAGGCGGCCGTCAACGCCCCGATCAGCGAAACCGTCTCCGTCAGGCTGTCGGGCTTCTCCCAGACGAGCGACGGCTATCAAAAGCAGATCAACCCCGATCTCGAGCGAGGGGGCCAGGCTGGCAGCCAGGCGGTGCGGCTCCAGTTGCGCTATCAGGGCAATGACGGCTGGGACCTCAATCTCAAAGGCGAATATGGCCGGATCGATACTGTTCACAGCTATTATGAGTCGCTGACCGGTTTTGTCGATGACAATGGTCTGGTCGTGCGTGACGACACCATTACGGATATCGTCGGATTCGCCGAACGCAATGGGCCGGCCGCAGACAAGAACACGGCGTTCGCCAACCGGCTGGCAAAGCTGAAGGCAACCATCAAGTCAGCCTTGTTCCGCGCGGAAAAGGAGTTTGGCGACCTGACGTTCACAAGCGTGACCGGATATCAGGACTATAAGCGTACAATGAGCGAAGACAGCGACGGTACACCCAACGATATTGTCTACGCTAGTTTCCCTTATCAGCTTGAGGAAGTGACGCAGGAGCTGCGCCTGTTTTATAATGGAGAGCGCACGAACTGGACGGCGGGCGTCTATGGCCTTCATGCTGTAGCCAACAACCAGCCGACCGCAGTGTTCAATTTCCCTCTGGATAGCCCCGCACCTGATGGTATCTATCAGGGAACCTTTCTCCCGTTCGCTCTCGATGCAGACTGGCGGATGCGTACCAACTCGATCTCCGCCTTTGGGCAGGTCGAGCATAGCGTGACCGATGCGTTGAAGCTGATCGCCGGCGTCAGGCTGACCTATGATGACAAGACCTTCGCCGACACGGACAATGCCGCGTTTCGCACATGTGCCAGCGGCGCGGCCGGTTCCTGCTTCCTTGTGTCCGAGGGGGGCGATGGAACGGCCAATCCTTTCAACCTTAAATATGACCAGCTTCTGGTCTCCGGCAAGGTGGCGCTCGAATACTCCCCCAATCGCAACACCCTGTTCTATGTCAGTGTCTCGCGCGGTACGAAGGGCGGCGGCTTCAACAACGGATTCTACCCGGATGACACCGTCCTCGCTCAGGTTCCGTACAAGGACGAAACGCTTTACGCTTATGAGATCGGTGAAAAGGTCACACTGCTCAACAATCGGCTGCGGATCAATACCAGCGCGTTCTACTATGACTACTCCGACTACCAGGTCTTCAACTATTTCGGGCTGGTGGGTCTGATCTCCAATCAGGATGCACGGGCTTATGGCTTCGAGACGGAAATCGAAGCGGAACTGACGGAAGGGCTGACAGTCTATGCATCGGGTGCCTATCTGAACACCAAGATATTCGATGTCAGCAAGTCGACGCCGTCGGGCGATATCGTTACTTCGGATCGCGAGATGGCGTTCGCGCCGAAGTGGAGCGGTAGCGGTGGTGTGACTTACACCACGCCGGCCTCTTCGCTTGGCGACCTCACGATAGACTGGAACTTCAATGCGCGGTCATCGCGCTTTGCCGGCAATTTCGGCGATCCCGGCACAAAGCTCGATAGCTACTTCAAGCACAATGCTTCGGTGGCGTTCGATTTCGAAGCCGGCTGGAATGTCCGTGCGTTCGTCGACAATATCGGCAATGTGAAGAACTTCACCTATCTCGGCCCCTCCTTCGCGTCGCTGGGTATCGTTCAGGCGCGATATTCCATGCCGCGCACCTACGGCGTGTCGGTTGGTCTCAAATGGTGATCTTCGCGAACTGAGTGGAACAATGTCTGGCGGCTCTGCTTGTCTTCAGGCGGAGCCGTCATTTTTTGGAGACGGAATCATGCGCAAATCCACCCCCCTATGTGTGACCATCGCGGGGTGGATCGCCGTCGGCCTGGCGTCGCCTGCCCCTGCGGAGACGCCAGCCGACACCGTCTACCGCAATGCGCGAATCTATACCGTCGATGCCAATCGAAGCTGGGCCGAAGCTGTCGCCATCCGCGACGGACGTTTCGTCTATGTGGGCGACAATGCCGGGGTGAAGGCATTCATCGGGCCGAAGACCAACGTCGAGGATGTCAAGGGACGTATGGCGATGCCCGGCATTCACGATGCCCACCAGCACATGGTCCTTGCCCAGGCGCGCAACATCTACTGCCAGTCGTCATCGGAAGCCGATGTGAAGGCGCTTATTGCCGCGCTCAAGGCGTGTCCCGCGAGCAAGCGCCCCAATGGCTGGATCATCGCCGACGTTTATCGGGGCGACAACTTCCCCGGCGGAAAGGCGGACCGCAAGCTCCTTGACGAGGCGTTCCCCGATACGCCCGTCTACATTCGCGAATGGTCCTATCATCATGCGCTGGTGAACACCAAGGCGCTCGAGGTTGCAGGCATTGACCGCAATACGCCCGACCCGGAAGGCGGCACGATCCTGCATCGTGAAGATGGCGAACCGACCGGCGAACTCCTTGCGGCGGCCACATATCTGGTCTCCCGGCACCTCCCGCCGCTTTCCGCGGAGACCGTGCGAAAGGCGCTGCTCGATACGGCCGCGCTGTGCGCGCAATATGGCATCACCTCCGTCCAGGACGCTGGCGTGACAGAGGATGTCGCGCGCGTGCTTCACGATCTCGACCGGCAGGGGCTGTGGAACTTGCGGACCCTGGCGCATGTGTTCTGGGGCAATCCGGCGGTGTCGATGGTATCGCTGGAGGAGAGCGAGAAGACGCTTGCCGAGCGCAGGGCGCTTCGATCGGCACGGGTGTCGATCGACGGCGTGAAGCTTCTGATCGACGGGTCTCCCCTTCAGCCGCATCACACCGATGTCCAGCTTGATGCGCATGGTCACTATGATCGCTCGAAGCTTTATACCGACCCCGAGACGATCGCCGCCGCTCTGACGCGGTTCGATCGTGAAGGCCTGCATGTGAAGATGCATGCCGTCGGCACCGGCGCCAATCGCGTGGCTGTGGATGCCATCGCGGCGATGCGCAAGGTCAACGGTCGCTCGGCCTTCAAGCCGGAGCTGGCACATAGCCTGTATTTCTCCGAACAGGACCTCGACCGGCTGGCACCACTGGGCATTGCCGCGGAAATGTCGCCAGCGATCTGGCAGATCAAGGGGCCGCTGACGGCGAGTCTCGCGGGCGCCTGGCCATTCCGTAGCCTCCTCCAGAAAGGCGTCACCATGACCATTGGCAGTGATTGGGTCGTGCTGCCTTCGCCCAATCTTTTCCCGGCGATCGGTGGGATGCTCGACCATGGCGACCAGTCGATTCCGCTTGCCGACGCCATCGCGATTGCGTCCATCAACGGCGCGCAAGTCTCCGGCTGGGGCGATGTTGCTGGCTCGATCGAAGTGGGGAAAATGGCCGACATGATCATCCTCGACCGCAACCTGTTCGAAGCGACGCCCGAAGAGGTTGGCAAGGCTCGCGTTTTGAGAACCATTTTCGAAGGACGTGTGATCTACAAAGCGAAGTAAGGCTTAGCATGCGCTAGTGACGACGCCTTGGCACGGGCGAGCGGAAATCTGGCACCGACATACGGGAAACGCGCGGCGGAATGCGGGACAACCGATCCGCAAAGCAAATGGGGCCGCGATGACGAGCGTAACGGGTTTCTATAGCGACGAGTGGACGTTCTGGCATTCGGTGGGTCTGCAGGCCCTGTTCCTACCCGTTGGCGGCTATGTGCAGCCGCCGAGCGGCGTAGCCGGCGCCGACACGCCCGACTCCAAGCGGCGGCTCTGGTCGTTGCTCAAGACATCGGGATTGATAGACAAGCTCGCCGTGTCCGGCGCGGCAACGGTCGGCGATGCCGATCTGCTCCGCGTCCACACGCAGCGCTATATTGACGAGTTCAAGCAGGTCAGCGCGGCGGGCGGCGGAGATATTGGTGACTTCGCGCCGTTCAGCGCGGGTGGCTTCGACATCGCCTGCATCTCTGCGGGGCTGGCCAAGGCCGCCATAGCAGACGTGGTGGCGGGGCGGGTCAGCCGCGCCTATGCGCTGTGCCGACCGGCAGGCCACCATTGCCTGGCCGATCGTTCAATGGGGTTCTGCGTTCTGGCGAACATCCCCATCGCCGTGGAGGCCGCACGCGCCGAGCACGGGCTGAGCAAGGTCGCGATCATCGATTGGGACGTCCACCATGGGAATGGCACTCAATCGATCTATTATGATCGCGGCGACACCCTCACCATTTCGATCCATCAGGAGAATTGCTTTCCTCCGGGCTATAGCGGGGTCGAAGATCGCGGTTCAGGTGACGGCGCGGGCGCCAATATCAACGTCGCGCTCCCGCCGGGTGCTGGCGATGCGGCCTATCTCGCATCGATGGACAGGATCGTCCTGCCGGCGCTCGATCGCTTTAAGCCCGACCTGATCGTGATAGCGAGCGGCCTCGACGCCGGTGCCGCAGACCCGATGGCGCGCATGCTCGTTCACAGCGAAACCTTTCGTGCGATGACGCAGCGGATGGTCGATGCCGCTGATCGTCTGTGCGGTGGCCGTTTGGTGGTGGTGCATGAGGGCGGCTATTCCGAAGCCAGCGTTCCGTTCCTGGGGTTAGCGATCGTGGAAGCGCTGAGCGGCGAGCGCACCGACGTCGTTGATCCGACGCTGGAGATATTCCAAGCGCAGCAGCCGACCCCCGATACGATCCGCTTTCAACTCGAAAGAGTAGACGCGCTGGCACAAAGCTTGGCGGACGGGTCCCGGTTCTGACCCGCAGCGTCAATGCTCAATGCCGGCGTGCCTTTCGCAACGTGTCGGAGGGACTGCAGCCATAGCGCTTACGATAATGTTGCGCATAGCGGCCGAAATCGACGATGCCGCAGTCAAGCATCAGGTCGGTGACACGCTCCTCCGCGTCGGCGCGAAGCAGCGCTTCGTGCAATCGTTCCAAACGGTGGCGGCGGATATAGTCGGTCGGGCTGGTCCCCAAGAAACGATTGAAACCCGTTTGTAAGCTGCGAACGCTGACGCCCACCCGCGCAGCAATGCGCGCGACCGACAGGCTTTCGTCATAACTGTCCTGTATGATCCCACGCGCGCGCTGGACATGCCATGGTGCCGTTTCATTGCCGTGCGCTCCGATCAGGTCGGAATAATTGCTGGGATGATGGCTTAGCAGCAGCTCGATCATCGTCGCCGCGTAGTGGCGTTGGATCCGCCCATTACCGTACAGATCCGGTACGCTTTCCACCTGGTCGGTGATATGCGTGACCAGCCGCCGCCACGCCTCTGGCAGCGCGCCGCCGTCGACGGCCGCTGCATCGAAGGTCAACGGTCGGCTGACGGATACGCCGAATTCGCGGTTGAGGTAGGCGTCCAATGCGTGCTTCGAGAGCCTGACCGTCAAATGGCGGCAGCGATGCGTCATTTCGACTTTCAGCCGTGTCCCGGGCGACGTGACGTGAATCTCGCCCGGTCGCACGGTGCACCGCTGGGCGTCATCCCACATGACGCTGCTGCCATCGATGCCGATATGAACCATATAGCTGTCTTCGATGCGCGCGGGGTCGATCCACACATCGGTACCGTAGGAGAGGTCGACGATCTGCGCCTCGCCCAAGTCGTAGCAACGCAACTCCGTCGCGATCGGCCGTGCCGACTTCAGAACCATCTCATGCGGTGCCAGGGCTTGCGACACGAACTGCAACGTCTCCTCCGCGTCAGCCGAGCGGAAGTAGGTGTGGCTGGGGCCGATCGTGGCGAGAGAGTGAGTCGACAAAGTTCACGTCTCCTCCAAATTATCGTCGACGATGCCGTTCAAAAGTTGAATAGTCAAGCAACGCGGCGCCGCTTTTCGTGCCGATTGCGCATGTTCGCTTCGCCTTTCGCATAGTGGGGCGGGACGCGCTGTCCCTATCATGTCGGTTGATCAGGGAGAGCCTCGCCATGCCACAGATAGCCGACCAAAAATCCCGCCTCGGAGACGCCGCTCGCCGCTTTCTCGATTCTGGCCGCAAGATGCTGATCGACGGGCAGTGGGTGGATTCACAATCGGGTCGTACCATCGAAGTCGTTGACCCGGCTACAGGCATGAAGCTCGTCGAGGTGCCAGCAGGCGACGCAGCCGATGTCGACCGCGCGGTCGCCGCGGCGCGCCGGGCGTTTGAAGGGCCTTGGGCAGCGGCCCGGCCGGTGCTGCGCGAACGGCTTCTGCTCAAGCTTGCGGATCTCCTTGAGACGCACGCCGACGAGATGGCGGAACTCGAAACGATCGATAGCGGCAAGCTACTGATGATGTCGCGTATGGGCGACCTGACGCTGGCGATCGACTCGCTGCGTTACATGGCCGGCTGGGCGACCAAGATCGAAGGCACCACCATCACGCCATCGTTCAACTATGTCCCGCCGGGCATGGAGTTCGCGTCGCAGACTCTGCGCGAGCCTGTCGGCGTGGTCGGCCAGATCATCCCGTGGAACTTCCCCCTGGTCATGGCGATCTGGAAGATCGCACCTGCCTTGGCGGCGGGCTGTACGGTCGTGCTGAAGCCCGCCGAGGATACGCCGCTGACCGCGCTCCGGCTGGGCGAGTTGATCTGCGAGGCGGGCTTCCCCGACGGCGTGGTCAACATCGTGACCGGCGACGCGGCGCCGGGCGCGGCGCTCGTCGGTCATCCGGATGTCGACAAGATTGCCTTTACCGGTTCGACGGAAGTCGGGCAGATCATCCAGCGCCGCGCCGCCGACAGCATGAAGCGGCTCTCACTCGAGCTGGGCGGCAAATCGCCGGTCCTCATCCTGAAGGACGCCGACGTCGGCATGGCCGTCCAAGGCGCGGCGCAAGCCATCTTTTTCAATCACGGTCAGGTGTGCACTGCGGGGTCGCGGCTGTTCGTCGAGCGGCCGATCTACGATGCGGTGATGGAAGGGCTGGCCGAGGTCGCCAACAGCTTCCGGCTTGGCTCCGGCTTCGATGAAGCCAGCCAGATGGGCCCCTTGGTCTCGGCCAAGCAAAGGGATCGCGTCCAGCGCTTCCTGGAAACCGGGAACAAGGAAGGGGGGCGGTTGATCGCCGGTGGGACAGCGGTCGACGGCGGCGGCTTCTTCTTCCGGCCGGCCGTGTTCGCCGATACCCGCCCCGACATGACGATCTACCGCGAGGAGATTTTCGGTCCGATCCTGGCAGCGACGCCATTCGACGATCTCGACGTTGCGGTGCGACTTGCAAACGACAGCGTCTACGGGCTGGGCGCCAGCGTCTGGACCAATAACCTGGCACTCGCCAATCGTGTCGTGCGGCGGCTGAAGGCGGGCAATGTTTGGGTGAACTGCCACAACCTGCTCGACCCGGCGGTGCCCTTCGGAGGCTACCGACTCTCCGGATACGGCCGCGAACTGGGCCATGCCGTGACCGACCTATACACTGAGAGCAAGTCGGTAACGACGTTGCTGCTCTGAGGAGCTGGGAATGAATTTACTTGATTTTTCAAGTTTCATGATGGCATCAAGGTGAGGGGCCCGCTTCTAGACCGGGGCGTGGCAGAGCCTTTCCGGGAGAGTATGATGAACATCGCGCTAAAGTCTCAGCCAGTGTCGCAGGGGGATCGAGCCGCAGCATTCGACAGGCTGCTGGACGAGGTACGAGCGCAGCGCACGCGCTTTTCGCATGATCAGCAGATGAGTCCCGAGGTCGTTGCCCTGATGCGCGAGGCCGGATTCTACCGCGCCATGGTCGCAAAGCGTTTCGGCGGCGACGAGGCATCGCCAATGGAATTCCTGCGCATGGTAGAGCGCCTGTCGGAGGTCGACGGCTCGGCGGGCTGGGTGGCCAGTTTCGGCTTTTCGGCGATCTATCTTTCGGCGCTGCCGGTCGACACCCTCGAGACGCTCTATGCCGGCGGCCCCGACGTGGTTTTCGCAGGTGGCATCTATCCGCCGCAGAAGGCGATCCCGGTCGAGGGTGGACTTGAGGTTTCCGGCCGTTGGGCGTGGGGCAGCGGTTCGACGGGTGCGGATATCATCGGCGTAGGCATCAAGGTCGAAGGCGGCGAAAGCGGTGGCTTGCCGCTCATTGCCGTGATGCCCGCAGCGAAAGTCAGGATCGAGCGCAATTGGGACGTGATCGGGCTCAAGGGCACCGGCAGCCACGATATGGTCGTCGACAAGGTCGTCGTGCCCAAGGAATGGACCTTCATCCGCGGCGGCAAATCCAGCCTCGCGCAACCACTTTACCAGTATCCCACCATGGCGCTGGCTGCGCAGGTGCTGGCCGTTGTCGCGCTTGGCGCGGCGCGCGGCGCGATCGAGGTGCTTTGCGAACTGGCCGGCGGGCGGAGTTCGATCACAGGTGCCGCGAACCTTGCCGACCGGCCCTATTTCCAGGCGGATATCGCAAAGGCCGAAGCACTGCTCCGCTCGGCACGCGCGTTCTTCTACGAAGCGACCGAGGACGCTTATTCCACGCTGCTTGCAGGGGACGAACTCAGCATCGAGCAGCGCGCTTCGCTCCGGCTGGCCTCGACAAACGCAGCGCGGGCCGGTGCGGACGTCACGCTCGCAGTGTACCGCTTGAGCGGAACGACCGGCATCGCGATAGACCATATGATCGCGCGGCACATGCAAGACGCGATGGTAGTGCCGCAGCATGCCTTCCTCTCCGATGGCACATGGCAGAATGCCGGGCGTGTGCTGCTTGGCCTCGATGCGCCTGCGGGCTTCCCTTGATCCCTTGGAAAGGACTGTACCGATGACCGACAAACCAAAGCTTCGCGTGCTGTTCTGCGGTGCGGTGCTGCAGAATTTCTTCGATCTGCCGGGGAGCGAGATTGGCAAGGTCTGGGCGGCGACCGGTGAGATGCTGAAGGGCATTCGCGACCTGCCGGGTGTTGAGATCATCGGCACAATCGACGATGACCAGACGATGGTCGGGACGTCGCCCAACGGCTGGCCCTGGACCTTCTACATTCTCGCCGACGTGCCCGATCGCGAGACTGTCGTTGCCGCATGCAATCTGTTCCGCACCATCGAGGTCGGCGACTGTCGGCTGTGGCGCTACATCCGCGTCGAGGCGCGCATCGGCCGTGAGCTGGTGATCCCGGCATGACGGGAGACGTCGCGCTGGTGACGGGCGGCGCGAGCGGTGTCGGCCTTGCGATCGCGAAGGCGCTTCATGCCGCGGGTCATCGTGTCGCCTTGGGCGATATCGACGAGGCGGGTGCTGTTGAAGCGGCGCGTCGCCTGGATCCGGACGGTGCCACGGCGATCGGGCTGGCGCTCGACGTGCGACAGGAGTCGGCCTTCGTTGCGGCGCGTGATGCTTTGGCCGCGCGCTGGGGTTCGGTCGAAATCCTCGTCAACAACGCGGCGATGACAGCCGCAAAGCCGGTGCTCGACATCACGCCAGAGGAGTTCGACGCGGTCACCGCGGTCAATCTGCGTGGCACGTTCATCGGCAGCCAGGTCTTCGGTCGGCTGTTCAAGGACCGAGGCTATGGACGCATCGTCAATATGGCCTCGCTTGCCGGGCAGAACGGCGGAACGGCCACGGGCGCGCACTATGCCGCCTCAAAGGGCGGGATACTGACGCTGACGAAGGTTTTCGCGCGCGACCTGGCGCCATTCGGTGTCACGGCCAATGCGATCGCGCCGGGGCCGCTCGACACGCCGATGGTTCACCAGACCATTCCTGCCGACCGCATGGCCCAGTTCCTGACGAACGTGCCGGTCGGCCGGCTGGGCGATCCTGCCGCCATCGGCGCGATGGTCGTGCTGCTCGCCGGGCGGAAGGCGGGCTTTATCACGGGAGCGACGATCGACATCAACGGCGGTCTCTACATGCGCTGAGGCCGACGAAAGGGATAACAACATAAACAAGGCTCTTCGCAGGGCAGGACGACACGGAGGAGACATGAGATGAGGACATTCACCAAGACAGCGCGAAATACGCTGATCAGCGCGACCATGCTGGCCAGCTTTCCCGGAATTGCCGCAGCGCAGGACGCATCGCCGCCTGAGGATGCGGCGGTCGAAACCCTCGGCGACATTGTCGTCACCGCCCAGAAGCGCGAACAGAATATCCAGAACGTCAGCCTTGCGATCAGCGCGCTGGGCCGCGAAGGCCTCGCCGACCTAGGCCGGCAGGACATATCGGCTCTTGCCGCGAAGCTGCCCAGCCTGCAGGTGCTGGCATTCAGCCCGACGCTGACGGTGTTCAATATCCGCGGCGTGTCGCAGAACGACTTTGCCGACACGCAGGAGGCGCCGATCGCCTTCTACAACGACGAAGTCTATATCAGCGCGCTGGGCGCGATTGCGGGCCAGACCTATGATCTGGAGCGCGTTGAGATGTTGCGCGGGCCGCAAGGGACGCTGTTCGGCCGTAACGCGACCGGCGGCCTTGTCCAGATCATCACGGCCAAGCCCACGCGCGATCTGACGGGCTTCCTGACCGTCACCGGCGGCAGCTATGGCCAGTTCGCCACCGAGGGTGCGATCAGCGGCCCGCTGAGCGAGACGCTCCGTGCCCGCCTGTCGTTCACGACGGAACATCGCGGCGGCTATATCGACAATGCCGCCGGCAAGGACCTCGGCAACGCCCGGTTCTACGCGGGACGTCTCCAGCTGGCAGGCGACGTCGGGGCGGGGGGATCCTTCACCCTCAAGATCCAGGGCATGCGTAACGACGACGAGCGCAATGGCGGGCTCTACAGCCATCGCTCCGCCGTCGCGAATGCCGATGGCCTTGGCGAATATGTTGGCCCGAACGAGAACCCGTTTGGCACGTGCAACGGCTGCGACCTGTTCGGCTATGTGCAGGCCGGGTCGGACCCGTTCGAGGTGTCCTTTGACGGACCCAACAGCTTCAGCCGGACCTATTGGAGCGGTACGCTGCGCTATGAGCAGGATCTCGGCGGCATAACGCTGACGTCCATTACCGACTATCAATATCTGAAGAAGCGCTACGGAGAGGACGGCGACATGTCGCCCGCGCCTATCTTTCTCTATTATACTGCGCAGGATCTCGACCAATATTCACAGGAGCTTCGCCTATCGGGGGACAGCGACACGCTCAACTGGGTCGTGGGCGGCTATGGCATTAAGATCATCAGTGACAACAACTATAATACCGATCTGTCCGCGATCGGCCTGGACGAGGTCTATGGCGGCCGCCTGAAGACGACATCCTTCGCGGCCTTCGGGCAGGTCGAATATTCGCTCAGCGATCAATTCAGCCTCGTCGGCGGCGCGCGCTATTCCTATGATCGAAAGGTGCTGGATTTCACGCACGCCGAAAATGGCGTGGTCGACTTCACCTTCAATCGTGCGAGCGTCGGCAATCTCGCCCGCCAGGTATCCAAGGATTACTCAGGCAAGATCGGCATCAACTACAAGCCGAACGATGACACGCTGATCTACGCGAGCGTCAATCGCGGCATCAAGGGCGGGGGGTTCGGCACCCCCGCGTTCAATCCCGGCGACCTGACCACGATCCCGTTCAACAAAGAGGTGCTGACCGATTATGAAGGCGGCGTGAAGCTGACGCTCGGCCGGAACACGCACCTCAACATGTCGGCCTTCTATTATGACTACAAGGACTATCAGGCGTTCGAATTGGTCGGTTTAGCGCTCGCCGTTCGCAACAAGGACGCGACGATCAAGGGCCTGGAGTTCGAGTTCAACACCCGGCCTGTCGAGGGTCTCTACCTCTCGACGTTTGCAACCTATCTCGACAGCAAGGTTGAGGACGTGACCCTGCCCAGCGGGCGTGTTGCGGACACCCGCATGCCGCAGGCGCCGGAGTTTAGCGCGGGCGGCCTTGTGCGCTACGAGATGCCGCTGGGCGAGGGGAAGCTCGCATTACAGACCGACTGGAAGTATGACAGCTCGCAATATTTCTCGACCTTCAACGCCCCGGTCGACCGGCAGGGTGGTCGTGTCATCGGCAACGCCCGGATCAGCTACACCTCGGGCGATCGGAACTGGGATGCCGCCATCTTCGTCACCAACCTGACCGACAAGCATTACAAGCTCTACAATCTCGATCTGTCGCTTCCTTTCGGCTTTACGCAGCAGACCTACGCCCGGCCGCGCTGGTTCGGCGCGAGCATCACGCGGCGCATCTGATCAAGCCATCAGCGATAGGAAAAGGAAGGGGCGGCCTCACAGTCGCCCCTTTGCTTTACGGGTGAAGCCGGGTCATCCGGCCGGCTGCTCCATGATCTTGTCGAAGAAGGTCATTCCCACGTTCGCGACCAGCGATCCGCCATCAACCGCGAGCACCGCGCCATTCACGAAAGACGCGGCGGGAGAGAGAAGCCAGGCGATCGCCTCCGCCGCTTCGTCCGAATGGCCCGCCCTGCGAGCGGGCACATGTTCGCTGACCTTGGCATAGGCGCCTTCGAGATCCTCCGCGATGTGCATCGTCTCCATCTCTTCGTCGCCCATCTCGGTGCGGATCCACCCCGGCGCGACGATGTTCGCGCGAAGGCCATCGCGGGCGTGTTCATAGGCGAGCGCCTGCGTCATCAACTGAAGCCCCGCCTTGGAAGCCGAGTAGGCCGCAAGGCCCGGCCCGGTCTGCATCGCGCCTACGGACGTGATCGACACGACTGCGCCTTTGGACGCGAGCAAGTGGGGCAGGGCAGCTTGAGTCATTACGAAGGGGCCGGTCAGATTGATGGCGATCTGCTGGTTCCAGGCGTCGAGGCTGGTCTCACCGAAGGTCGCGTTGATCAGGATACCGGCGTTGAGGACGAGGCCGTCGAGGCGCCCGAACTGCGCAACGATGTCGGCGATCAACCGGGAGGCGGCGACCGGGTCGCCCACATCGGTGGTGAAGATCGTGGCGCCCGTTTCGGCGGCGACCGCCTCCAGCGGCTCGCGTCTCCGGCCGCAGATCACCACCTGCCAATCGGACGCGAGCCTGCGTGCGGTTGCCGCCCCTATTCCGCTGCCTCCGCCGGTGACCAGCACGACGGGCTTGGTCGACATATCGGGTTCACTCATCCTATCGCCTCCAAAATGGAATATGGTCCGGTTATGATGCTGATAATGTGATCATGGAGACCTCGTCGCACAATATCCACAATATTATTGGACTGTAGTACAAAAACTAATAGGGTTGCCTACGACTCGCAGGAATGAAGGGGTGGCGATGCGCTGGTCGGGTGTGGCACCGCTCACAGGCGGCACATTTCTGGGCATGTACCCGATGATGACGACACCGATCCTGATCGGGGGCGTCATGGACGGCGCGGCGATGACGTCGGAGCAGGCAGGCTGGATCGGCACGATATCGGTCGGTGCCGTCGCTGCGGCCTCGATGCTGCTGCCGGGGCTTCTGCATCGCTATACAGGACGCATGCCACTTTACCTGTTCGCGGCGTTCCTCGTGGCAGGCTATGCCGGCTTTGCAGTTGCGAACGACTTCAAGACTTTTGCCGCTTTCGCCTTCCTGAGTGGGATCGGATCGGGAGGCCTGCTCGCCGGCATGGCGATGCGGATCGCGCGCATGCCGAGCCCGGATCGCATCTATGGCGGCATTTATGCGACGGCGACGATCGCTTTCGCGCTGCTGCTGTTCGCCGTGCCGATCGTGGGCGGGGCCGCGGGTGTCGGCGCAGCCTTTCTGACCCTTGCGTTCGTCGCGCTGATCGTCACTCCCGCATTGGCGTTTGTCAGCGACCATGTGTTGGACGATGTGGCAGGCGCGACCGATGCGCGCACGCCCTGGTCGATGGTGTCGGTCGTGATGCTCGTCATGGTCGTCGCTTTTCCGCTCTATGGCGGCGTCTACTCCTTCTGCGAGCGGCGTGCGGTCGCGGTCGGCCTGTCACCCGCCGGGGTCGGATCCGTGCTGGCCGCCACCACGCTGATGACCGTGATCGGGGCGGCGCTAGTCGCCTGGATCGGAACTCGGCCGGGCCGCACCATCCCGACCATGGCGACCATGGCGATCGCGACCGTCGCTTACGGTCTTGCTCTGGGCGGCGGCAGCGTCGAGCTGTTCGTTCTGGGCATGATGGCTTTCGGGCTGATCCAGATGGCGCTTAACAGCTATTTCTTCGGCCTCGCCTCGGTTCTCGATCCTGGCGGCCGCGTGGCGGCATTCCTTCAGGGCTTCTCGCTGATCCCTTATGCGTTCGGGGCGGCGCTTTTCGGCACGCTCGGCGACCTGCCGCGCCTGGCGATCCCCGCCATGATGATCAACCTGGTCGGCGCGTTTATCCTGCTGCCGGTGCTGCTGAGGCTCGACCGCGCGGCGAAGGCGGCACGGGCATGACCTTTGTCCGCCGTTCGCTGGGCTGGCCCCATGTCGCGGGCCTCGGCGTCGCATTGGTGGTCGCGGGGCAGTTTTCGGGCTGGAACTACGGCCTCGCCGCAGCAGGGTGGGCCAATATGGTCGTCGCCACGGTGTTGATGGCGCTGCTCTGCTTCGGCCTTGCCCTGTGCCTTGCCGAGCTGTCCGCGGCCCGGCCCCATTCCGGCGGGCTCTACGTCTATTGCTCCGAGGCATTCGGATCGATCACCGGGTCGGCTGTCGGTTCGGCGGTCTTCCTCGCGCTTGCGATCGGAACGGGGGCGGCGTCCGAGTTCGTCTCCGCTTACGCGAGCCACGTCATTGGTTTCGGGGGCTGGCCGCTGAAGGTCTTGATGTTCGCGGTCATTCTCACGCTCCATCTGCGCGGCGTGGGAGAGGCGATGTGGTTGATCATGGCAGCGGGTGCCTGCGCGGTGATCGGCATTTTGCTCTTCGACATCGCGATGCTTCCGCATTTCGCCGCATCGAGCCTGACGAGGGGCGGTGAGCGGCTGCACGTCGATTCGGCGGGCGTATTCGCCTGCATCCCCTATGCGATCTGGTTGTTCATCTCGGTGGAGCAATCGGCAGCCGCATCGGAGGAGGTCGGCGACCCCGCGCGCGATATGCCTCGCGGTATCCTGGCTGCTGTGTTCACGTTGCTGGTCTCGGCGCTGGGCGTACTGGTTCTGGGAGCAGGGGCGGGGGGAATCGAACGGATCGGCCAGGCCGCCGATCCGCTCTATGCCGCGATGTCAGCTGTCCCCGCCGGCGTGTCGCGCTGGATGATCTTAGCGGTCGGGCTCAGCGGGATACTGGGCCTTGTGGCGACGCTATTCTCTTTGATCTACGCGGCTTCGCGGCAGATGTTCGCCTTGGCGCGCGACGGTGCAATGATCAATGCGATGGCGTCCACCAATCGTTTTGGCGCGCCGCACAAGGCGCTGTTGTCGGTGTGTGTAATTGGCCTTGCCGCGTCCGCCTTGCCGCCGGATCGCGTCCTGCTCGCCGTGGTGCTGTCGCTTAGCGGGTCCTATGTCGTCCTGCTCGGCGCCTTCATTCGTTTGCGGGTGACTCGGCCGGACATGGTCCGCCCCTTTCGCGCCTGGGGTGGAATCGGGATGGCGGCGACCTGCCTTCTGCTCGCCACTGCGCTTTTCGTCGCCTGCTTCCGTTCCGATGCGCGCGTGTTGATCGGGCTGGGCCTTTGGATTGCCCTTGCCACTGGTATGCATCTCTTCCTCCGCCGGCGCGCGGCGGAACCGTGCGAAAGGATCATCGATGTCTTCTGACCAAGCGCTGCTCGAGCGTCGCTACCGCGTGCTCGGGCGCAACGCGCCGCTCTTCTACGAGCGCCCCGTTCATCTGGTGAAGGGGCAGGGCGTATGGCTGACCGACGCCAACGGCCGCGATTATCTCGACGTCTACAACAACGTCCCGCACGTCGGGCATTGCCACCCCCATGTCGTGGAGGCGATCGCCAGACAGGCCGCCACGCTCAACATCCATACCCGCTATCTCCACGAGACCGTGGTCGCTTATGCCGAGCGGCTGACCGCGACCTTCGACCCCGGCCTAGCAAGTGTGGCCTTCACCTGCTCGGGCACGGAGGCGAATGAACTCGCGCTTCGCATGGCGCGCTTCCGTAGCGGCGGGCAGGGGATCATCGTCAGCGACTTCAGCTATCACGGCAATTCGGAGACGCTGGCGGCGGTCACGACCTGCTTTCCGGTGCCCGAACCCTTTCCGACGTTCGCGCGCAAGGTCACGATTCCTGACCCATGGCGCGATCGTCAGGGGCGCAGCGATGAAGAGCTCGCGGAGCATTTCGCGGGCCAGGTTGAGGCGGCGGTCCGGTCGCTGGAGGCCGATGGCATCAAAGTGGCCGCGCTGCTGATCGACACGCTCTTCGCTAATGAAGGACTGCCAGAACCCCTGCCGGGCTATGTCGCTAAGGCTGCCGCAATCGTGCGCGCTGCGGGCGGCCTGTTCATCTGTGATGAGGTTCAGGCGGGGTTCGGCCGCACCGGGGCGATGTGGGGGCATCAGGCGGCTGGCGTGACTCCCGACATCGTGACGCTCGGCAAACCGATGGGCAATGGCCACCCGATTGCAGGCGTGGTGGCGCCGACCGATCTTGTCGACAGTTTCGGTCTCGCTGCGACCTATTTCAACACGTTCGGCGGCAATCCGGTATCCGCTGCCGCCGGTATGGCGGTTCTCGACGTGCTGGAGAACGAACAGTTGCTGGAGAATGCCCGGATCGTGGGGGCCTATGTCCAGGACGGCCTTTACCGGCTTGCAGACAAGCACGCGATCGTCGCCAATGTCCGGGGGCGCGGCCTCTTCTTCGGTCTGGAACTGGTCCATGGCGATGCCGACCGCTCGCCCGCGACCCGGGAAACCAAGCGCGTGATCAACCTCATGCGCGAAAACGGCGTGCTGATCAGCCGGATCGGCCGCCATGACAACATCCTGAAGATGCGCCCGCCGATGGTTTTCGCGAAAGCGCATGCCGATCAACTGCTCGCGACGCTCGACGACGCGCTCGGCACGCTGTGATGGAGATGGTCATGACCGATTTTTACGCGCTGAGCGATGCGGACCAGGCCGACCGCCTCGCCGAACTGGCCCGCATTGCATTGACGCGTTGGCCGGGCAGCTTCGACGATTTTCGGCTGATCAAATATCGCGAGAATGCCGTCTTCTCGGCACGTCGCGACGACGGCGAGCGCGTTGCCGTCCGGGTTCATCGCCACGGCTATCACTGCGACGCGGCGCTTCGCTCCGAACTTCTCTGGATGCAGATGCTGGCGCGCGACGGCATCGACGTTCCGCCAATCCTGTTAAGTCGCGATGGCCATATCTTTGAGACGGTGTCTGCACCCGGCGTGCCGGAACCGCGCCAGATCGACGTTCTCGGCTGGCTTTCCGGTGCGCCCGCAGGATCGTCGGAGGAGGGGCTTGGCCTCGACGACGCCGGCGCGGCACGGCTGTTCTTCGACGCGGGTGCGCTCGCTGCGACAATGCACGATCAGGTGGGTAGGATGGAACTTGCCGACGACTTCCAGCGGCATGCGTGGGACGAGGCGGGCCTGATCGGGTCCGACCCCCTTTGGGGCCGCTTCCTCGAGCTCTCCATGCTATCGGCCGATCAGCGCAGCTTGCTCGCCGACGCTGCGAGCCATGCCGCAGTTGACCTCGCGGCCTTCGGCAAGGGCCCGCACAATTACGGGCTGATCCACGCCGACTTCGTGCCGGAAAATCTCTTGATCGAAGAGGGCCGGCTGAAGCTTATCGACTTCGACGACAGCGGCTTCGGCTGGCATATGTTCGATCTCGCGACGGCACTGTATTTCAACCTCGATCATCCCGGCTATACTGCGATGGAGCGGGCCTTGTTCGAAGGCTATCGATCGGTCCGCGCCTTGCCCGAGGATGATGAGGCGATGCTCGCGCTTTTCCTGTTTCTGCGCAGCACGACCTATCTCGGCTGGGTGCAGACCCGGCCGGAGACCCAGACCGCGAAGGAACTCGGTCCGTTCCTGATCGAGCGGGCCTGCCTCGTGGCGCGGCGCTATCTTGACCAGCGAACGTCCGCGAACCTCTGCGACACGACGGGTCGGGTGACCTGATGGATGATACCGATCGGGCCCCTGCGACACAGGCGCGCGGGCGCAAACGGCGCGAGGCGCTGCTTGCGGCCGCCCGCGAATTGCTGGCAGCGAACGAGAGCAGCCAGATCACCTTGGCGGAGATCGCTGCACATGCATCGGTGCCAAAAAGCTCCGCCTATCATTTTTATACCGATGCACTTGGCCTCTATGTCGAGCTGGTCGCCATCCTGGACAGCGAATTGCAGGAGTTGATCCAGCAGCCGCTGCCGCCGGTCGGCAGTTGGGAGGAGGCGATGGGCGTGATCATCGACCGCGCGGCCTCCTTCTTCGACGACAATCCCGCCGCACAGCAGTTGATGCTGTCATCGCAGACCCCACCGCAGATCAAGCGCTTCAGCCGCCGTGCCGACATGGACACCAGCCGCCTGATCGAGGATCTCATCGAAACGCGGTTCGTGCTCCCCGAAATCCCGGATCGTGCCCGCATCTTCTTTCACGCCGTGGAAGCGGCCGATCTTATGTTCGGCCTGTCGCTGTTCGAGAACGGCACCTTGCAGCGGGAAATGGTCGAAGAGGCGAAGCGAATGAGCTGCGCGTATCTGGCGCTCTATCTTCCCCGCCATCTACCCGCTCGCCAGTAATACAGCGGACGCCGGATCAGTTTCGTCTGCGCGCGCTTGCTGGCGGTGTTCCGAACCGCCGCTTGAACAGGCGCGCGAAATGGCTGCTGTCGTTGAAGCCGGCGGCGAAGGCGACCTGGCACACGGAACGATGCGGCGACGTGGGATCGCGCAGCCATTGCTGGGCCAGATCTAGGCGCAGGTTGGCCAGCCAACGGTGCGGGGTCGAACCGGCCTCGGCAAACAACCGGTAGAGACTGCGTCGCGAGAGGCCGAACGCATCCGCGAGCACATCGGCATCTAGATCAGGATCGCCAAGCCGGGGCGTCGCCCACTCGCGCATCCGTTCGACTTGCTGCTTGGCACGACTATGACGTCCTTCATCTGGACTCGCGCGGTTTAGCGCGGTCTCAAGCAGCGACATTGTCACGGACATCGCGATGGCGTTATCGTCCTGGTCCGTCTCGCCGTCGACGTCGAGCGATTGGAGGACTGCGGACAGCATGCGCCCCGCGCCGCGCCAGCCAGCGATGTGATGGCCATACAGGCTGTCGGAATTCGCTCTGATCTGCGAAAGCACGTTGCGCGGCAGCGCCAGAACCAGCGATCGTGTCCCATCCTCGCCGACGTCGATGGTGCAGGCTTCGCGCGAGTCCATCAACACCAGATCGTTGGTGGAAAGTCCGATTTCGCGGTTATAATGGCGGACGACAACGTCTCCGCACATCGACATCAGAATGAAGGCCCGATCGGTCCACCGTCCGGAAAGCGCAGGCCTGGTGCTCCGCACCGCTCGTGCCTTTATGTGAAAGCCTTCGAACGGACCGGATGTGGCTGGCCTCATTTCGCCGCACGGGAGCGCCGATGTGTCGATGGGCTCGATATCGAACGCGCCATAGGTTTCCCGCAGTGATCGCTCGAACTGGTTCAGTGCTCCCAATTCCGACATTGAGACCCCCGCTCGCACCGGGCGCGCGCAGCGCGATTCGCTGCAAATCCGCCTGTCACGATGTTCCGAACGATTGCGTTCTTTTTCAAGTAAATTCGCTCAGCGCCTGACCTGCGAGGCGGAAGCGTTTGGCATTCGGGGACGCGCATTTGGCACGGCCGTGCGGGACCCATTTGATCGTCTGCCCTAGCGTGCATTGGTCAAGGCCCGCGGCTCGTGCCGTTCAGAGGCTGACCTTCCGGGAAGGACAGGGGCCGATCAGCCTCTTACATGAATTGAGGGGGACCAAAGATGAAGAGTCATTCCACCGTCTTGCTGTTCAGCGTAGCCTTCATCGCCGGTGCACCGGCTATGGCGCAGGACACAGTTGAAACCGAAATCGGGGATGAGATCGTCGTCACTGCGCAGAAGCGAGCACAGTCCGTCCGCGACATCGGTATCAACATCACGGCCTTTGGAGAGGATGAACTCCGCCGTTCCCAGGCGACTGACGTCAGTGCGCTCGCAAGCCAGCTGACCAGCGTTGTGGCGACGACCAGCGTTAATCTGCCGGCGTTCACCGTGCGCGGCATCGGCCTGAACGAGTTCGCGTCGAATTTTGACTCGCCCGTCGCCATCCATGTCGACGAAGTTTACAAGAGCAAGCCGTTCATGGCGACGGTGCCGTTCTTCGACATCCAGCGCGTCGAAGCGCTCAAGGGGCCGCAAGGCACGCTGTTCGGCCGTAACACGACGGGCGGATCGGTGAACTATTACACGGCCGAGCCGCAGTTCGACACCAGTGGCGGAATGAACTTCAACATCGACAATCACAGTCGTGCTCGCATCGACGGGTTCTTCAACCATGCATTGAGCGATGATGTCGCGATTCGCGGATCGTTTCTGGTCGCGCAGGGTAGCGGCGGTCCCTATCGCAACCTGTTGACGGGGGCGGACCACGGCGCACCAAACCAGATGGTCGGCCGCTTGCAGCTGAAGTGGCAGGGAGCCGACACCTCGCTGCGGCTGCTCGGATATGCATTTCGCGACAAGAGCGAACTGACGCCATATAAGAGCCCCGGCATCTTCAATCCCGACGGTACGATCTGTTCGCAGATACTTACCGGTGCGATTGCGAATAATCGTGCGGCTTGCCTCAAATACGGCCCGTTCGTACCTGGACCCAATCCGCTCGGCCTGCGCGAGACGCAGAGCATTCGCGAGCTTTCGGCTGACACTCCGCAGGGTGCGAACAATACTGCCTATGGCGGCTATGCGCGCCTCGAACATCAGGCCGGCGGCGTCAGCTTCACGTCGATCACTGCGTTCGACTATTTCGAGCGCGACCAGACCGACGATCCCGACAATTCGCCCTACCCCACGGCGAACCAGAACTATTATGGCAGGATCAATCAGTTCTCTCAGGAACTGCGTGCTTTCGCAACGCTCGGCAGGTTGAACCTTCTGGTCGGCGGCTTTTACGAGCATGACTCGATCAGGGACGTGACCAGTGCCGACCTCTCGGCGAACGCCATTATTGGCCTGCCGCCGTTTGCACCGCGACTCGCCGCGACATTCACTCAGAAGGTCCGTTCGATCGCGGCCTTCACCAATGCGGAGTACGCGCTGACTGATACCATCACCCTCATCGGCGGGCTGCGCTATACCAGTGACCGGACCTCTATCGACGCCCTGACCTATCTCGGCGCCAATGATCCCACGGGCCATACCCATGTGGTGACGCCGGTCATTCCGGTCGATACGCTGGTCGACCGCCGCACCGACAACACAACGTCCTTCCGCGCCGGACTTAACTGGAAGCCGTCAACGGATCAGCTGTTCTATGGATCCATTTCGCGCGGCTTCCGAAGCGGCGGCTACAGCATCCCGTTCGGCGGTGTGATCACCACCTTCGATCCCGAGAAGTTGACCGCCTATGAGATTGGTTCGAAATCGCGCCTGCTCGATCGCAAGCTCGACTTAAACGTTTCGGCATTTTTCTATGACTACAAGGATCTGCAGACCAACGTTGACGATGCCTCATCGCCACTCGTGCCGATCACCCGCAACATCGGCGGGTCGCGCACCTACGGTGTCGAAGCCGACCTGTCCTTCAGGCCCGATCCGAGTATCCTGATCAGGCTTGGCGGCAGCTATCTGGATGCGCGCTTCCGCAATACCAATGCGACGATCGCGACCTATGTCGGTTCGGTGCCGCTGAACGGAAACCGGCCGGTCAACAACCCGAAATGGTCGGGTCAGGGCATGGTGCAAAAGACGTTCACGCTGGGCTCTGGCCTGGAGCTGATCGCGAATACGGATTTCCGTTATGTCGGTGATCGCTTCCTCGAAGCGACGGGCCAAGTGTTCGACCGCGCCCCTTCCTACTGGGTCCAGAACGCGCGCCTGACGCTTGCCGGCGACGGGGGCAATTGGGAAGTCGCCGTCTGGGGCAAGAACATCTGGGATGAGGAATATCTGACGTATATCAATAACGTCAGCTTCTTCCGCCTAGAAATCTATGGCGAGCCGGTTTCCTACGGGCTGTCGGCCTCCTTCAAGTTCTGAGCCTGATCCGGGCCGTCACTCTCTTGACGGCCCGGCCTTTCGCATGTGACCCCGCTAATCCGCAATGGGCCACGGTTGAGAAATCGTCGCTACCCTCTATGAGCGTTTCTGGCGGATTGCGGGAGAGGGAAGTGGAAGGCTCAGATTTCGACGCACGGCAATGGCCCTTTTTTTGGATCACCCAGACGGCAGGCCAATATGTCCGGACGATCGAGCCCGCCTTGCGCAAGATCGGACTGGATGTCCCGCGCTGGCGTGTGCTGATGTGCGTGGCGCCGGGCCAGGCAATCAGCGTGACGGAGATCGCCGAGCTTGCGATCGCCAAACTGCCGACAATGCTCAAGACCATTCAGCGCATGGAAGCCGATGGACTCGTTGCCTGTGCGCAGCGCGCAAGCGATGGCCGGGTGACCGAGGTGACCCTGACCACAAGCGGCCTCGAGGCCCGCGAGCGTGCATGGAGCGTGGCGGAGAAGGTGTTCGCGAAAGCTTTCGCCAAGACGACGCAAGCCGAGCAGGTACGCCTCAACAAGCTGCTCGAGCGGATCTATACAAGCCTGCGCGCCTGATCCCTCAGCGCGCCGCCTGCTGTCCATCGACCTGCTTCAGCAGATGCTCGCGGACCATCCGCACTTCGCGCAGGCGATTGCGGCGCAGGCCGTGGATTTCCTTCGCCGAATAGGGAACGAAGGTGTCCGCGACCTCCGGGGTCATTTCCGGGATGAGCCAGTTGAGCACGCGCGCGAGTTGGGCATCGGTGAGCGGTGCATTGGCGACGCCGGGCACCCGACCAATATATTCGCGCCCGGTCGGCATCAGCGCGATCCGACCGAGTTTGTGGCGCATGTCGGGGACCTTGCCGGGCATCCCGCTCCCGTCGGCAAGGTGGCAACCCTGGCAATGAAGCATGTAGTTGGTCCGAGGTGACAATGTCTCGGGATCGGGGGCGTTTGTCGCCGTAAGCCCGACAAATGCGGCCGCGCCAATTGCCAGCGATCCCCAGCGCACCCGCATTTTGTCAGCCTGCGGGACCGAGTATAACGGCCGTCGAACAATTATAGACGACGCCGCTCTGTGTGCCGAGGCACCAGTCGAGGTCGTTCGCCGCAGACGGCTGGTAGAGCGGCATGTCGCGTTCGTTTCGCGTACACTCGCACCGACCGCATGCGCTTTTTCCGCAACAGTCATTGTACGAGACCACATAGTCCTTGTTATCGACCGGATTGCGGCAGGTGCCGATCCAGGTAATCGGCGAAGGTTCGGTGCCTGGCGGGCACGTCGACGCCGATCCTCCGCAGCAGGAGCAGAGGAAGCCGTCGATCGCGCAGTAGCGCCAATAGTCGCAACTTGCCGGATCGCCCGCTTCGCCGGGCTGGGCTGGCGTCGGCGGGGTCGCGGCGATGCTCCGGGATACCGGCAGCAAAGGCGCTGCACCGACCGTGATTGCCGCTCCCAGCCGGCCGATGAATCCGCGTCTCGACAACCGGCGAGCGGCACTGCGGGCGAGATATTCCGCAACGCGATCCATCCTATTCATGCGACCGTCCTTTGCTGAGCCCGTCCCAGGGGCGTACGTGCTTTTTCAAGATATTGCTGGAGGGATGCGACGCCGCGGCGACGCGCCTCGAACAGGCTTTCGAGATGCTCCCGATTGTTGACCAGGCCCTTTGCCGCAACGTCGCCATCGGCCTTGATCAGCACGGCATAAGGCAGTTTCGAGACCGCGTATGCCATACCCAGTTCGGTCGAAAGTACGAGGGGGAAGGAGTCCAGACGCTCGTCCACGATCATCGCATGTTGCAGGTCCTCATCACCATCGCTGGCGAGAACGACGCGAAGGGAGCTACTTTCCTCACGTGCAATGGACTTCACAACCGGAATCAGCGACTTGCACATCGGGCAGCGCGGCGAGAGGAAGAACAGGAGCGTGTCGCGTCCCGAGCCGTCCTGGCCGCCGAGCGATACTACGCCGCCGCCGATTGTCTCCAGCTCAAATCGTGGCGCCTGGTCGCCGACGGTCACACCGCCTGGCAACGTCAGGGCGCCGACAGGTCCAAGCCGTTCATGCAACTGGCCGACCTGACGAAACAGTAGCAGAACTGCGGTGCAGAGCGCCAGCAGGAGCAGCCACTGGACGACCACGGCGATCGAAAGAGCGACGATCATGGCCTGATCTCCCTGGCCCTAGGAGCCGCGGCTTCCATGATGGAGTAGAGTAGCCCCGCGATGGCGATCGTAAAGGCCAGCCCGAACCAGTCGAGCCAAAGCAGGGATCGCTCGCCGGTAGCGGCCATCGCAATCGCAAGCGCCAGTATTGCAAGCAGGATGTTGCGCACGACCATGCGCACATGAATCGGCATGCCTGTCTTGCCAAAGGCGAGGCAGCCGCAATCGATGGTGCGCCGGCCGCGCTTGAGGTTGATGGCGATCGATCCCGCATAGACAAGCAGTAGTCCGGCCGTCGCGACCAGACCTGGAGTGCCGAGTACCAGCGTGGCAATTGCCGCAGCACTCTCGGCCACTGGGACGAGTGGAACGAGCACTGGTAAAGTGGGCGGAGGGACCAGTCGATAGTCCGCCACCGCTTGGGCGAATCCCTGCATGTCGCGCAGCTTGTGCAGGGCGGCCGCCAGCATCAGCGCGGCGATTGCGCCTCGCACGGCAAGCGCGATGAACGGATCGACCGTCACTTTGCTGCCTGCACCCGGGGGGCAGGCTGCAGCACGGTGATCGCGTTGCCCATCTGACCGATTTCGCGAAGTTGCTTGCCGGTGGCTGCATCATATACGACCAGTGTGGGTACGCCGAACATCGCGGTATAGAGCAGCGGCTGGTCATCCTCGCTCACCGCTATCGCGGTGGCGGGGCCGGCCATGGGATATCGATGAAGGCGCTTTCCCGTCGTCGCATCGAACACCCATATCTCGACGCCAGGGTCCTGCCGCGTCGCCTGGTCGCCTTCATGCATCAGCGTGAAAAGCCGCTTTGTCGGAGCGTGATAGGCGATCGGCTGAACGCCGCCCGTACGCCAGCCGGCAACGTCTTTGCCGATCATGCTCCAGCGTTTCTTGACCGTCGGCACGGCACCTGATCCATCGACAATGACGGCCTCGGTATCGAATGTCTGGAACAGCCACTCGGACTTAGACAGTCTCACCGCCTTTTCATGGGCCGGATCCTTGTCCGTGAAAAAGGGCTGCGACGCCTTGCCGAGCGTGAGCGCGCCCGTTTCGGAAAGCGTGGCGGTCTGCATCGATCCATCCCCGCAAAGCATCATGAAGCGGCGCGCGTCGACCGGATAGACGAGGGTGCATCCGGGGGTCTCCGTTTCGCCGACCAGCTTGCGAGCCTGCACGTCGACGACGGTGATCGATTGTTCGGGCGTGAAGTTGGTGACGATCTGGAAGCGATCGTCGTCGGTGCGCGTCGAATGCGCGAGAAGCGGCAGCACCTTCATCTGCTTCGGCGGGATCACGACCTCGCCGGTCGTACCCAGCGTCTTGATGTCGTAGAAAGTCACGATATCGGTGCGTTCGCCGGTCGCGCCGCGCGAATAATATGTCGATACCATCGAGAACTGCTTGCCGTCGGGCGAGATCTGGAGCGGACCCTGTACATAGCCGCCGCTCACCATGCCGAGAAACGCGCCGGTATCGGCGTCCACCAGATAGGCGCGGCCATCGAGCGGCCGGTTGAACGAGACGTCGTTCACCCAGATCCAGTGCGGCTTCATCTGAGCGTCGAGCTCCGCCACATTGAGTGTTTCCGGAAGCAGTTCGGCACCGGCTGGTGCGGCGATCAAGCTGGTGAGAAGGACCGTGCGCCAGAACCTCATTCCATATCTCCCCGGCGATGTGCTCACGACGTTATTTACGCAGTGTTTTGAGAAAAGCGATAAGGTCCGCGCGCTGCTTCGCATCGGCGATGCCGCCGAATGCCATGCGATTGCCGGGCACCACCGCCGATGGCCTCGCGATGAAGGCATCGAGCTTTTCAGTGCTCCACACAACACCACTCTTTGCGAATGCGGGCGAGTAGGCGAAACCGGAGACGCTTCCGGCCTTGCGCCCCACGATAGCATTGAGCGCGGGACCGATCTTGGGGCCTTTGGCGGGATCCGTCGAATGGCAGATCGCGCACCGCTTGAACACCACGGCGCCTGACGTTGCGTCCTGCGCGGCTGCGGGCGTAGCCCCTGCAAGGGCGGCGATGCCAAGCAGCATGAGGGACGTTGGTCTCTTGCTCAATCCCGCTTGCTCCTCTTAGATTTCCGGAAAGTCGATCTGAATCGCTTTCCTTTTCAAGTAATCGAGGGAGATAACGTGGCCGAGACGGGCTGTCACTAGAATTTTCAACTAAGAGCCGCCTGCGATCGTCGCCGGACTGGCAACCATTCTGCGTGCCAGCTCCACGCAGAGGCGTTCAAGGAGGCGGGTAGGCTCCGACTGGTCGCTGACACGCCAGCTGACGATGATCGGGGAGACCGCATCGCGCTCCGCGACGGGGCGGTAGACGATGTCGTCGCGGCGCAGGCGCTGCACCGCGGCCGGCACGATCGCGATCCCGACGCCGGCGGCGACGAGGCCGAGCGCGGTCTGCAGTTCCCGCACCTCGCGCATGGGTCCGGGCCGGATGCCGTGGTCCTTCAATATGTCGAGCAACTGGTCCGCGTAGCTTGGTCGGGGTTCATTGGGGTACAGGATCAGCGGCTCGTCCGTCGCCGTGTTTAGACTGATCGGCTGGCCGTGGGGCGCCGCCAGCCTGTGGAACGCGGGGAGGGCCATGAGCAACCGCTCGCGGACGATGAGCTGGCGGCGAACCGCGCGATCCTCGGTTGTCAGACGGCCAAAGCCGGCGTCTATCCGCCCGTCCTTGAGTGCTTCCATCTGGACCACCGTGTTCATCTCGACCAGATCGACCTCGATCTCTGGCGCCGCCTCTCGGAATCGGCGGATCAGGTCCGGCACGGGCCCATAGATCGTGGAGCCGACGAAGCCGATGATGAAGCGCCGGCGGCTTCCCTCGGCGTGACGTTTCATCGCAGCCTGAAGCTGGCTGGTGGCCTGCATCACGCGTTGCGCATGTTCCAGCAACAATCGGCCAGCGTCGGTCAGCGCGATCGGGCGACTCTCCCGGTGGAACAAGGGCTGCCCAAGCTCTTCCTCGAGCTCCCGGATCTGCCGGCTGAGCGGTGGCTGAGCAATGCCGAGCATCCCTGCCGCACGCGTGAAATTGCGCTCCCGCGCGACTGCAAGAAAATAGTGGAGGTGCCGCAATTCCATACCCATACCTATTGAGTATGAAGCAAGACTTATCAAGTCTTTGCGTTGCGTTCTCATAAGCTTTAAGCCGCATACGTCTGAGGTATGAGGAGCCGCCATGATTGCCATCGAGAAGGTGGAGACGATCATCGTCGATGTTCCCACGATTCGCCCTCATGTGCTCGCCATGACAACCATGTATCGTCAGACGCTTTGCCTCGTGCGCCTGCACTGCGGGGACGGTGTTGTCGGCATCGGCGAAGCAACGACGATAGGTGGGCTCGCTTATGGCGACGAAAGCCCCGAGGGCATCAAGCTGGCTATCGATACCTATTTCGCCCCTCTGGTTCTGGCCTCCGATGCATCGCGTCCGGCCGCGGTGATGGCGGCGCTCGACACGTCGATTGTCGGGAATCATTTCGCGAAGTGCGCTGTCGAGACGGCTCTGCTTGATGCGCAGGGCAAGCGCACCGGCTTGCCCGTTAGTGAACTCCTTGGTGGGCGCGTGCGGGACAGACTTCCCGTGCTGTGGACCTTGGCTAGTGGCGACACCGCAAAGGACATCGCTGAGGCCGAAGCGATGATCGACCGGCGCCGACACAATGCTTTCAAGCTGAAGATCGGCAAGCGTGCCGTTTCCGATGACGTCGCGCATGTCGGCGCGATCAAGAAGGCATTGGGCGACAAGGCTTCGATCCGCGTCGACGTCAACATGGCGTGGGACGAGACGACGGCGCTCAGGGGCATGAGGATGCTCGCCGATGTCGGATGCGACCTCGTCGAGCAGCCGATATCGCGCAACAACCGGGCGGGCATGGAGCGGTTGCGTGCCGCGGGCGTCATCCCGATCATGGCCGACGAGGGGTTGCGGGGGCCGGTCGACGCCTATGATCATGCCGTGCGCGGCGCGGCGGATGTTTTTGCGGTCAAGATCGAGCAGTCGGGCGGCCTGACCGCTGCCAAGGCCGTTCAGGCCATCGCGGATGCGGCCGGTGTCGCGCTCTATGGCGGCACGATGCTGGAGGCGGGCGTTGGCACTGTCGCATCGGCGCATGTTTTCGCGACCTTCGGCAGGCTCGCCTTCGGGACCGAACTGTTCGGACCGCTGCTGCTGACCGAGGAAATTCTCGAGACACCGCTCTCTTACCAGGATTTCGCGCTGCAGGTGCCCTCGGGCAGCGGGCTGGGCGTCGCCCTCGACGAGGATCGCATCGCATTTCTCCGCCGCGACGCCGCGCCCCGCCCGATCATCAGCATCCCGAACGCTCAGAAAGGCTGAACGATATGCTCTTCAAGGTCGAAATGGACGTCAACGTCCCCCTCGATTACGACGCCGACAGCTTCAATGCGCTCAAACTGGCCGAAAAGGAGCGGTTCCAGGAGTTGCAGCGGGCGGGGACCTGGCGCCACATCTGGCGCGTCGTCGGGCAGTACAGCAACGTCAGTATCTTCGACGTCGAGAGCAATGCCGCGCTCCACGACATTCTGACGAGCCTGCCGCTCTATCCTTTCATGGACATTCGGGTGACGGCGCTGTGCCGCCATCCTTCTTCGCTTCACGATGACGATCGCTGACATACACTTTTAGGAGATGGATTATGGATGTCGATTTCGTTCGCACACAGCCGGTGCAGGATTTGCTTGACCGGGCCAGCGGCCTCTCGGTTGCCGGCGGCAACGCGCGTCTCAAGGCGATCATGCGCGACTGGTTGGAATCGACCATGTCGCTGATCGTCAAGCATGACATCAGCGAGAGCGAGTTCTGGCAGGCGATTGCCTTCCTTCAGAACGGCGCGGGGGAGTTGGGTCTGCTGGTGCCCGGCGTCGGTCTTGAGCACTTCCTCGACCTTTACATGGATGCCAAGGATCAGGAAGCCGGTCGTGACGGCGGCACGCCGCGCACGATCGAAGGGCCGCTTTACGTCGAGGGTGCTCCGCTCGTCGAAAACGATGCGAACCTGACCAGCGATCCCGACGATACCGACACGCTCTACATGAGCGGCAGCATCACCGGGCCCGACGGCGAGCCGGTATCCAACGTGATCCTGCACGTCTGGCACGCCAATTCGAAGGGCTTCTACTCGCATTTCGATCCGACCGGCGAGCAGACGCCGTTCAACAATCGTCGCCGTATCAAGCTGGGCGCCGATGGCCGCTATTCCTTCCACTCGAAGATGCCAAACGGCTATAGCGTGCCGCCGCAGGGGGCCACCGACCAATTGATGCAGGCGATGGGTCGCCATGGCAATCGTCCGGCACATGTCCACTTCTTCGTTGAAGCACCCGGTTACCGGACGCTGACGACGCAGATCAATTTCGGCGACGATCCGTTCGCAGCCGACGATTTCGCCTTTGGCACGCGCGAGGGTCTGCTGCCCGTGCCGAACCGTCAGGGCGATAGTGCCCACATCGCTTTCGATTTCGTTCTGCAGCGGGCAGGCGACGCGAGCGATGAGGCATTCTCCTCACGCGTCCGCACCTCAGCCTGATGGATCGCGCGACGGCATGAGCAAGCTCTATCACAATCCCGCCGCTGCGCTCGACGGGCTGCTGTTCGACGGCATGACGATCATGTCCGGCGGCTTCGGCCTGTCAGGCAATCCCGAAAGCCTGATCCCGGAAATCCGACGGTCCGGGGTCAAGGACCTGACAGTCATTTCCAACAATTGCGGCGCGGACGGGTTCGGCTTGTGGATGCTTCTGGAGAACCGGCAGATCAAGAAGATGATCTCTTCCTATGTCGGCGAAAACAAGCTGTTTGAGCAGTTGTATCTGACCGGGGAGCTTGAGCTTGAGCTGAACCCCCAGGGTACGCTGGCCGAGCGGATTCGCGCGGGCGGGGCGGGGATACCGGCGTTCTATACCAAGACGGGCGTCGGTACCGTCGTCGCCGAGGGCAAGCCGGTGGAGACGTTCGAGGGACAGGATTATGTCCGCGAGACGTGGCTGCGCGCCGATCTTTCGATCATCAAGGCATGGCGGGCCGATCGTGCCGGCAATCTGATGTTTCGCAAGACGGCGCGCAACTTCAATCCGAACATGGCGACGGCGGGCCGCGTGACCGTCGCAGAGGCGGAGGAGATTGTCGAAGACGGCGTCTTCGACCCTGATCACATCCACACGCCCGCCATCTACGTCGACAGGGTCGTGCTGAGCACGATCAACGAGAAGCGGATCGAAAAGCTGACCGTTCGACGGAGAGAGGGCGCGCAATGAGTTGGACGCGGGACGAGATGGCGGCACGCGCCGCGCGCGAGCTGCATGAGGGCTATTATGTCAATCTCGGGATTGGCATCCCCACCTTGGTGGCGAATTTCATTCCGGCGGGAATGAACGTCACGCTCCAATCCGAAAACGGCATGCTCGGCATGGGGCCGTTCCCTTATGAGGACGAGGTGGATCCCGACCTCATCAACGCCGGCAAGCAGACGATCACGGCGCTGCCGACGTCGAGCTTCTTCTCCTCGGTCGACAGCTTCGCGATGATTCGCGGGGGGCATATCGATCTGACGGTGCTGGGGGCGATGGAGGTCGCGGCCAATGGCGACCTCGCCAACTGGACGATCCCGGGCAAGATGGTGAAGGGCATGGGCGGGGCCATGGACCTCGTCGCGGGCGTGAAGCGCGTCGTTGTCGTGATGGATCATGTGTCCAAATCCGGTGCGCCGAAGCTGCTCGACCGCTGCACCTTGCCGCTGACAGGGGCGGGGGTGGTCGATCTGGTCATCACCGACCTCGGCGTTCTGGAAGTCGACAAGGCGAACGGTGTCTTCCGGCTGGTCGAGCTGGCGCCTGGCGTCAGCGAAGCCGAGTTGATCGAGAAGACGGGCGCCAAGGTCGAGGGGCGGGCCGCCGTATGACCGATGCCTTCATCTGCGACGCGATCCGTACGCCCATCGGCCGCTATGGTGGCGCGCTGGCGAATGTCCGCGCCGACGATCTTGCCGCCATTCCGCTGAGCGCCCTGCTCGCGCGTTGTCCCGCGCTCGACCCCGCTGCGATCGACGACGTCATCCTGGGTTGCGCCAATCAGGCCGGCGAGGACAATCGTAACGTCGCCCGCATGGCGCTGTTGCTGGCCGGACTGCCCGAAAGCGTCGGGGGGTCGACGGTCAACCGGCTGTGCGCCTCGGGTCTCGATGCTGTCGGATCGGCGGCGCGCGCGATCCGCGCGGGCGATGCCGACATCATCATCGCCGGCGGCGTCGAAAGCATGAGCCGCGCGCCCTTCGTGATGCCCAAGGCCGCAACGGCGTTCTCGCGCGACAATGCCGTCTATGACACCACGATCGGCTGGCGTTTCGTCAATCCTCTGATGAAGCGCCTTCATGGTGTCGATTCGATGCCCGAAACCGGGGAGAATGTCGCCGAGGACCATGGCATCGCGCGGGACGATCAGGATGCGTTCGCGCTCCGTAGCCAGCAGCGCACCGCACGGGCGCAGGCCGACGGAACGCTTGCGGCGGAAATTGTTCCGGTGACCATAAAGGGCCGCAAGGGCGAGAGCGTCGTCGACAGCGACGAGCATCCCCGCGCGGACACCACGATCGAGGCGCTGGCAAAGCTGAAGCCCATCGTGCGGCCCGATGGCACCGTGACGGCTGGCAATGCGTCCGGGGTCAACGACGGCGCTGTGGCGATGATCATCGCGAGCGAGGCCGCGGCGAAGCGCCATGGCCTCACGCCGCGCGCCCGCATACTCGGCATGGCCAGCGCCGGCGTGGCCCCGCGCGTCATGGGGGTCGGGCCCGTCCCGGCAACGCAGAGGCTGCTTGCCCGGCTCAACCTCTCCATCGATCGGATCGACGCGATCGAACTGAACGAGGCCTTCGCCAGTCAAGCGCTGGCGGTGCTGCGCGGCCTTCATGTGGAAGATGCCGATCCGCGCGTAAACGGCCATGGCGGCGCGATTGCGCTCGGGCATCCGCTCGGCATGTCGGGCGCCCGCCTCGTCCAGTCGCTTGTCCATCGGCTCGAACGTGGGCAGGGGCGGATCGGGTTGGCGACGCTGTGCGTGGGGGTCGGCCAGGGACTGTCATTGGCAGTGGAGAGACTATGACTGACGGACGGATCGTCACTGGCGACGGATGCGCGCTGGCCTACCGCATCGAGGGGCCAGAGGCGGCACCTGTCCTTCTGTTGTCCAACTCGCTGGGCACGGCGATGGCGATGTGGGATGCGCAAATCCCACGGTTCATCGAGCAGTTCAGGGTGGTTCGCTACGACAGTCGTGGCCATGGTCTTTCGGACTCACCTGTCGGTGATTACTCAATGGACCGGCTTGGCCGCGATGTGATCGAACTGGCCGACGCGCTCGGCATCGACCGCTTCCACTTCTGCGGGCTTTCGAAGGGCGGCATGGTCGGGCAGTGGCTCGGCTGGCGCGCGCCGGAGCGGCTGGAACGGCTGATCCTCGCCAATACCTCCCCCTATATGGGCCCGCCGTCGGGTTGGGACGACCGCATCCGCACCGTTCGCGTATCCGGCATGGCGGCGATGGCCGACGCGGTGCTCGAACGCTGGTTCACGCCCGGCTTTCGCGCCCAGCAGAGCGTGGAACTGGAGGCTGTGCGGACGTTGCTGCTGAACACCGATCCGCACGGCTATGCCGGATGCAGCGCGGCGATTCGGGACATGGATCAGCGCCGGCTGCTGCCGTTGATCGAAGCGCCGACTTTCGTCATCGCCGGCGATGACGATCCTGCGACCCCGATCGACCATGCGCAGCTCTTGGCGAACGGCATCCGCGGTGCGAAACTGCATGTGCTGTCTGCGGCGCATCTGTCGAATGTCGAGCAGCCTGATGCCTTCGGCGAGGTGGTGATCGCCTTTTGTTTGGCCGCTGTCACGTGACCGGTACAACCGGCGCCGCCGACGCCCAACACCAACGCACTCGCCGTGCAGTGATAGGGTCCGTCGCTGGTAACGCGCTCGAATGGTACGATTTCTTTTTGTTCAGCGCCGCGGCAGCGCTGGTTTTCAACAAGCTGTTTTTTCCGGGGACGAACCCGGCCGCGGCGTCCTTGGCGGCCTTGTCAGTTTATGCGGTCGGCTTTGTCGCACGACCATTGGGCGGGCTGGTATTTGGGCATATTGGCGATCGCTTCGGCCGTAAGACAGCGCTGATCTGGACCTTGGCGATCATGGGTGTGGCGACCTTCACCATGGGGCTGTTGCCGACCTATGAGCAAATCGGTTGGTGGGCGCCCGCGTTGCTGGTGATCCTGCGTCTTGCGCAAGGACTGGCGGCCGGCGGCGAATGGAGCGGCGGGGTGTTGATGATCACCGAAAATGCGCCGCCGCATCGGCGCGGCATGTTCGGAGCGTGGAGCCAGGCCGGGATCGGGCTGGGTTTTGTCATCTCCTCGCTCGCGTTCTTTCTCGTTCGCCAATTGCCCGACGAGGATTTCTACAGCTGGGGATGGCGGCTGCCATTCCTTGGGAGCGTCGCCATTTTCGCCGCAGGCGTCTTCATTCGTAGGCAAGTGGCGGAGACCGCGCCACTTGGCCAGGATGCCCTTCACGAGGCACTGCCCATCGTCACGCTGCTGCGAACTTATCCGCGGACGTTGCTGCTGGGGATCGGCGCACGGCTTGGCGAGAATGGCGGGTCGCAAATGCTGATCACCTTCTCGCTGGTATATGGTGCGGCCGTCGGTGCTCCGACTGACGTGATGCTGGTCGGGATCATGCTGGGCATGCTCGCGGACAGCGCGATGATGCCAGTGTTCGGGGCCATTTCCGACCGCCTCGGACGGCGCCCGGTCTACATGGCCGGGCTCGTGGCGATGGCTGCGTTCGCCTATCCGTTCCTGCGGATGCTCGAGTCTGGATCGTCCCCGCTGATCATCCTTGCGTTCGTCGCCGGGAATGGCATCTGCCACGCCGCCATGATCGGCGTTCAGCCAGCACTTTACAGCGAGTTGTTCGAAGGGGAGGTGCGTTACTCGGGGCTCGCCTTCGTTCACGAAGTCGCTGCCGTGGTCGTGGGTGTGGTGCCCCTGATATCGGCCGCATTGTTCGCACGCTATGGCTCGCCGGTTCCGGTCGCTATCTATCTTGGTACGCTCTGCCTGATCAGCTTCGTTTCGGTTGCGCTGCTCAAGGAGAGTCGACCGAAGTCGGGCCGTTCAGATTTTCGGCAACACGCTTGAGCAGAGTGGTGAGCGTTGCGATTTCCGCGGAACTCAGGCCGGCGAACGCCTGATCGTAAAGGGTCGTCGCCGCTTCCCAGGCCTGATTGCCGGCTAACTCGCCTGCTTCGGTCAGGACGACCTCCATCACCCTTTCCCTGCCGGAGCGCGGCTGGCGCCGGACCAGTTCGTCGGATTCCATGCGCTGGATGATCTTGGTCATCGTCGGTAATTTCTCGATCGCGTGCGAGGCGATTTCGCTGACGCTGGCCACGCGGTCCTGATGCAGCGTCATGAGGACGCGCCAGCGCGGCATGTCGAGACCCGTCGGGCGAAGCAAGTCCTCCATACGCGCACGATAGCGCCCGCTCGCCCGTGCCAGCCAATAGAAGGGCCAGCTGCAGTAGCTGATGTCGTGCTCTGTCGATGCACTCATTACTGTTGACCTTTCCGCCTGCTTTTGCAAATTTCAGGTTGAATATTCAACTTAAAATGCTATCCCGGTCTGTGGAATAGGCAATCTATGTGGAAGCAAATGGCAAAGGACGCGATCTTCGTCGAGCAATTCCGCCTTGGCGGCGCTGGGCCGACGGTCGCGATCAAGGACTGCATCGATATCGCCGGCTGGCCGACCCGTGCCGGCAGCAGGGCCTTGGCCGATCTGCCACCTGCGACCCGCCATGCCGACGTGGTTGATGCCATCCTGGCCGGGGGCGGACAGATCATCGGCAAGACTAATATGCATGAGCTGGCCTATGGCGTGACCGGCGTGAACGGCTGGCTCGGTACGCCGCACAATACGCGCCACCCCGATCTGATCCCCGGCGGATCGTCGAGCGGATCTGCTGCGGCTGTCGCCGCCGGGCTCGCCGACATCGCGATCGGGACCGACACAGGCGGATCGATCCGCATGCCCGCCGCCTGTTGCGGTGTTTTCGGGCTGAAGCCGAGTTTCGGCCGGGTCAGCCGGCGCGGTTGCACCCCGGCCTCGTCCAGCCTCGACTGCGTCGGTCCCTTCGCCCGGGATGTCGCCGGCATCGAAGCGGGAATGGCGTTGATCGACCCCGGTTTCCGACCCGTTCCCGTTCCTGCCAGCGTCCGTCTGGGGTGGGTCGCGACCGACGCCGACCCTGAGATCGCGCAGGTCGTGCGCGCTGAGCTCCAGCGCCCCGGCGTTGTTCTTGTCGACGTTGATCTGCAGGGGATGCGCGAGGCGTTCGAGGCGGGCATCACGATCATGGCCGCCGAGATGTGGGAACTGTTCGGCGCGCTTGCCGAAGATCCGCGCACGGGGGCCGACGTCCAGGCACGTATTCGCGCGGCCGCCAGTGTCACGCCCGATCAGGTTGCGGCAGCGGAGGCTGTGCGCGAGCAATTCCGTGCGCGGGTGGATGGCCTCCTGGAGGCTGTCGACGCACTCGCGCTGCCGACCTTGCCCGCGGTGCCGCCGGCGCTCGACGATCTGGGCGATGCCGCGCGGATGTTGCGCCTCACATCGCTGATCCGGCCGTTCAACGTTAGCGGTCATCCGGCGTTCAGCCTTCCGATCGACGGCCCTGGCGGCAAGCCGGCGGCGATCCAGCTTGTGGGAGCGATCATGGCCGACGAGCGGCTCTGCGCCGTCGCGCATCGCGTGCTCGGGGATGTGGCATGACCGCCGAGGCCGAGATTGCCGCGCTGCGCGCCGAACTCGCTCGTTTTCGCGCCGAACATGACGTTCGCGCCGTTGTCATGCGCTATTTCCGGCTGTGCGACACGCTCGGCCCCGATACGCCTTTCGACGAACTGGGCGCCTGTTTCACGCGCGATGCGCAGTGGGAGGGGCGTGGCCGCTACCGGCAGGCTTTCGGCCGGCACGATGGGCGCGAGGCCATCGTGGCCATGCTCGCCAGCTATGCGATGCCCAGGCCGCATTTTGCGATGAACGCGCACTTCCTGTCGACCGAAACGATCGAGGTGGAAGGGCACGAGGCGGTCGGCCGCTGGACGATGCTTCAGACGTCCACCTACAGCGACGGCCGTTCCGACCTGCGCAGCGCTGCGCTCACCATCCACTGTCGCGTCGAGGACGGGCAGTGGCGCATCTTCCATTTCATCACCGAGAATTTGTTTTCGCGCGATGTGGACCACTGGTCCGACATTGCGCCGATTTCCGTGCCCGATAGCGTATCGAAGGACAGAACATGAGCAGCATCGATCTGGCAGAGATGGTGCGGGACGATCGCGCCCTCACGCCGCTTTATACCGATTCCGACATATTCGGCGTGGAGATGGAGCGCATCTTCCGGAACACTTGGGTCTGGGTAGCGCACACGAGCGACGTCCCGACACCGAACAGTTTCAAGACCTCCTATGTCGGTCGCGAGCCGGTGATCGTCACCCGCGACAAACAGGGCGCGATCCACACTCTGCTTAACCGGTGCCGCCATCGCGCCGCCACCGTGTGCGAAAAGCGCAAGGGCAAGGCCAGCGTATTCGTCTGCCCCTATCACGGCTGGAGCTACGACACCGATGGCGGGCTGCGCAAGGTGCCGCACAAGGCAGGGTATCCAGAGGATTTCGACACCAGCGAATTCGCTCTCGTGTCACTGCGTACCGAGGAATATAACGGGCTGATATTTGCGACGTTCAAGCAGGATATCGAGCCTCTGGTCGATTTCCTCGGTCCTGCGCGCAAATGGATCGACCTCTTCATGAAGCAGGGTGGCGGCTATCCGGTGAAGACGCTTGGCGAGCATCGCTTTCGTTTCCCCGGCAACTGGAAAATACAGCTCGAGAACACCACCGACGCCTATCATTTCCCGATCGTCCATAAGACTTTCCTCGATTCGCTCGACGCCGAAGCGGAGAATGTGTTCGACGTGCTGGGGCAAGGCGGCTGGGTCGAGGACCTCGGCAACGGGCACAGCGTCATGGTGATGATCCCGGACCTGATCGACCTCGAGGACAATCTCGATGCGCCCATTCCGCAGCGGTTCGCCGAGCTGGCGAAGGAACTGGCCGACGAGGGCTATCCCGACGATCAGGTTCGCAAGATCGTCCGGGCGGTGGGTGGCACCGGGTTCAACCTGAACCTGTTCCCGAATGTCGCCTGCTCCATGGCCTTCTTCCGGGTGCTGCGCCCGGTGGAGGTCGACGAGACAGAGATCACCCATGTCGCGATTGGCATGGATGGTGGACCGACGGCGGCCAACCGGATGCGCCTGCGCCTCCATGAACATTTTCAGGGCCCGATGGGATTCGGCACGCCGGACGATGCCGAGGGCTGGGAACGCGTCCAGAGGGGTGCGCGTGCCGGCCGCGACCAGTGGATCATGCTGAACCGCGGCACCGACGCACCCCAAGGACGGGCCGAGCCCGGGCACAATGCGGGTGACGTCAGCGCCGAAACCGGCATGCGCGCCGCCTATCAGATGTGGAAGAGGATGATGACCGCGTGATCACCATGACCGAAGACCGCCAGGGTGCCGCGACGACGGCACCGACCTTCGAGGAAGCCATAGCCTTCATCTGGGCGGAGGCAGACCTGCTCGACCGGCTGGATTACAAGAAGTGGCTGCCGCTCTGGACCGAGGGCGGCCGCTACATCATCCCGACCGAGCGGGGCATCGAGGACTTCGACGACCGTCTCAACGTCGTGAACGACGACGCGGAAATGCGTGCCGCGCGGGTGAAGCGATTGTTGTCGGGCTTTTCGATGTCGTCGGCGCCGCCGGCGAGGACGGTGCGAACCGTGTCGCGTTTCGTACCACTCTCCGCCGACGATGGCGCGATCGTGTTGCGGGCTGCGCAAATCATCGCTGAATATAAGTATGAGCGGATGCGTATACTGGCGGGCGATGTCGAATACCGCATCGTGCGCGGCGTCGATGGTCTCAAGATCGACCGCAAAATCGTCACGCTCGTGAACTGCGACGATTTTCTGCATGGTATCGGCTATCTGCTGTGAAGCATGGCGGGATGATCGATCCCCGGCAGGTCGCGACCCGCTTCGTTGAGGCGCGCTGTGCCGCCAAGGGCTTTCGTGAATTTCCGGGAGCAATGCCCCCGGATCTCGACGCGGCCTACCGCATTCAGCAGGCTGCGATCACGGCCTGGGGGGACCGGGTTGCCGGATGGAAGGTCGGTCGTATTCGACCGCATCTCGTCGAGCAGCTGGGTGCCGAACGTTTCGTCGGCCCGATCTTTGCGGACAGCATCGTGACAGCGGCCGCGACCAACGACTTCCCGATGACGGCGGGTGGATCCGCGCTCTTCGAAGCGGAGGTGATCATCGTCACGAAGGCTGATGCGCCGGGGGACAAGACCCGCTGGTCCGCGGAGGAAGCCGCCGAACTGATTGGCGCGGTGCATGTCGGCATCGAGATCGCGGGCAGTCCGCTCGAAACGATCAACGACCTCGATTCTGAGGCGAGCATCGCGGGATTTGGCAACAACAACGGTCTGGTTCTAGGAGCTGAGGTTACCAACTGGCGCGAACGGGGTTGGGACGGCATCATATGCCGGACGGAGATCGACGGCACTCTGGTGAAGGAGGCCAGCGCTGCGACGGTGCCCGGCGGCCCGCTGGAGGTCTTCGCCTATGCGCTCGGGCAGACCGCGCATCTCGGCACCCCCTTGCGCCGGGGTGATTGCATTTCGACCGGCGCGATCACTGGAACGCCTGCCGTGAAAATTGGGCAGCATTGTGTGGCGGAATTCGTTGGAATCGCCACAATCGACTGCAGGGTCACGGTCGCGCGTGCTGGCCGACACTGACCATCGAACCATCGGCTTTCGTCCTGCCTATGCCGAGACGATTAGCCCGATGGTATGCAACGCCTTGCGCTTTACCCGTGCCAGCGTCGCCTCGTCGGGACCGGCGCTGTGGCAAAAGAGGATGAGCCCGTCGATCAACGAAAGGATCTGCAGCGCCATGTCCTCCACCGTTTCGGCGTCGCATTCTGGGCGCATATCCCGGATGACCTTAGAAAAGCCCACGCAATTCTGGCGGTAAATGTTGCGCAACATGGCGCCGGCTGTTTCGTTGTGCGCGGTCATCGGCCAAAGCTCGAAAAAGAAGTTCGTGACTTCCCGGTTGGTGATGTCGTCGAGAAGGAAGCGCACCACATCGTCGAACCGATTGACAGGATCTCCTTCCCGCTTTCCGAGGATTGTCTCATAAACCTCGATATAGTGGGCCGCGGCATCTTCCAGCATTGCGTTGACCAGATCGTCACGTGTCGGGAAGAAGTGCTGAAGATGGCCCTGGCTGATTCCTATGGCCCTCGCGACCTTGCGCATGCTGAAGGCCGCATAGCCTTCCTCAATGAACAGACTCTTCGCAGCTTCAAGCGCCAACGTCCTGTTATTTGACCTTTGCGCGGGGAATGGCTCGTCCCGACGATCCTGTTTGCTCATAGTCGTCCATTAACGGAAGTCATTGCGGACGCCTATTCGATATTGACTAGGTTGGTCAACCGACCTAGCCTGCGATTCGCTGAGGCCGCCACTCAATGAATGCCGCCCGGCGCAATCGCAGGTCGAATCGAATGAAGTTCTGATCTCTGGCTCGTAGGGGAGAGCATCCGTGCGTCTAAAACTCGCGATTCTATTGTCGTCTTCTGTCCTGGTAACGCCACTCAATGCCCAGGAAGCAAAACCGGCGTTTCCAGAGACGGATATTGTCGTCACGGCACAGCGGCGCAGCCAGAATCTTCAGGATGTTCCGATCTCCGTTACCGCGCTTTCGGGGGATACTGTTGAGAAGCTGGGCTTCAAGACGAGCGCCGAAATCGCGGCGCAGGTTCCCAACCTGACCATCAAGCAAAGTTTCGCAAACAGCGTGCCCCAGATTTTCCTGCGGGGCGTCGGGGTGAACGATCCCAATGCCAATGCGAACGGCGCAGTCGGCATCTATGTCGACGATGTAAACCTTGTCTCTCCCTCGGCGCTGACATTCTCGCTTTTCGACACCGACCGGGTCGAGGTCCTGCGCGGACCGCAGGGCACGCTGTACGGGCGGAACACGACGGGTGGCGCGATCAACTTCATCTCCCGCAAGCCGGGTGATACCCAAGAGGGGTATGCGACCTTTCGCTACGGCCGGTTCAATTCCAAGCAGCTCGAGGCGGGCGTGACAGCGCCGGTTGCGCAGGGCGCCTCGTTGCGGGTTGCTGGCGTCGTGGAAGACAGCGAGGGCTTTCACCATAACCGCGTGACCGGCAATGACCTTGGCGACGTAGGTCGATGGGCGCTTCGCGGTCTGTTGAGGATTGAACCCTCCTCCTCGGTCAACATCCTGCTCAACGTCCATGGCGGGCGTCTCGCCAACAGCAGCACGCCGTTCGAGGTGGCTGGCGCTCTCGACCCTGTGTCCGGCGGACCGTGCGACTACCGCACCAGCCCGTGCGTCAACCTCTTTGGCTATCGCGACGCAGACAACGACCCGTTCAGCCACGATATTGACAATGAGGGGCGAACCCGGCTGTCCAACTTCGGTGCGTCCGCGCAAGTCGAGGCTGATTTTGGTGCCGCTGTACTGACATCAATCACCGCCTACGAAAAGACGGTCAGGAATCACCGCGAAGATGCCGATGGCGCGCCGCAGAACATGCTGAACACGCAGTTCTACGACAATAACCGCCAATTTTCTCAAGAATTCCGGTTGACGTCGGCCGGGGAGACGCGCCTGCGCTGGATGGGCGGCCTCTTCTACTCGCATGAGGAAACCCGACTGAACAACCGATACGACTTTTTCCGGGGCTATCGCGACGTTGTCGAAGCTGCTGGGTTTCCGGGCGGATTTGACCCGGACGGCATCAATCCGACGGGCTTTACGCCGTTTCTGATCGATCAGGCGCTGACGCAGAAATCCAATAGCTATGCAGGCTTTGCCAATGTCGAATTTCACATCACCAGCCAGCTCGAACTGACTCTGGGCGGTCGATACACACGAGAAGACCGCGCCATCCGCACTACGATCGCCTTTGACGAGGGCAGCTTCACCATCCCGCTGGTCGACAATTTTGCGGACAAGGAGAAGTTCGACAGCTTCTCCGGCAAGGTGGGGCTCAACTACAAGCCGACCGACGATTTTCTCGTTTATGCGAGCTTGAGCAAGGGCTTCAAGAGCGGCGGCTTCAATGGTGCCCTCGTATTCTCCGAGCCGGAACTTGAGCCCTTCAAGCCGGAGACCCTGATCGCCTATGAAGTGGGATTCAAGGCATCGCTGCTCGATCGCCGGCTGACGCTGAACGGCGCGGCCTTCTACTATGATTACAAGGACATTCAGCTCTATACCTTCGAAAGCGCTGGTGGCATTCCGGTGCAGGTGCTCACCAATGCGGGTAGTGCCGAAGTCTATGGTGTGGAAGCAGAATTGTCCGCCCGCCCGAGCGACCGCCTTTTCATTAGTATCGGCGGCGGCCTGCTGCACAGCAAGATCAAGGAATTCCAGACCAACGGCGGTGCTGATTTCAGTGGAAACCGCCTGGTCATGGCGCCCGAGGTGACTGCAAACGCCCTGATACGGTATGAAATTCCCCTCGGCGAGCAAGGGCTGAAGATTGGGCTGCAGACCGATGCTCACTACCAGTCCAAGGTTTTCTTCAGCACATCCAACAGCCCTCTGCTGGCGCAGGACGGATACGGTCTGTGGAACGCGCGGGTTTCGCTGGCGGAAACGGACGACCGATGGGAAATTGCGGCGCAGGTCCGCAATATCACTGACCGCGTCTACCGGACCGAGGCGTTCGACTTCTCTTCCTCGGGGTATAATCTCTACATTTTTGGCGCGCCCCGGACGTGGGAGCTCAGTGCAACGCTGCGTTTCTGATCATGCCGACCCGCCGCGAGGTCATCGGAGTACTGGGGAGCGCGACGTTGTGTCACGCGCTCCCTGCCTCCTCTGCCTTCGCTCGCTTCCAGGCCGATACTTTCAACGAAAGCAAACCCATGGTCCATGATGACGAATATCAGCTTTACGACCTCAAGGTCGAAGTCTTCCAAAGTGATGAGGGTAAGCCGATGGTATGCCGTCACAATGTCGGCGACTCATTCACGCTGACCGACGACGATTTGATCAGCTTTCCGCCTGGCGTCAAATTTCCTCTGTATCCGATGGCAGCAATCCTTCCGCTGTTACCTGCCAAGCAGAGGCCACTCGACGCCAATGACTGGATGGCGACGGATGCCATCATCGCCTGCCCCGATCCCAACTGCGGCGGGCGATTCCGTATAACTAGGGGAACGTTGCGCACCTACCGCCATTCCGAACAGACCGTCGTGCCCCGCAGCGGGAATTGATAAGCATTTAATCGACACAGGAGATGACGATGACCGTTCCCCGAATGCAGTTGCGCCCGGACTTCTCAACGCCCCGCATCATCAAGGGGAACTGGCAGATTGCAGACGACCATAATACTGCGATCGATGATGATGCCATGTATGACCATATGGCTGCATTCGTCGATGCAGGCATAAACGCATTCGATTGCGGCGACATATATTATGGTGTGGAGGAGCGTATCGGTAACTTCATTGAGCGGTTCCGGCGCGAGCGTGGGGCGGAAGCCGCGCGTGCTGTCACGGTTCACACCAAATATATTCCTGCCTTTCTTGAGAAGGAGGAACTGCGCACGCAGACGCGCGATAAGGTGGAGGCAGTAATCGACCGCTCGCTGAGGCGCCTGAAGATCGATCGCCTCGATCTCGTGCAGTTGCACTGGTGGGACTATGCCACCGAAGGCAATGTCGAAACTGCATTGATTCTTGAGGATCTGAAACGTGCTGGCAAGATCCATCATATCGGTGGAACCAACTACAATGTCGCCGAGCTAAAGAAGATGGTCGATGCGGGGGTTGATGTTGTTGTAAACCAGGTGCAGTATTCAGTCACCGATAGACGCGCACAGAACGGCATGGGGGAATATTGCGCGGCCAACAACGTCCACCTCGTCTGCTATGGCGCGATCGGGGGCGGCCTGTTCAGCAAGAAATGGCTCGGCATTTCCGATCCCGGAAAACCATCCTTCGAAAATGTGTCGCTCGATAAATATTATCGCATCGTACTCGACTTTGGTGGCTGGGCGCTGTTTCAGGAGTTGCTGCACGCCATGGATCACATCGCGAACAAGCATGGCGTCTCCATTCCCGCGGTCGCCAGCCGCTATGTGCTGGAGCAGCAGGCGGTTGCAGCGATCATCCAGGGCGCTCGCCATAGCCGGCACATCGCCGAGAATGTCAAGCTGTTCGATTTCGCGCTGGTCGGGGAAGATCGCGCGGTGATGGACGCGATCTTCGCCCGCTCGACCGGGCCGCAGGGCGACTGCTATGATCTGGACCGGGATGAGGACCGGGACGCGATCGAAAATCTCGACAGCGAGTATTTCGACGTCGAGGATGGCAAGCTTGTCGTGCGCACACGTATCGTCAAGGCGGTGGCTGAGCCCTACGGCCATCATCTGCTGGCGGGCCAGCACCAGAACTGAGACGGTGGGACCTATCGGGCGGGCTGAAGTTCGGAGGGAAGGCATTGGCGAAGGATCGCGCGAAAGTCATCGCGGGCATCATTCTTGTGATTGCCGGGATGCAGGTCTTCATCATCCAGCCCGGCTTCATTGCTATCCTTCACTCCGCGCTTCACCTGTCGGACGCATGGGCTGGCTATATTGCCTCTGCCGAAATGTTCGGCCTTGCGGCGTCGACCATTGTCGCCGCGCTCCTTGGGCAAAGATTGCCCGGGCGGGCCGCCGTGGCCGTTGCGGCGGTGGTGCTGGCCGGTGCCAATCTTGCTTCGACACTGACCGTCTCGCCCACCACGTTCCTGCTGACGCGCGCGACGGCAGGTCTCGGGGCGGGTGTGCTGGTCTCGATCGGCTATTCGATGGTCGGCCAAGCGCGCCACGCCGACCGGGCGTTCGGATATGCGATCATGGCTCTTTTGAGCTACGGCGCGGTGGGACTCTATGTTCTTCCTGGACTCCGCGAGGTGGTCGGACTGACCGGTATCCTCCTTCTTCTGGCGACTTTGGCGGTCCTGCCGGCACTGCTTCTGCCTTTTCTTCCGGCCGGCGCGGCGGCGAGCGTGCCGGACGGCCGCAATGATTGGAATGAAGTCAGCACCAGCGTTGCAGCTAATATGGCGCTGGTTGCTATCACCCTTTTCTTCCTGGGGCAGGGCGTCGTCTGGGCCTATCTCAGCCTGATCGGCACCGCGGCGGGCATTGCGGAACAGGATGTCGCTAGCGGGCTGGCGCTGTCTCAGGTTTCCGGCATATTGGGTGCATTTGGAATGGCGTGGCTGTCAGGGCGGGTGCCCCAGCGCGCGCTGCTGCTGGGCGGCACGCTCGCTTCCGTAGTGCCGCTCCTTGCTATGATGGGCCATCCTGGTGCTGCGCGCTATGGGCTGAGCGTGATCATCTTCAACGGTGCCTCCAATCTGATGACGCCCTTGGTGATGGCACTGGCCGCCCAGACGGGAAAAGGAAATGCGGCAGTGATCCAGCGCGCCGCGGCTCTTCAGATGATCGGCCTTGCGGTGGGTCCCGTTCTGTCGGCCCCGCTGGCGCAGTATGGCGGCTTCACCCCGGTGATGATGCTGGCGGCGCTGCTCTTCTCATGTGTCTATCCGATCACCCAGTTTCGGCTGCATCACCGCGGAAAGCGCCCCGCATAGGTGTCCAGCCAGGACGCCAAGTTCAACGTGACTACCAGCCTACTATCAACCCGGCAATTCGCTGCCAACCTTGTCGAAACAGTCGCTCCACGTTTCGGGGCATCGGCGGAGGCGTAGGTGCCGTTCACATCGGTCAGATCGGCAGGATTGATGTTCGCGCACCCGGCGTGCGTCGATCCAATCGCCCGCAACAAAATTACCCCTTCATGCGCCTTCCGGCCCCTTAACAGCGGGTCCTCTATATCGTGCGGCGGTTGACGGAAATGACGCCGCAACCGGATGGCACATTCTCCGGGCGCTAGTGAAAACTAGCTGTTAACGTCCGCGGACGGGCGTTGCGTCTCGGCCGGATATCATGCTTGAGGCGGCTGTCGAGCACGACCCGGCATCGGCCTGACCTTGATCTTAATCATTTCGTTCAGCGACCCAGTCGCGCGGCAGCCAGCGCCCAGCGAGGGCCATCAGCAGGGCGGCGAGGGCATAGAGCGAAAGGGCGTTGAGCATCGAGTAGCGCAAGGCTTCCGCGCCGTAGACCGGCGCCAGCATCGCCGACAGGGCGCCGAGGAAATAGATGCCGCCGCCGAGCCCGATCAGATCGTTGATAAAGAGACAGATCGCAATTTTATGCATGGTTGATGGCACAGCCTCGCATTGAGGCGCCTCGTCCGAGACAATGCGGATCCATCCAATTTTTCGGGGCAGAGCAGGGGGCACACTTGGTAAACTTCGTCTGAGAATGCCAGTATTTACAGGGCCCTACGAGAAATACTCGAATCCCACCCTCTCCGCCACTTTATACAAGTGCCTGTTTTTACTTGTGTAGATTGAAGATTTGGCGCTTTTCCCGCCAGCTCACGATCAACATATTCGAGGGTCCTGTTGCCGGCATCCGCCATGAACCTATGCGGTGGGGGCGGGCCTCCGGCCGATCAGACGGCCTGCCAGCCAGAAGTGTACAACGGCTGGCACCAGGATCAGGGTGATGATCACAAGCGCATGAGCGAGGCCCGTACCGGCGGCCTGCGCGCAGACTGAGAGGGACGCCGCAGGCCCTGAACAGCCGCTCGCCTGTCCCTGTTCGACGACGTTGGCGACTGCGACCCGTGTCATGTGATCGCTGATCAGACCGATCAACGGCGGGCCGAGCCCCAGGCCCACCAGGTTCAGAACGAGATACATGATCGATGTCCCGGTCGCGCGCATGCGCGCGTCGAGCATGTTGTGCAACTGTGCGAACACCGGCGCGATATAGGTGTAGATCGCGGTGGTCCCGATGGTCAGGAGAATGGCGCTGAGCGCGAGCGAGCCGGTCAAAAATCCAGCCACGAAACATGGCACGGCCCCGGCCACCATGATCGCCGGCAGCCAGGCGTAGGAGCGGGCGTCCCTGCCGCCGAAGCGATCGATCACAAAACCGCTCGCCAGTGTTCCGACGGCTGCCCCTGCACCGTTGATCATCCCGGCCAGAAGCCCGACGCTGCCAAGATCGAGCCCGTGCTTGCGTATAAGGAAAGACGGCAGGAAGGCGGCAATGCCATAGCCGACCAGCACGATGAGAGCGGAACCTGCCGCAAGCTGCCGCAGGGCCGCGTTCCCGAAAAAGGCCTTCAGCACGGCGCTGAACGGTGGCGCGGCGTCGTCCGAGTGCGACTCCGCTCCACGTGCGTCGAAGCGGCCCCGCAAGGGCTTCGGCATGAAGAGGACGATCACCGCCGCAAGGATGAAGCCCGGCGGGCCGAGCACGAGGAAGGCCGTGCGCCAGCCCCAGTGATGGGCGAGCCATCCGGCGGCAATGGCCCCCAGCAAGGCGCCCAGCGGCGCGCCGAGGCTGTAGAAGGCGATGGCGCGTCCCCGTTCCTGCGGCGGGAACAGGTCCGCGATCAGCGAATGGGCGGCGGGATTGCAGCCCGCCTCGCCGATGCTGACACCCGCGCGCGCCAGCAGAAGCTGCGTGTAATTGCGCGCGAGACCGCATAGCATCGTCATCAGCGACCAAAGGACGAGGCTCACCGCCAGCACCATGGACCGGCTGCGGCGCTCCGCCAGACGGGCGATCGGCAGCCCCATGACGGAGTACAGAAGCGCAAAGGCAGGACCGCTGAGCAGCCCGAGCTGCCAATCGCTGAGGCCGAGCTCGGCCTTGATCGGTTCCTGCAGGACGCCGAGCGCCATGCGGTCGACGAAACTGACCAGATAGGTGAGCATGAGGATCAGCAGAGCGACATAGGCCGCCGAGCGCGCAGGTGCCGTCCCCGTCATCCGCGACATGCCCGTTCCGGCAACATGGCCTTGTCTTCCACCCGGATCGTCACCTTCCATGCCATTTGCGCCGTCGGACTGCCCGCGGGCGAGTGGCTCAATTCAACCCGCGACGACCCCGTTAAGCCGGCCGGTGATGATCTCCTCGGCTTCGCGCATGATTCGCGCGATGAGCTCGGCAACGGTCGGCACGTCGTGGATCAGCCCCTGTACCATGCCTGCTGTCCAGATTCCGTGATCGATGTCGCCCTGCTCCAGCCCCTCGCGTCCGCGCACTCCCTTGACGAGATGCGCGATCGCTTCGAACGGCTTGCCCTCGCGCTCGATCCTCAATGCTTCGAGCGATACGGCGTTGCGCGCGACCCGGGCGGTGTTGCGATAACTCCGAAACAGAAGCTCGGTCGCGCGCTCGTCATTGGCGACGATCGCCTGCTTGATATTGTCATGGATGGGCGCTTCGCGTGTCGCGCAGAATCGCGTGCCCATGTTGATCCCGTCAGCACCGAGCGCCAGCGCCGCGACAAGGCCGCGCCCGTCGCCAAAGCCGCCGCTGGCTAGCATGGGGATCTTGACCTTGTCGGCGGCTGCCGGGATCAGGATCAGGCCGGGAATGTCGTCCTCGCCGGGATGGCCGGCGCACTCGAAGCCGTCGATCGATACCGCGTCCACCCCCATGCGCTCTGCCGAAAGGGCATGCCGCACGGCGGTGCACTTGTGGATGATTCTGATCCCATGCGCCTTGAAATGCGCGATATGCTCCGCCGGATTGTTGCCTGCGGTTTCCACGATCGTCACGCCGCCCGCGATGATCGCGTCGCGATATTCGGCATAGGGCGGCGGGTTGATCGAGGGCAGGAGGGAGAGGTTCACGCCGAACGGCTTGTCGGTCATTGCGCGACACCGCGCGATTTCCTGAAACAGCGCCTCCGGCGTGGGCTGGGTCAGTGCGGTCAGAAAACCCAGCCCGCCGGCATTGGCGACTGCGGACACAAGCTCCGCCCGCCCGACCCATTGCATCCCGCCCTGAACGATGGGGTGCTGGATCCCGAACAGGCGGGTGAAGCGTGTTTGCATGGTCAGACCCTTGTTTGAGCCTTAGCCCTTGAGCACCTCGACCAAGGTCGAACCGAGTTCGGAGGGGCTGGAGGCGAC
>CAZHGR010000005.1:0-74249 GCA_964532255.1 uncultured Sphingobium sp.
GGGGCGGGGCGCAGGATGTCCCGCAACGCCGCCCGCAAGCGGATCAGCCATGATGTTTATGTCATGGCCATGAGGGGCATCGAGGCCCGGACTGACCAGGGTGTCATCGACGAGAGTCCTGCCGCCTACAAGGATGTCCATGCCGTCATGATGGCACAGGAGGACCTGGTGAGGGTGCGGCATACCCTTCGGCAGGTGGTCAATGTGAAGGGGTGAGGGGAGGGGGTGTGCTCGGGTTTTTCCGCAGCGGTAATCTCGCAGGGTCATCGCTGGTGAGGGACCGGGCCACTCATCCCTCCGACCCAAGGGGTCTCTTGATGACCCTCTGGAGGAGGGCCAGGAGGCGGTTTGGCCTTGGGGAGAAAAAGTCGCACTTCTGCACTTGCCAAATGCGCTAATTGTAAGGTTCTGGGCCAATTCTCCGAAATCGCCATGTGCGTTTTCGTTGTCCTCCCGTTCCCCTTGGAGGGTCACCTTGGGCGCGGTAGGAGGGCTCCCTTCTGTTCGCTTTCTCAGGCTCCGCTGTCGGCCGCACGATGAGGGGACGAGCGGGCAGAGAGGTTGCCACCGTAACCGCCTTGGAAAACCGTTGGCTGCCTCACCCTGCGTCACATGCCACGGGTTTGGGGTGCGCATGAAAAGCACGGATCGCGGAGGGGTAGAGGTTTCGGGAGGTCCCGTAGCGACGGCCGCGAAGGGCGCTGTAGCTTGGAGCGTGGATGATGCCCACCATTCGGCGGCCGGTCGCATCAGCTCCCTTCAGAATGTAGCTGGTGAGGATCCGGAGGTTGAGCTTGTAGGCCTCGCGTCGGTGTCCGTCGGCGAATGCCTCGCCATAGCCGCGCCCGATGGGCAGTGTCTTGCTGACGCCTCGGGTGCGCTTCAAGCCGGCCTTCTTGAGCCATCCTGCCATGCGGCGATTCCACCCACGCATGTGTTCCGGCGACAGGTGGAACAGGAAATGGGTATGAAGCCCCAGACGGCTGCCGTGCTCCATCACCCAGACATAGGCCAGATGGCCCCCGGAATGGTACATCCAGTCATAGGCGTATTTTAGGATCATCCTCTGGGCCTTGCGGGGGTCTCGGACTTCTGCGGCTGTCCAGTTGATGGTCGTGAAGCGGTTGAGTGGGGTACCGATCGTCTCGGCATGCCCGATGGCCTGTATCAGCCGCTGGGTCGCTGCCTTACCCAACGATGATGTCCAGCCGGTGGCATCGGATGACTCTGCGGCTGGAGGAGAGGGGGGAGAACTGGGATATCGCGCACGTGGGCCGTGCGGCCGTTTCGTGGCCCGCAACCCAGTTTTTGTGCTGGTGTTCGTCGCTTCGGCAGTGCTCATGACTTTCGTGCTTTCGGATTCTTGGATGTGCTCGTGTTCATGGTCGCCGCGTATCGGCACATATATGGGCGCGGAGCGCCAAGCGGCTTGAGGCGAGAGAATGCTTGGGGCAGGTCTTGATCCTGCGGTGGAGCTGTGATCAGGGAACTGCTCCAAGCAGCCGATGGAGCGACTGGGCCTTTACGAGCGTGCGGCGACCAATGCGGACAACCTCGAGTTGCTGGCTGTTGATGAGCTCGTAGAGCCGGGTTCGGCCTATGGAGCTTATGCGGCAGGCCTCATTGATCGAGTAGACCAGGGGTGCAGGGCCGGGGATCCTTGTCAGGTCACCGGAATGACTGCTGGAAAATGACATCGAATGGCTCCGTTCATTTGCGAACGGACGACATATCTATGCACGCTTCCCCTTCTTGCCAAAGGCTTTTCGAGGATAAATTGGGCGGCTCAAAAAATCCAGTTCGCCAGCCCTGTAATGCGCTGCGGCATCCTCTTCAGCGACTACTGCCATCGCCTTTTCTTGATATGCTCGGGCTCGTCGCATGATATACGAGATTTCGAAGCCATCCTTTTCGGCGATATCCTCGCAAGCTTTTGCGATGCGGCCTCTCTTGAACCGGCATTTGCGCGCGATTATGCACGCCCACTCGAAGTCGCGAACACCGATGGACCAAGCATCTTTCTTGGCGGGAGGAAGGTCTGTCCGCCTGACACCCTTCAACTCGAACATCACTCCTGGCTCGGACCCTTCAATCATCGCGAGAATTTTCTTCGCGACGATCGGGTGTATTTGAAAGTCGCAGAGACGAATGTGCGCCGCGAGCCATTCCAGCCGACCCTGCTGCATTTCGGCCACGGCATAGTAAGCGCTGGCCTCAGGACTGGTCCGAAGAAGCGCCTCACGCTCATCGCCTGTATCCTCCGGATCTGTCATAGTGCCTTCCCTGGCGTGGCAGATCGCGCGCGAAGGTCATCGAGATAGTCGCTCCACCATTGCGCCATTTCGACGCGCTCGTTCCAATAGGTGCCACGTGCGTAGGCCGCACGCACCACGTCCCTGTCCCTGTGCGCCAGAGCGCGTTCGATGGCATCGGGATGCCAGCGCCCGCTTTCATTGAGCAGCGTCGATGCCATCGCTCGGAAGCCATGAGCGGTCATTTCGTCGAAACTGTAACCCAGCCGTCGAAGGGCGGCGTTGACGGTGTTTTCGGACATCGGGTTCGCCCCTGACCGAATGGACGGGAAGACGTACCGGCCAAGGCCGGTGAATTTGTACGCTTCCCGGAACAGGGCGACAGCCTGTCTGGAAAGGGGCACGACATGCTCCTGCCGCATCTTCATCTTCTCGGGAGGTATGCGCCATATCGCACCCTCAAGGTCGAACTCGCGCCATTCGGCGCGGCGCAACTCTCCGGGGCGGGTAAACACATGGGGTGACAGCTGGAGGGCGATCCGGGTGATCGGCTGCCCCTCGTAGCTGTCTATGGCCCTGAGCAGGGCGCCAACTTTCCCCGGATCGAGAATAGCCGGATGATGCTTCGGCTTGGGCATGGTGAGTGCCCCGCGTAGATCCCGTGTGGGATCGCTTGGAGCGAGCTGGAGAGCAACCGCGTAGCGATAGACCTGGCTGACGAAGTTCAGCGCTCGCCTTGCGGTTTCGAGCCGGCCCTTCGCCTCTATGGGACGGAGCGCATCCAGAATGTCAGCCGGCTGGATATCGACCAGGGGACGACTGCCCAGGCTGGCGCTCAACAGTCTGACGAACCAGCGGCGCTTGGTGATGGTTGCCTCGGCAAGGCCCTCGTTCTTCTGCTTCTCGATCAAGCGGTCGGCGACCGACGCGAAGCTGTTGCCCATGTTGAACCGGGCAACCTGCTTGTCCCGCCGCTTCTTTTCGGCGGGATCGACGCCGCTGGCCAGGAGCGAGCGCGATGAGTCCCGCAGGTCCCGTGCGGCCTTCAGGCTGATTTCGGGATAGCTGCCGAGCGAAAGCTTCTTTTCCTGCCCGGTCGGTACGCGGAACTTGAGCTTCCAGAGCCGCCCGCCTGCAGGCGTGACGAGCAGATACAGTCCCTTTTCGTCAGCCACCTTATATTGCTTGCCGCGCGGCTTGAGCGATCGGATGACGGCATCTGTCAGCGGCATCTGGGGGCCTCTTGATTGGGGGCTTTTCAAAAGGCCCCATCATCGGCCCCCAGAAGCCCCCGGATGGAGGCGAACAGGAGTGAACGCCGGCGATCGAGCCGGTACCATTTTTGTCGGATTTCAGTGGGTTTTTCAACCGTTAGCGAACATTGACGAACGGTGAAATGGTGCCGCTTGCGTGACTCGAACACGCGACCCTCGCATTACGAATGCGATGCTCTACCGGCTGAGCTAAAGCGGCATTGCCCGTGGAACGGACGGTCCGGCGCGGTCCTGGCGGAACGGCGGACTGAGCGGCGCGCTTACCAGCAGCGGAGCCCGCGCGCAAGCGGGATCGGGCTGGTCCTGTGGCGCACGCCCGCCCTTCACCAGAAATTTACCCCGTTCGGTGAAGATGCTGAAAATTCATAAGCAGGGCCTTGGTATGGACGGATATGCGTCATCAGTTGGCGAGGGCGAGGTCGATATGGATTTCGCCGCAGAGCCACCGCCGCTTGTCCGCTTCGACGAGCGGCGCATGCATGTGCGCGCGTACAATTACTGGGCGTCGCTCCTGGGCGACCGCAGATTTCCGAGCATCGAAGACCTGAATCCCGAGGAAATCGAGGATTTCGGGTCGCACAGCGTCCTTCTCGACTTCACCGCCGGCCTCGAGAACCCGGCCATCGCGTTCCTCGGTGCGGCACTGCGCGCGGAATGCGGGCTGGAGGGCGGGTTCGACCGGATCAGTGACGTTCCGCCGCGCACCTTGCTGTCGCGCCTGACCGATCATTATCTGCAGATCCTCGCGAACGAGGCACCGATCGGCTTCGAGGCCGAGTTCACGAACCAGCGCGGCGCCGATATCCTGTATCGCGGGATCCTGATGCCCTTCTCGTCCGACGATGACACGATTGATTTCATCTATGGCGTGATCAACTGGAAGGAAGTCGCAGCAAGCGCGATGACCGACGATATCGCGCGTGCTGTGGGGGACCTGGGCGGCGGCGTGCCGCAAGTTGGCATCGATCAGGTCTGGGGAGCCGGGTCGGCGCATGGCGGCGGCTTCGACGGCGCGGCGGACTTCCGCGATGCGGCAGCGCTCGGCTGGGCGGAGGAGAGCGATCCGCACGCTGCCGATACCGAAGACGATGCGGACGATCTGCTCGACCTCGATCCCTTCATCGATCCCTTCGGCAAGGCGCTTCACGATGCGCGGCGCGCAGCGGCGGAAGCGGTCACCTTCGAAAGCCGCTCGCACCAGGCGCTGTATCGCGCCGTCGGCCTCGCCCACAGCTTTGCCATGCTGGCGGCCATACGCGGCGATGACTACGCCATCCTGCTCGCGCAGGCGGGTATCGCGGTCCAGCCGCGCAGCCCGATGACGGCGCTGGTGAAGCTCGTTTTCGGGCCCGACTATGACAAGACACGGCTCTCCGAATTCGCGGTCGTCATCGACCATGCGATGGGTCAGGGCGTCGAGCCGGGCGCGCTCGAAGCGGTGTTGGCAGCGCAGGAGGGCGGCATCAAGGGCTATGTCGCCAGCGCCCGTGCGGCGCGGCGCGGTGAGGCGTCGGTTCGGCCGCAGGCCGGCGGGCAGCGGTTCCGCAAGCGGCTGATGAAGGCGGTGGCGATTGCGCCCGACTCCGTCGCGACCGACGACTCCGGTTTCGCCGTCGTGCTGGTCCGCAGGGAAGCCGACGGCAGCCTGTCCACCCTCGGCGGCATTCCGGCTGATGATCGGCGCGCCCGGGCGATTTTGCGCGCTGTCGCTGACCAACGGGGTTAACGCCAAGTTTCGAATCTGTAAAAGGGCAGCGCGGCCGCCCCCCAGGGTGGACCACCCACCGGGAGGAGAGCCAATGGACATGACGAACACCCCGCGCCGAGCGACCGCCGACGCATTGGCAGCAGCAGTCCAGGCATCATTGTCCGGCGTCGACAGCGGCGTGATGAGCCCGCCCGCCGTGGAGGCCGCCGGTGGCTTCCTTGCGGAGGCGATGCAGGTCCGCACCGATGACGCGGCGATCGTCCACATTGCCGAGATGGCCTGCGCGGTGGCAGCGACCGCGGCCGAACGGCGGATGCGGATCGCGGTCGTCAACCGCGACATGCCGTTCCTCGTTGACAGCGTCGCAGGCTGTCTGATCGCCGCCGACCTGGCGCTCCATATCCTCGTTCACCCTGTGCTGCCCGTGCGGCGTGATGCCGATGGCGGGCTCGTCGCCATCGGCGACGGCGCGTCGGCCCAGCGCGAGTCGGTCCTCTATATCGAATGCGACCTCGTCGATGCCGACAGGCGCGCGGCGATCCGGGCGGCGCTCCTCGATACGCTCGAGCAGGTGCGCGCGGCGGTGACCGACTGGCGCGCGATGATGGCAGCGATGGAACTCGACTGCAACCGGCTGGGGGTCAGCGAAAGCGGCGATCTGCTGCGCTGGTTCCTGAAGGGCAATCTGACGCAACTGGGGCATGAGGTGCGCGACCGCGACGGCACCGCCTCGGGGCCGCTGGGCATCTGCCGGACGGAGAATGAACCGCTGATGCGTCCCGAAACGGTCGCTGCCGCCTTTGCCTGGTTCGACTCCGGTCAGGACGGGCTGCTTGTCCTCAAGTCCAACCGCACCTCGCGGGTGCATCGCAACGTCCTGCTCGACCTGTTCGTCGTGCCGATTCGCGATGGCGGTACGGTGGTGGCGCTGTCGATCCATGCAGGGCTGTGGACGAGCGCGTCGCTGGCTGCCTCGCCGTCGGAGGTGCCGATGCTGCGCACCACGCTGGCCCGTCTGATGGCGCGGTTCAACTTCGATCCGGGCGGGCATGCGGGCAAGGCGCTGGTGCATGCGCTGACCTATCTTCCGCACGATGTCCTGCTGGCGCTCGACGACGGCGACCGCGACCGGCTGACGATGACCGCGCTGTCGCTCAGCGACCGGCCACGCCCGCAGATCGAGGTCGCGCCCGACCGGCTGAACCGCCATCTCCTTGCCTTCGTGTGGATGCCGCGCGACGACATGACCTCGTCGCGGCGCAAGGCGGTTCACGCCATGCTGACCGAAGCGGCGAACGCGCCGATGCTGAGCTGGTCGGTCGTTCTCGAGGAGAGCGGCCTGGCGTTGATGCGCGTCGTTATCGACATCCGCGACGGCGGCCTCGTTCCCGCCAGCGCACCGCTCGACGCTGCCCTGAAGCGCATGGTGCGTGGCTGGGTGCCCGCGCTGGAGGCCGGCATCGCGGAACTGGGTGCGGGCGAGCGCGCCGCCGATCTGGCGCAGCGTTACGCCGCTGCCTTCCCGACCGGCTATCGCGACCATGCCGGCGCGCGAGAAGCGGCGGTCGACGTGCTGCGGTTCGAGGCGCTGGCAGAAGCGGGGGGCAAGAGCGCCCGCCTGTTCCGCACCGACAGCGAGGAGGCACCGCAGCTTCGCCTGAAACTTTATGGCCGCGACTCGATCAGCCTGTCAGAGGCGGTTCCGGCGCTCGAGAATTTCGGCTTTGTCGTGCTTCAGGAATTGAGCGTCGAGGTGGCGACCGCCACGTCGGTCGGGCACATTCACGAGTTCGTGCTTTCCTGCGACAGTGGCGAAACCTGCTCCCGGGTCATCGGTCGCGCCGCGCTGGTCGAGGAGGCGATCGCAGCGGTGCTCCGCGGTGAAGCGGAGAACGACCATTTCAACGAGCTGCTGGTCGCCTCGGAAATCGCGCCGCAGGGCGTGCTGCTGCTGCGCGCGCTGTTCCGCTACCAGCGGCAGATGGGCAGCGCCTATGGCCTTTCGACCGTCGTCGCAGCGCTTCGCCGCGCGCCCGCCATCACGCTGCAACTTGTCGATTATTTCGAGGCGCTTCATAATCCAGCGCGGGGCGCAGGCGAGGACGAGGCAACGGCCATCGACCGCGCCATCGAGGATGCGCTGGCCGATGTGTCGGCGATCGACGACGATCGCATCCTGCGCCTCTATCGCGCGCTGATCGGCGCGATGCTGCGTACCAACTTCTTCGCGCCCGCCGGGCGGGAGGCGCTCGCGTTCAAGCTCGACAGCACGCGCGTGCCGGGCCTGCCCGCGCCGCTCCCCTGGCGTGAAATCTGGGTGTACAGCCCGCGCGTCGAGGGCATCCATCTTCGTACTGGGGCGATCGCGCGCGGCGGCCTGCGCTGGTCCGACCGCCGCGACGACTTCCGCACCGAGATATTGGGGCTGATGAAGGCGCAGCGGGTCAAGAACGCGGTCATCGTCCCCACCGGAGCGAAGGGCGGCTTCTATCCGAAGCATCTTCCGAACCCCGCTGTCGACCGCGACGCGTGGTTCGCGGAAGGCACCGAGAGCTATCGCATCTTCATCCGCGCGCTGCTGTCGGTCACCGACAACATCGTCCAGAGGGACGTCCGCCATCCCGACGGTGTCCGGGTGCGCGACGGCGAGGATCCCTATTTCGTGGTCGCGGCCGACAAGGGCACCGCGACCTTCTCCGACGTGGCCAATGCCATCGCGCTGGAGCGTGGCTTCTGGCTGGGTGACGCCTTCGCCAGCGGCGGCTCCAACGGCTATGACCACAAGGCGATGGGAATCACCGCGCGCGGCGCGTGGATTTCGGTGCAGCGCCATTTCCTCGAACTCGGCATCGACGTGCAGACGCAGCCCGTCTCGGTCGTCGGCGTGGGCGACATGTCCGGCGACGTGTTCGGCAACGGCATGTTGCTCAGCAAGGCCATCCGTCTGGTCGCGGCGTTCGATCACCGCCATATCTTCATCGACCCCGATCCCGATCCGGCCGCGAGCTGGGCCGAGCGCGACCGGCTGTTCAAGCTGCCCCGGTCGAGCTGGGCCGATTATGATCCGGCGCTGATCTCGAAGGGCGGCGGCGTGTTCGCCCGGACGATGAAGGCGATCCCGCTCAGTGCCGAGATGCGCGCGCTGCTGGGCGTCGAAGCGGAGAGCATGGAGCCCACGGCGCTGATCTCCGCGATCCTGACCGCTCCGGCCGACCTGCTGTGGTTCGGCGGGATCGGCACCTATGTCAAGGCAGCGGCGCAGAGCCATTCCGACGTCGGCGACAGCAGCAACGACCGCATCCGCGTCAACGCCGAGCAGCTCCGGGTGCGGGTGATCGGCGAGGGCGCGAACCTGGCGGTGACCCAGGCCGCGCGCATCGCCTTTGATCTGAGCGGGGGCCGCATCAACACCGACTTCATCGACAATTCGGCAGGCGTGGATTGCTCCGACAATGAGGTGAACATCAAGATCGCGCTGAGCGCGCCGGTCGCCGACGGCAGCCTCAGTGCCGACGACCGCAACGCGCTGCTCCAGCGGATGACTGACGCGGTGGCCGAGATCGTGCTGGAGGACAACCGGCTGCAGGCGCTGGGCCTGTCGATCGCGGAAGCCGACGGCGCACGCGACGTGGTCCGCTATACCCGGTTGATGGACGGCTTTGAGAAAGCGGGCCGGCTCGACCGCGCCGTCGAAGGACTGGCGAGCGACCGCGATCTTCTTCGCCGGGCGCAGGACGGGCATGGGCTCACCCGGCCGGAGCTGGCGGTGCTGTTCGCGACCGCCAAGCTGACGCTGCAGGACGTGGTGGAGACGAGCACGCTTCCCGACGACCCGTTGATGCACGACATGCTGCTCCTGGCCTTTCCCCCTGCAATGCGCGAAACCCAGCGCGACGCCATCCTGAACCACCGGCTGCGGCGTCAGATCGTCGCCACCAAGCTCGCCAACCGGATCGTCAACCGTCTCGGTGTGCTGGCTCCGTTCACTCTGATGGATGACGACGGGCTGGAGCCCGGAGCCATCGCCCGCGCGTTCGTCGTCGCGCAGGGGCTGTTCGACCTTGAGCCGCTGTGGGCGGAAATCGAGCGAGCACCCGTTGCCGAAGCGGATCGCATCGCAGCCTTCCGCGCCCTCGGGCGGGCGGTGGCGACGCACATCGGCGAACTGTGCCGCGCGAGCACGAGCATGCTTCCGCCCAGCGACGCGATCGAGGGGCTCAAGCCGCACTTCGCGGCGCTCGGTCCTGTGGCCGAAGCACGGCTCTCGGCGCGAGGCGACGTCGGGCAGGGCGGATTGCCGCCCGCGCTGGCCCATGCCATCGCGCGGATCGAGGAAATGAGTGGCGCTGCGGGGGTTGCTGATCTGGCCATTGCGCGCGACGAGGATGCGGGCGATATCGCGCGTGCGCTGGTCGATCTGACCGACGCGCTCAGCCTCGACTGGCTGCGGAAGACTGCCGCCGCCTTGCAGCCGACGGACCCTTGGGAACGGATGCTGCTTGGCGAATTCGAGCGCGACATGCATGAAATGCGGCTCGGCTTTCTGGAACGGCGCAAGGGCAGGCCGCTCACGGCCGGCGTTGCGCAATGGATCGCCGCCCATGCCGACGCCATCGGCCGCTTTCAGTCCCTGATCGCGAGGGCGCGGGTCGGCACACCCAGCGGATCGATGGTTGCGGCCATCGCGTCGCGCGCGCGGGACCTGCTGGAACGCGGGTGAGGTTCTGATTGAACCGGTGCCTGCCCCGGCATCGCCCGGGGCGGCCCCCACGCCCTCAAGCCCGTCATGAGCCACAAATGAGAGGGGCCGCCGAAGCCCGAAAGCTTCGCGCGGCCCATCATGCATGGTCAGCGGCCGGAAGTGCCGCCACCCGGGGATATTTCACGCCGCGTCAGCCCGTTGCCGGACCTCGCGCGGCCTGCCGTCTTGCCTTAGCGGCAGGCTCCCCGAACGGACTTGACCGACCCCATTGCTGAACCATGAGACATCGGATCACCTCCTTTCGCTATGTTGAAAACGATTGAGGCGGAGGGGCTGAAAGCCTGTTGTCCGCCTCTGAGCTCAAATGTGAGTCATTTCCGACCCGCGATCAAGGCTTGTAATAATCTTTTTTGGAATCATAATCAGCTGCTCGCGCCGAACCCTTGCCGCGTCGTTCAGCCCCGGCAATCCTCCACCACCCGCGCCGGTTCGGCCCAGGTCGGAAGCACCAGCGGAGCACGGCCCGGAACCTCCACCGTGAAGCGCCCCCGCGAGAAGACCATCCAGTCGAGACCCTGATCGCCGGCGGCGCGTGTCGCCACCAGCTGCTGCGAGGCTGCGCCTGCTGCGCTGGCGGCGGGCCATTGCAGCACGCCATAGCTGGTGCGGATCGTCAGCATCTGCGAGCCGCTGGCCGCGGCTGGTCCGGCGACCGACAGCCGGATCTGCCGCGCAGTGCGGTCGCAGGCGATCGTCAGCACAGGCTCAGCGGCTGGCGGGCCGTAGAGCGCCGACGGATCGGCCGTGCGCTGCCTGTAGACCCAGGTGCCGGGCGTCAGCGGCCAGTCCTGCCAGTCGGCCGCCAGCGGCGCGGGCGGCGGCGGCTCCGGTGCAGGGGTAAGGGCAGGGGGTGCCGGGCGCGGCTCGGGAACGATGCGCGGCGCGCAGGAGGCGAGCAGCGTGACGCCCAGCGCTGCGATGGCGGCGGTAAGAAGCGGACGCTGCGTCACGGGCGCGTCTGTCCGCTGCCCCGTACCACCCATTTGTAAGTCGTCAGCCCTTCCAACGCCACCGGCCCGCGCGCGTGCAGCCGCCCGGTCGAAATGCCGATCTCTGCGCCCAGCCCGAACTCGCCGCCGTCGGCGAACTGGCTGGAGGCGTTCCACATCACGATGGCGCTGTCGCACCGGCGCAGGAACTGCTCGGCCACCACCGCATCGGATGCGACGATGGCATCGGTATGGTGGCTGCCATGCGCCGCGATATGAGCGAGCGCCTCGTCCAGCCCGTCGACGATGCGGGCGGCGACGATCGCGTCGAGATATTCGGTGTCCCAATCCTCGTCTGCGGCGGGTTCCACCCTCGGGTCGAGCGCGCGCACATCCTTGTCGCCGCGCACCTCGCAGCGCGCGTCGAGCAGCGTGCTCACCACCGAGGCGGCCTCACCGAAGCCGCGGTCGATCAGCAGAGTCTCCATCGCGCCGCAAATGCCCGTGCGGCGCATCTTGGCGTTGAGCGCGACCGTCCGCGCCATGTCCGGGTCGGCAGAGGCGTGGATATAGGTGTGGCAATTGCCGTCGAGATGGGCGAGCACCGGCACCCGCGCCTCGTCCTGGACGCGGGCGACCAGGCTCTTGCCGCCGCGCGGGATGATGATGTCGATGAGGCCGGTGGCGCGCAGCATCGCGCCCACCACGGCGCGGTCGGCGACGGGCACAAGCTGCACCGCGTCGGCAGGGAAACCGGCATCGGCGATCCCCCTGGCCATGGCCGCATGAAGCGCCCGGTTGCTCTCCAGCGCCTCCGACCCGCCGCGAAGGATCACGGCATTGCCCGACCGCAGGCAGAGCGCGGCGGCGTCGACCGTCACATTCGGGCGGCTTTCGTAGATGATGCCGACGACGCCGAGCGGTACGCGGACGCGCGCCAGCTTCAGGCCGTTGGGCCGCTCGCTCTCGTCGATCACCGCGCCGACGCAATCGGGGAGCGAGGCGACCTGCTCCACCGCGGCGGCAATCCCTTCCAGCCGGGCCTCGTCGAGCCGCAGCCGGTCCAGCATGGCGCTCGACAGGCCGTTGGCGGTGCCGCGTTCCATGTCGACGGCATTGGCGCGAAGGATCGCCGGCACTGCCTCCCGTAGCGCGGCAGCGGCGGAGCGGAGCACGCGCGCCTTGTCCGCGTCGCTCGCTTCGGCAAGGATGCTCGCCGCCGCACGGGCGCGTCCGGCCATGGTGCCGATCAGCATTTCGGGCGTCTGGGTCAGGTCGTTCATCGTCGGTCCTTGCTGTGGGGCGCCGTCCTTATCATGCTTTGCCGGGGGCATGAAGGGGCAGGGGCGGTCATGACGGTTGCTTCGGCACCCGGCCGGTGGGAAGGTGCGGACATGGCAAGGCGAGACATCGCGGATTCGACGGCACGCCCGCGCGAGCGTGCGCGGACGGCGGTGCGCTGGCTCCTTGCCGCCGCTTATGCCTTTGCCGGGTACAAGCATGTGACCGCGCCCGACGGCTTCCTCGCGATCACGCCCGACTGGGTTCCCGAACCGGCGCTCGTCGTGCGCCTGACCGGCTTCGCCGAGATGCTGGGTGCGGCCGGGCTGATGGTGCCGCGCGGCGTGATGAGCCTGGCGAGACCGGCCGCGGCCATCGGGCTCGCGCTCTATGCGCTGTGCGTCTGGCCTGCAAATGTGAACCACGCGATCAACGACATCCCGCTCGGCGGAGTGCATCTGAGCTGGTGGTATCACGGGCCACGGCTTGCGCTGCAACCGGTCATCATCTGGGCCGCGCTCTGGGCGGGCGGGGTGGTCGACTGGCCGTGGAGGCGCGATCCGCGCTAAATCTGGTTTGCCCTAGCGAAGCGGTTGATGTGATCGGCGGCGCGGAAAGCCAGCGCCTCGATGGTCTGCGTCGGCTGGCCCCGGCCCGACGTCACCATGCTCGACCCGTCGCAAAGGAACAGGTTCCGCACGTCATGGGTCCGGTGATATTTGTCGATTACCGACGTGGTGGGGTCGTTGCCCATGCGGCAGGTGCCGAGCAGGTGGACGCCGCCCTCGGCCTCGTGGATTTCGCTGCGGACGATCTGCTTGGCCCCCGCCGCATCCATGATCTGCACGGCCATGTCCGCCTGCCACTCGGCATGCTTCATATCGTCGGGATGATCCTTGTAGGTGACGCGGATCGCGGGCACGCCCCAGTCATCCTTGAGTACCGGGTCGATGTCGATCCGGTTGGTCTCCCGCGCCAGCGACGTGCCGTGGCCGGCGCAGTTCATCCAGTAGGTATAGGAAGCGAGATATTCCTTGAACTCCGGCCCCCAGCTCGGCGTGCCTTCGGGCACATTCTGGCCCCAGGTCAGCGGCCCGCCCGACCGTGCGGTATAGCCGCCGCCGCCGTAGAATCCCCGCTTGGGATCGGAATCGTAGAAGTCGTGAAGCACGCGCGTGACGTTCGCGCCCTTGTACTCGTTGAGCGGATGCTCGAACCGCGCCTGCGCGCTGCCGCCCTTGTTGAACATGAGGTAGCGGCCGACCTTGCCGCTCGAATTGGCAAGACCGTCGGGGAAGGCGCTGGTCGCCGAATTGAGCAGCAGCTTCGGCGTCTCGGCCCCGTTGGCGCAGACCACCACGGCGCGGGCATTCTGGAACTGTTCCTTGCGATCGCGGTCGAAATAATGGACGCCGGTCGCCCGGCCGCCGGTGCCCATGCCGATGCGGAACACATAGCTGTCGGAGCGGACCTCGCAGTTACCCGTTGCTTCGGCCTCGGGTATCACCGTCCAGACAGACGACGACTTCGCCATGACCTCGCACGCGAAGCCGCCGCACAGGCCGCATTGCACGCAGGCCGGGCGATCCCTGTAGGCCACCGAATTGATCGCCATCGGCGACGGATAGGGGTGAAGGCCGAGCTTGCGCGCGCCGCGCTCGAACAGCACGCCCGACGCCTTCACCGGCAGCGGCGGCATCGGATAGGGCTTGCTGCGCCAGGGGTCGAATGGGCTGGCACCCGCGAGGCCGGACACGCCGACCTCCCATTCCACCATCGTGTAATAGGGTTCCAGCTCGGCATAGGTGATCGGCCAGTCGGCGAGGTCGGCACCGGGTATCCCGCCGAGCCGGCTGCGTTCGATGAAGTCGATCTCGTGTAGCCGCCAGAAATTGGCGTTGAAGTGCGAGCTGCTGCCGCCGACGACACGCGCATAGGTCAGCGGGTTGCGGCCACCCACGCGCTTGGCTTCCTGGTCGGGGGAGCGTCGGAAGCTCTGCGGATTGGTCGCGGGATTGTTGGTGATGCCCGACAGGTGGCGGTATTTCAGCTCGTCATGCTCGAACTCGCCGGCGTCGAGGCGCGGACCCTGTTCCATGACCACCACGCTGTGGCCGGCGCGGGCCAGTTCGCGCGCCATGATGCCGCCCGATGCGCCCGAGCCGACGACGATGAAATCGACGGTCTCGCTGGTCTTGTACGTCTTGCGATCCATGCGGCGGCTCCCTTCAGGCGGTATAGGGCTTGGTTCCGGGATAGGGCTCGAACCCCGCATAATCGCGGTCGTAATAGCCGAAGGGCGGCTCCCAGACGTGGCTGTTCTCCACGCCGATCAGCTTCCATCCCAGATAGTCGTGGTTGCCGCCATATTGGGGCAGGGCGATAAGGCCGAGGATGGTCAGCCGCCGCACCGCGGTGAAGAAGGGTGTCTTGTCGACTTCCTTCAACCAGGCGATCTGCTGCGCCTCCGGGGCTGCGGAGAAGGGCTGGGCGGAGCCGTATCGCGCGGCATAGCCTTTCTCGAACTCTGCCAGCCCCTGCCGGAATGAAGGCCGTTGCGCCGCGAAGAAGCTGCCGAGCGCGTTGTCGATGAAATAGGGGACGTGCGCGTCGCGGGCGCCCGGCGTGTCGCCCCCCGGCACGATCAGGTTGGAAATGGCATCCACCTGCGCCGCTTCGGCGGCGCTGAGCGTCGTGAACCTCGCGGGCGCGGCCGTCATGTCATGGCCCGCATGTTCGGCGGCGGCGGCGATCTGCGGCCAGTTGACCGCGATCCAGCTCGCGCTGGCGAGATTGCCCACGGCCATCAGGAATTGACGGCGGGAGGGGGCGGGGTCTTCCATGTGGGTCACTCCGGGGCCGGCTGGATACCGACCCGTTCAGAGCACTCCACTTCGCCCGGACAAATACGATGATCTGCGCATTGTAACGGATGCGCAGGGATATTCTGCCCACCCGTGCAACGCGGACGACCGGCGCGTCTGACCGCCGGTCGATCGACGCCTTACTTCGGTGCCAGCACCATCAGCATCTGACGGCCCTCAAGGCGGGGATAGGCCTCCACCTTCGCGACTTCCTGCACCTGCTCGGCGACTCGCTGAAGGAGGTGCATGCCGAGTTCCTGGTGCGCCATCTCGCGTCCGCGGAAACGAAGGGTCAGCTTGACCTTGTCGCCTTCGCCGATGAAGTCGAAGACCTTCTTCATCTTCGTATCATAGTCATGATCGTCGATGTTCGGACGCATCTTGATCTCCTTGATCTCCTGCGTCTTCTGGGTCTTGCGGGCGAGATTCGCCTTTTTCTGCGCCTCGTACTTGAACTTGCCAACGTCGAGGAACTTGCACACCGGCGGATCGGCGTTGGGGGAGACCTCCACGAGGTCCAGACCCACCTCGGCAGCGCGCTCGATCGCCTCGCGCGTGTACATCACACCCAGATTTTCGCCATCCTCATCGATCACGCGCACCTTGGGCACGGAGATGAACTCGTTGTGGCGCGGGCCGCTCGTCGGGGGCGGCGCCAGCGGGCGGCGCATCATTGGGGGACGTATGGCAGTTTCTCCTGTGGTCGTTGAAAGACTCGTCGCGCGTCTATGACGCAAAGCTCAAAATACCGCAAACGGGTGCTCGCGCGCAACTGCGCGCCAACGCGAATGTGGGGAGGGTGTTGCACGGGTGCAAGGTTTTGCCGAGCTTCACTTCCGACGAAGGCTGGCGCCAATTGGTGCCCGCCATGCCAGTCTCTGGCGCAATGGCATCCGCATCGACCGTCACCCTGAACGTGTTTCAGGGTCCATGGGACTCACATATCCTTCAGGCGGAGGGGAGATGGATGCTGAAACAAGTTCAGCATGACGGGTTCTAAACGCGATCAAAGGGCCAGATCGGGTGCCAGCGCATCCTTCCTCAGCATCTCGACCAGATCGTCGAGCGGCATGACCTTCTGATGTTCGTCGGAGCCGAGGCGGCGCAGCGCGACGGTGCCTTCCTCGGCCTCGCGCTTGCCGACGACCAGCAGGTTGGGCACCTTGGCGACGCTGTGCTCGCGCACCTTGTAGTTGATCTTTTCGTTGCGCAGATCGGTCTCGACGCGAAGCCCGGCAGCCGCCAGCCGCGCCTGCACCTCCGCCGCATAGCCATCCGCGTCGGACACGATGGTTGCGACAACCGCCTGAACCGGCGCGAGCCACAACGGCATCCTGCCCGCAAAATGCTCGATCAGGATGCCGATGAACCGCTCGTACGAGCCGAAGATCGCACGGTGGAGCATGACCGGGCGATGCTTGGCGCCGTCCTCGCCGACATAGACCGCATCGAGTCGCTCGGGCAGAACGCGATCCGACTGGATCGTGCCGACCTGCCAGGTGCGGCCGATTGCGTCGGTCAGATGCCATTCGAGCTTGGGCGCATAGAAGGCGCCTTCGCCCGGCAGTTCCTCCCAGCCATAGTCGGGCGTGGCAAGGCCGGCGGCGGCGACGGCGTCGCGCAGTTCGGCCTCCGCCTGGTCCCACATCTCCTCGCTGCCGAACCGCTTTTCCGGGCGGAGCGCCAGCTTGATCGAATAGGTGAACCCGAAATCCTTGTAGATGCGGTCGGCGAGCGCGCAGAAGGCGCGGACTTCGTCGACGATCTGGTCCTCGCGGCAGAAGATGTGCGCGTCGTCCTGCGTGAACTGGCGGACGCGCATCAGGCCGTGGAGCGCGCCATGCGGCTCGTTGCGGTGGCAGCAGCCATTCTCGTAGAGGCGCAGCGGCAGGTCGCGATAGCTTTTGATGCCCTGGCGGAAGATCAGCACATGCGCCGGGCAGTTCATCGGCTTGAGTGCCATCCAGTCGGCGTCTTCCGATACAATCGGACCCTCATCGTCGACATTCGGCACTTCGTCGGGGATCACGAACATGTTCTCGCGATATTTGCCCCAGTGGCCCGATTGCTCCCACTGGCGCGCATCCATCACCTGCGGAGTCTTGACCTCGCGATAGCCCGCCCCGTCAATGGCGCGACGCATATAGGCCTCCAGCGCGCGCCAGATGACATAGCCCTTGGGGTGCCAGAAGACCGAGCCGTGCGCTTCCGCCTGCAGGTGGAACAGGTCCATGTCCTGCCCCAGCCGGCGATGGTCGCGCTTGGCGGCCTCTTCCAGCCGCGTCAGATGCGCGTCGAGCTGTTTCTTGTTGAGCCAGCCGGTGCCGTAGACGCGGCTGAGCATCGCGTTCTTCTGGTCGCCGCGCCAATAGGCACCCGATACGCGCGTCAGCTTGAACGCCTGCGGGTCGAGCTTGCCGGTCGAGGGCAGGTGCGGCCCGCGGCACATGTCGTACCAGCCGTCCGCGCTGTCCGGAGCGCCGGAGTGATAGACCGTCAGCTCCTCGCCCTCGGGCAGTTCAGCGGCCCATTCGGCCTTGAAGCTCTCGCCGCCCGCGCGCCATTTCGCGATCAGCTCGTCGCGGGCGATGACTTCGCGGATCAGCGGCTTGTCGGCGGCGATGACGCGGCGCATCGCCTCCTCGATCGCGGGCAGGTCCTCCTCGGTGAAGGGGCCACGGCCTGGGGCGGGCGCGAAGTCGTAGTAGAAGCCGTCGTCGGTCGCCGGGCCGAAGGTGATCTGCGTGCCGGGATAGAGCGCCTGCACCGCTTCGGCCAGCACATGCGCATAATCGTGGCGGACCAATTCGAGCGCGTCCGCCTCATCGCGCGCGGTGACCAGTGCAAGCGCTGCGTCCGCCTCCAGCGGTCGGTTGAGGTCGCGAAGCTCGCCGTCGACGCGCGCCGCCAGCGCGGCCTTGGCGAGGCCCGGCCCGATCGCAGCCGCGATCTCCGCCGGCGTGGTGCCGCGCGCGACATCGCGCGAGGAACCGTCGGGCAGGGTGATGCGGATCATGGCGGACACGGGACGGAACCTCGCAAGAACATGGGGCAGAATCTGGGGCCGGAATCGCGGCACCTGTCCCTTAAGCGGGGCGACGGGGCTGTCAATGGCGAGCGCCTTCGGGGCCGTTGCCAGCGATCTTTGCGCAAGGTCAATGATCGCGGCTCGGAGAGAGCGCAGCGAAGGACATTGGCCCGTTTAGGAGATGATCCATGTCCGAATTCCTCATGCAGACCCCCGTCCTCGTCTTCGCCGGCATGGTCACGGCTTTTTCCGTGGCGCTGCTCTTCATTTCGCTCACCGACGCGCGACGCCAGTAAGCGTCATCGTGGATCGAGACGGAGCGTCGATTCCCGGCTGAGGGCGGCGACGCCGTCGCGCTCCACTACAAAGGTCGCGCGATAGTCCCCCTGTCGCCAGCCTTCGGGCGGGCGGTGGCGGCCCGCGAAGAGCATCCATTGCGCCTTGGGGGATGGCATCTCGATGCTGTTCTGCGCGATCAGGTTGCCGTCAGGTCCATGGAGCCTGACCATGATCCGGTCGCCGGTGCGTAATCCGATGGCGCGGCCATAGAAGACCAGCGCTTCGGGGTTGGGCGCGGGTGCAACGATGGCCTCGTCCTCGATTGCGTCCATGGTGACGGGACCGCCTGCGAAGCCGCTGTTGATGATCGCGGTCTCGCGATAGGCAAGCGCTCGCGCGGCATCGGCGCTCCACAGCGTCGCGGCGGGAGCCTCCGGGGAGCAGCGGTCTGTCGGCAGCTCAGGAGCGAAGGGATCGACGATCCGATCGCCCTGGCGCACCGCAAGGTGCAGGTGCGGAAACTGTGTGTCGCCCGACAGGCCTACCAGTCCCAGCCGGTCGCCCGACGCCACTCGCTGCCCCGGCCGCACTGCCAGCGAGCCGCGCGCCATGTGGCAATATTGGCTCTGCCAGCCACCGCCATGATCGAGAAGCACGCCGTTTCCGCACGCGCGTCCGTGACGGTCCGCCCGGTCGCCATCGGCGGCGAGCGGACGATCCGCTTCTCCGTCGCGCACCGCGACGACCGTTCCGGCGGCGGCGGCCAGTACCGCCACGCCCCGCCGCTGCATCGCTGTCGTCACAAGCCGGATATCGGTCCCCTGATGGCCGTCATAGGCGCGGGTTCCGCAGCGATGGTCGGTCGCGTCCGGCCCCGGATCATGATCGACATATTGCTGGATGAAGCAGTCGAGTCCGGGGCGGCAGGCGACCGGCAGGGCCAACGGCGGGGGAAGGGAAAGCGAAGGAGCCGGTGCAGCCGCCGCAAGAAGCAGCGCCGCCCCGATGCTCAATGCGCCGCGCCCCAGCTCGGTCCCGTGCCGATTTCGACCCCCAGCGGCACCGACAGGCGGACCATCGGCTCGGCGGCGGTCGCCATCACTCGCTCGATGACCGGGCGCGCGCGTTCGACATCGCCCTCGGGCAGTTCGAACACCAGCTCGTCATGGACCTGCAGCAGCATCCTGACCCGGTCCAGACCCGCCTCGGCGAGCGCCGGCCCCATGCGCACCATTGCGCGCTTGATGATGTCGGCGCTGGTGCCCTGGATCGGGGCGTTGATCGCGGCGCGCTCGGCCCCCTGGCGGATGTGCTGGACGCTCGATCGTATCTGCGGGAACCATGTCTTGCGGCCGAACAGCGTCTCGGTATAGCCACGCGCGCGGGCCTTTTCGGTGGTTTCGTTGATATAGGCGCTGATGCCCGGAAAGCGCTCGAAATAGCGGCTGATCATCGCCTGCGCCTCGTCGGCGTCGATCTCCAGCCGGCCGGCGAGTCCCCAGCGCGAAATGCCGTAGAGGATGGCGAAGTTGATCGTCTTGGCGCGCCCGCGCGTGTCGCGGTTGACCTCTCCGAACAGTTCCTTGGCGGTGGCGGCGTGGATGTCCTCGCCCGCGATGAAAGCGTCGCGGAGCGCGGGCACGTCGGCCATGTGCGCCGCCAGCCGAAGCTCGATCTGGCTATAGTCGGCCGCAAGGATGACATTGCCCGGCTCGGCGACGAAGGCGTCGCGGATCTGTCGCCCGGTTTCGGTGCGGATCGGGATGTTCTGGAGATTGGGGTCGGTCGAGGACAGCCGCCCCGTCTGCGCGCCGGTCAGGCTGTAGCTGGTGTGGACGCGGCCGGTCTCGGCATTGATCTGCGCCTGCAATGCGTCGGTATAGGTCGACTTGAGCTTGGAGAGCTGCCGCCAGTCGAGAACCAGTCCGCACATCTCAGACCCTTCGGCCTTGAGCTTCTCCAGCACGGTCACGTCGGTGGAATATGCGCCCGACTTGCCCTTCTTGCCGCCCTTGAGACCCATTTTCTCGAACAATATCTGGCCGAGCTGCTGCGGCGATCCGATGGTGAAGGGGCCACCCGCCAGCGCGTGAATCTCCTCCTCCAGCCGCGCGATCTCCTGCGCGAAGCGGGAGGAGAGGCGCGACAGCGTGTCGCGGTCGACCTTGATGCCCGATCGCTCCATTCCCGCGACGACCGGGATCAGCGGACGGTCGACCAGCTCATAGACCCGCGTCGCGCCCTCGACGGGCAGGCGGGGTTTCAGCCTCGTCCACAGGCGCAGGGTAACGTCGGCATCCTCGGCGGCATAGGCGGTCGCCTGGTCGAGTGGGACATGCGCGAAGCTGATCTGCTTCTTGCCCGTCCCGGCGACGTCCTTGAAGCTCGTGCAGACATGGTCGAGATGCTCCTTCGCCGCGACGTCCATGCCGTGCCCGCCCAGCGACTTGCCCGCGTCGAGGTCGAAGCTCATGATCATTGTGTCGTCGATCGGCGCGACCGCGACGCCGTGGCGGGCGAGCACGTTCAGGTCATATTTGATATTGTGCCCGATTTTGAGCACCGCGGGATCGCACAGCAGCGGCCGCAGACGCTCCATCACCGCGCCGCAATCGAGTTGCGGTGGGGTCTCGCCCAGCAGGTCGTCGCTGGAGCGGTGGGCGAGGGGAATGTAGCAGGCGCGGCCCGGCGCGGTCGCCAGGCTGATGCCGACGAGGCCCGACGCCACGCTGTCGAGCGCGTCGGTCTCGGTATCGACCGCGACGATCCCCTCCGCATGCGCCTCCGCGATCCAGCGGTCGAGTTCGGCCATGTCGCTGACGGCCGGGTAGGTCGAGCAGTCGATCGGCGGCAGTTCCGGCAGGGGGGGCAGTCCCGTGACGCTGGCGAGCCGCTGCGCTTCCCCCGCGGGAGGCGCGGCGTCGGCGGGCGCGGCCGCCCCGGTGCCCGTCATGCGCGCGAGCAGCGTCTTGAACCCCTGATCGGTCAGGAAGTCGCGCAGCGGCTGCTCCGGTATCCCGTCGAGTCGCAATGCGTCGAGCCGCTCGGGCAGCGGCATCTCGCAATGGAGCGCGACGAGCCGGCGCGACAGCCGCGCCATCTCCGCATGCTCCGCCAGATTGTCGCGCATCTTCGACGGCTTCATCGCCGGAACGGCGGCCAGCACCGCCTCCAGGTCGCCATGCTCCAGGATCAGCTTCGATGCGGTCTTGGGGCCGATGCCCGGCACGCCCGGTACATTGTCGACGCTGTCGCCCATCAGCGCCAGCACGTCGCCCAGCCGCTCGGGGGGCACGCCGAATTTCTGGACGACATAGTCCGCGCCGCGACGCTCGTTTTTCATCGTGTCGAGCATGTCGACGCCGGGCTGGATGAGCTGCATCAGGTCCTTGTCGGAACTGACAATGGTGACGTGCCAGCCCGCTTCGACCGCGCGGCAGGTATAGGTGGCGATGATGTCGTCCGCCTCGAACCCCTCCTCCTCGATGCAGGGGAGCGAGAAGGCGCGAGTCGCGGTGCGGATCAGCGGGAACTGGGGAACGAGGTCCTCGGGTGCCGGTGGCCGGTGCGCCTTGTACTGGTCGTACATCTCGTTGCGGAAGGTGTGCGACCCCTTGTCGAGCACCACGGCAAGGTGCGTCGGCCCATCGGCGGTGTGAAGCTCGTGCGCCAGCTTCCACAGCATCGCCGTATAGCCGTAGACCGCCCCGACGTTCAGGCCATGGCGGTTGGTAAGCGGCGGAAGCTGGTGATAGGCCCGGAAGATATAGCCCGAGCCGTCGACGAGATAGAGGTGATTCTGCTGAGCCATCGGCAGCGGGATAGCTCAGGACCGCGCCGCTGGGAACACATCGCCGCCCGGCTATCGCGACACTGGTCTATCGCGACACAATGCCCTTCGCCCCCGCGCGCGAAAGCAACCGGCCGGAGGCGGAGCCGTACACCGTCACGTCTTCACCGGGTCCGAGCTGCGCGAGTGACCGTCCGCCGAATGCCGCACAGGCGAGGTGATCCAGGACGATCCGCTTTTGCTCCGTCGCCATGCCGGTCCACAGCGCCTCATCGACGTCCAGCCTTGCGGGGGACGGATGGCGTTTCACCAGTCCGGTGAGTTTCTCCAGCGCGATCACCTGCTCGCACTCGAGCGGGTTTGAGGAGATGGTCGGCGCGAAGGCGGGCCGGTCGGGCGTCGCCGTCACGAAGAAATAAATGGCGATCGCGCCGAGCACGATGATGAAGGCGAGGCCGACGGTGATGCCGTCCGCGCGGCGGTCCTCGCGTTGCCGATCCTGGCTGGAAGGGCGCCTGTCCATCTGCGGAGGCTAAAGTGGGGACGGTCCGCTGTCCAGCGGGTCGCCTCCGGTGGTACGGCTCAGCGGCCCTTCCAGTTGGCGGGGCGTTTTTCGACGAAGGCGGCCATGCCCTCGACCTTGTCCTCGGTCGCGGTCAGGATCTGGAACATGCGCCGTTCGGCGACCAGACCTTGCCCAAGGCTGGTCTCGAAGGCCAGGTTGACCATTTCCTTGTTCATCATCGCGGCCATGGGAGGCATTGCGGCGATGTCCGCCGCAGTCTTGAGCGCGTCGTCGAGCAACTGGGCGACGGGCACGACGCGGGCGACCAGATTGGCGCGCTCGGCCTCCTCAGCGCCCATCATGCGGCCGGTCAGGCACATCTCCATCGCCTTGGCCTTGCCGACGGCGCGGGCCAGGCGCTGCGATCCCCCCATGCCGGGGGCCACCCCCAGCTTGATTTCGGGCTGGCCGAATTTTGCGTTGTCGGCGGCGATGATGAAGTCGGCCATCATCGCGAGCTCGCAGCCGCCGCCCAGCGCGAAGCCGGCGACCGCCGCGATCCACGGCTTGCGCGTGGCGGCGACATGGTTCGTCCAGCCGGAGAAGAAATCCTCCAGATAGAAGTCGGCGGCGGGCTTTTCGCTCATCTCCTTGATGTCGGCGCCCGCGGCGAAGGCCTTTTCGCTGCCGGTGAGGACGAGGCAATGCTGCGAGGGATCGGCGTCATAAGCGGCGAAGGCTGCCGCGATGTCCTTGAGCACCTGTCCGCTGAGCGCATTGAGCGCCTGGGGGCGATTGATCGTCACCAGCGTCACCGCGTCGCGTTGCTCCACCAAAATCGTCTCGTAGGTCATCGCATCTTTCCTCCTGCCGATGCCGGAACGCCAGCCTGAGCCGCCCTGTACCGAAGCGCGTCCGGTGCGCCAAGCTACGAATGGGCAAGTTCACGTCCCTGAACTCCGCGCGCAGATGCTTCCTGTCCCTGAGGCGCGGAGAAAGGGGCGATCCTTGACGGACCGCCCCCCCGCTCTGCCGTGGTGCGACCCGCGGCCCTTCGGCACCGGTCCTTCGGGCTGTCGCCTGGAGGACCGGGCCGGGTCTGTTGTCAGGCGTCGATGTTCCTGCGGAACGTTTCGGGCAGGAACAGCAGCCCGATGACCAGCGTCGCCGCCGCCACCACGATGGGATACCACAGGCCGTAGTAGATATCGCCGGTAGCCGCGACCATCGCGAAGGCCGTCGTGGGCAGGAAGCCGCCGAACCAGCCGTTGCCGATATGATAGGGCAGCGACATCGAGGTGTAGCGGATCCGGCTGGGGAACAGTTCGACCAGCATCGCCGCGATCGGGCCGTAGACCATCGTGACCAGCAGGACGAGATAGGTGAGGATCGCCACGACCATGACCGTGTTGATCTTCTCCGGGTCGGCCTTGGCCGGGTAGCCGGCTTCGCTCAGCGCAGCCTTCACCTCGTCCTGGAAGCCGGTGATCGCGGCCTTCTTGTCGTCGCCGGTCACCGTTGCCGGGTTGGGCGCGGTGAAGACCTCGCCGCCGATGCGGATCTGCGCCACGGTTCCGGCGGGCGCCTCCACATTCGTGTAGCTGACGCCCCGCTTGGCGAGGAACGACTTGGCGATGTCGCAGCTCTTGGCGTCGAACTTGTTCTTGCCGATCGGGTCGAACTGAAGCGAGCAGTCGTTCTCGTTCGCGATGATCGCTACCGGAGCCGACGCCTGAGCCGCCGCCAGCGCCGGATTGGCCGCCTTGGTCAGTGCGGTGAAGGCAGGAAAATAGGTCAGCGCCGCCAGCGCGCAGCCCGCCAGGATGATCGGCTTGCGCCCGATCTTGTCGGACAGCCAGCCGAAGATGATGAAGAACGGCGTGCCGATGGCCAGTGCGACCGCGATGAGGATGTTGGTGGTCGCGCCTTCGACCATCAGCGTCTTTTCAAGGAAGAACATCGCGTAGAACTGGCCCGTGTACCAGACCACCGCCTGTCCGGCGACCGCGCCGACCAGGGCGATGATGACCCACCGCAGATTGCCCCATCGGCCGAAGGCTTCGGTCAGCGGTGCCTTCGACGTGGTGCCTTCGTCCTTCATCTTCTGGAAGACGGGGCTTTCGGCAAGCTGCATGCGGATCCACATCGACACCGCGAGCAGGATCATCGAGACAAGGAACGGAACGCGCCAGCCCCAGTCCAGAAAGGCTTCCTCGCCGATCAGCGTGCGCGTGCCGATCACGACCAGCAGCGCCGCGAACAGCCCCAGCGTGGCCGTGGTCTGGATGAAGCTGGTGTAGAGGCCGCGCTTGTGGTTGGGCGCGTGCTCCGCGACATAGGTCGCCGCGCCGCCATATTCCCCGCCGAGGGCGAGGCCCTGGACGAGCCGCAGCAGCACGAGGATGATCGGTGCCGCGACGCCGATCGACGCATAGTTCGGCAACAGGCCGACGATGAAGGTCGACAGGCCCATCAGCCCCATGGTGACGAGGAAGGTGTTCTTGCGTCCGACGAGGTCGCCGATCCGCCCGAACACCAGCGCGCCGAAGGGACGCACCGCGAAACCGGCCGCGAATGCCGCGAGCGCGAAGATGAACCCGGTGGTTTCATTCACGCCCGAGAAGAATTGCGCGGAAATGATCGTGGCCAGCAGGCCGTAGAGGTAGAAGTCGTACCATTCGAACACCGTGCCGAGCGACGAGGCGGTGATGACGAGCTTCTCGCTCTGCGTCGCCTCGTGATGCTTGGGCAGGCCCTTGTCATATGCCGTTGCCATTGCCTTTCTCCCACTCCAATCCGTTCAGAAACCGTATTTCGCGGCGAACTCGAAACGATCGAGCTGCCCGGTCGCGCCGCTGACCAGCTCGCGCTCGCCGTGGCGATACTCGATGCCGAGATCGAGACCCTTGACCGGCGACCAGAAGATGTTGCCGGCGTAGCTCACGGCCTGCTCGTTGAACGTGTTGAAATAGCCCGCCGCGAAACCGCCGGGATAGGTCACGTCCTGATAGCCGACCATGAGATTGGTGCGCACCGTGGGCGTCAGCCCGATGCGAAGCGCCGCGAGGCCCGCGACCACTTCGGGCGTCCGCAGTTGACCGGTCGCGTCAATGACCGCGTCGGGCGCGAAGTTCAGCCCGACATAGCGGCCGATGCCCTTGCCATAGGTGGCCATGAGGCGGATGTCGTGGCGCTTGTCCGGTCCGAAGGCGATCTTGCCCGATCCGCTGACGCCCCAGCCGAACGCGGTGTCGTCGACGGTGCCGTTGTCGACGCGAAGCTGCCGTCCGACGCCCGCCAGCGCCAGGTCGGTGGCACCCGTCTTGACGTTGATACGCGCGACCATGTCGGGCAGCCGGTCCTGGTCATTCTCGACAAGTCCGGGCGCGGCGGACTGGGTTTCCCCATTCTCCACCGCGATCTGGACCGACACCGCCTTGCTGAGAGCCTTCGACAGGCGGATCAGAGGCTGGCGGACGAACACCGTGCCCTCGGTGGGGCCAACGAAATCGGTCGATTCGGGCAGCACCGCGACATTCTGGAAGGTCGACCAGTCCTGGCCGATCGTCAGATCGTCGAACTGCACATAGGCGCGGCGCAGCGCCAGATTGTAGCCGTTGGTCGTCCGCTCCGACCCTTGCGTGCCCGCCGAAGTCTGGAAATCGGTTTCCAGATAGCCCTTGAGCACATGGTCGGCGACAGTGGTCTCGAGGTTCAGCCACAGCCGCGTCTGCTTGGCGGAAAAGTCGCTGTTGGTGGTGCCCTTTCCGCCGACGGGGATCGTCTGCGGCAGATAGAAGTCGCGGCCGAGCGAAGTGGCGGCGACGGTGCCGTCGTCCCATTTGCTGAACGTCGCGATCGTCTTGATGAAACCGCCCAGCTTGATGCGGGTCGATCCGTTGCCTACGGTGAAGCCGTCCTGTGGTGCCGGCGCGGGCTTTGCCTTCACCGCCTCGACCGCCGAGGCAACCTCGACCGCCCTTGTTTCGGCGCGGGCGACAGCATCGCGCAGCGCCGCATTTTCGGCGCGCGTCGACTGAAGTTCGCCCTGCAATGCGCCGACCGCGCGCTCGAGCGCTTCGAGCCGTGCTTCCATCTCCTTCGGCGTGGCGGCCTGAGCGCCGCTGGCAGTCACCGACACCAGCGCGGTGCCCGCCATCATCAGTCCCAAAGTCTTGCGTAATTGAGGCATGTCGCTCTCCCTGCCGTCTTGTCTCGCACTGTGCTCTTGCACTTCGGTCAGGGTGCTATCGTCGTGCTGAACGATCTTTTTCGCCAGCTAGACCAACGTCGTAGATCAATTGGACTTTGGTCGGGGGTGCCGTTGCGCAGCCGGTTTTATAAGCATCTGTACAGCTATGGGAGCGAGGGAGAGGCGCGCATGTCCAACATCTATGCCGTTCCGGCGGAATGGGCCGAAAAGGCGATCGTGACGGCGGAGGGCTATGCGCAGCGCTATGCCGCGTCGGTCGCGGACCCCGACAGCTTCTGGCAAAGGGAGGCGCAGCGGATCGACTGGATCGAGCCGTTCACCAAGGTGAAGAACAGCAGCTTCGACGAAGACACGTTCGGCATCAAATGGTTCGAGGACGGCGTCCTCAACGTCTCCGCCAACTGCCTCGACCGTCATCTTCCGCATCGCGCCGACGATGTCGCGATCATCTGGGAAGGCGACGATCCGTCGCAGCAGCGCCGCATCACCTATGGCGAACTGCATGCCGAGGTCTGCCGTTTCGCCAATGTGCTGAAGGCGCTGGGTGCCCGGCGCGGCGATCGCGTGACGCTGTACATGCCGATGATCCCCGAAGCGGCGATGGCGATGCTCGCCTGCACGCGCATCGGCGCGATTCACTCGATCGTGTTCGGCGGCTTTTCGCCCGAGGCGCTGGCGGGACGCATCCAGGATTGCGATTCCACCATCGTCGTCACCGCCGACTGCGGCATGCGCGGCGGCAAGAAGGTCCCTCTCAAGGCCAATGTCGATGCGGCGCTGGGGCACTGCCCGTCGGTCCGCCGGGTGCTCGTCGTCCGGCATGTGGGCGAGCCGGTGGCGATGTCCGATGGTCGCGACATCTGGTACGACGAAGCGCGCGCCGGCGCGTCCGCCGACTGCTCGCCCGAGCCAATGGGGGCAGAGGACCCGCTGTTCATCCTCTATACGTCGGGCTCGACGGGCAAGCCCAAGGGTGTGCTCCATACGACCGGCGGCTATCTGGTCTGGGCGAGCCTGACTCACGAAGTGGTGTTCGACTACCGCCCTGGCCAGATTTACTGGTGCGCGGCGGACATCGGCTGGGTCACCGGCCACAGCTATGTCGTCTATGGCCCGCTCGCCAACGGCGCGACCACCGTGATGTTCGAGGGCGTCCCCAACTATCCCGATCACAGCCGCTTCTGGCAGATCGTCGACCGGCATCAGGTCAACATCTTCTACGGCGCGCCGACCGCGATCCGCGCGCTGATGCGCGAGGGCGACGAATGGGTGAAGCGCACGTCGCGAAGCTCGCTGCATCTGCTGGGATCGGTGGGCGAGCCGATCAACCCCGAGGCGTGGGAATGGTATCACCGCGTCGTCGGCGAAGGGCGCTGCCCCATCGTCGACACCTATTGGCAGACCGAAACGGGTGCCTGCATGATGACGCCGCTGCCCGGTGCCCATGCGCTGAAGCCCGGCGCGGCGGCGATGCCGATGTTCGGCGTGAAGCCGCAGCTCGTCGACAATGACGGCCGGGTGCTCGACGGCGCGACCGAGGGCAATCTGTGCATCACCGACAGTTGGCCCGGCCAGATGCGCACCGTCTGGGGTGATCACGAGCGCTTCTTCCAGACCTATTTCACCACCTATCGCGGCAAATATTTCACCGGCGACGGCTGCCGGCGCGATGAGGACGGCTATTACTGGATCACCGGCCGCGTCGACGATGTCATCAACGTCTCCGGGCACCGCATGGGCACCGCCGAGGTGGAGAGCGCCCTGGTCGCGCATGCGCTGGTCGCCGAGGCGGCGGTCGTCGGCTTCCCGCACCCGATCAAGGGACAGGGGATCTATGCCTATGTCACCCTCAACGCCAATGAGGAAGGGACCGAGGAGGTCCGCCGTGCCCTGATCCAATGGGTGCGGCAGGAGATCGGACCGATCGCCACGCCCGACGCGATCCACTTCGCGCCCGGCCTGCCCAAGACACGGTCGGGCAAGATCATGCGCCGCATCCTGCGCAAGATCGCGGAGGGCGATACGTCCAATCTGGGCGATATCTCGACACTCGCCGATCCGTCGGTGGTTGACACGCTGGTCGGAACAAGGTCCCTTGCGCCGGCATGACCGGCACGATCCTGATCGCGGACGACCATCCTCTCTTCCGGCAGGCGCTCAGCCTCGCGGCATCGCTCGTCAGGCCCGAGGCGCGCATCGTGGAGAGCGCCAATCTGGCGACGGCGGTCAACGAGGCGGTGGCGGCGGATGACCTGATCCTGATCCTGCTCGACCTCAAGATGCCGGGTGCCGACGGTTATTCGGGCGTCGCGCTGCTTCATGCCGAGAAGCCGGGTGTACCGATCCTGGTGGTGTCGAGCGCCGAGGCCGGCGAAGCGGCGCGTAATGCGCTGCGCTTCGGAGCGGTGGGCTTCGTCGGCAAGGACTCGGACCTTTCGGTGATAGAGGATGCGATCCGCGACGCACTGGCGGGCAAGCGGTTGCCGCCGCCGACCGACGAGGTGATCGACCCGGTCGCGGCGAAGATCGCGGCGCTGACACCCACGCAGCTCAAGGTGCTGCTGGGGGTCATGGAGGGGCGGCTCAACAAGCAGATCGCCTTTGACCTCGGCGTCAGCGAAGCGACCATCAAGGCGCACATGACGGCGATCCTCAAGAAGCTCGACGTCCATAACCGCACGCAGGCGGTACTGGCGGCGCGGGCTCTCGGCCTATCCCTGACACACGGCTGATGCCGCGCTACTCGGCTGCGCTGGGCAAGCTACTGTCGGCGAGCAGGGCCTGCAGCGCATCGATCGCCACGGGCTTGCGCAGGACAGGCACCCCCAGCAGCCGGGCGCGCGCCGACCAGACACCCGGTGCGGCGGCGGTGACGAGGACGTGCCGCGCCTGAGGATGCGCCGCGCGCAGCCGTTCGATCAGCGCGAGGCCGTCGAGCATGTCGCCGAGATCGAAGTCGACGAGAGCGACCGCATAGTCGGCCACCAGCGCGAGGGCTTGCTCGGGTCCGGCGGCGGTGAGGACCTCGTGGCCCAGTGACTCGAGGTAACTGCGCAACGCATCGCGATTGGCGGCGTCGTCGTCCACGGTGAGTATGGTGAGGCGCGCGGCGGGATTCTGCGGCGTGGGTGCGGCGGCCGGCGAGGGGAGGGAAGGGCGTACGGCCGCTGCGAGCGGCAGCGTGACGGAGAAACGACTGCCACGTCCCACCCGCGATGCCAGGCTGACCGTCGCGCCGAGCACGCGGGCGGTGCGGTCGACAATCGCGAGGCCAAGGCCTACGCCTCCCTCCGTCGCGCTCGGCAGCCGCTCGAACTCGCGGAAAATCGCGTCGCGCTTGTCGTCCGGTATGCCGGGGCCGGTGTCGATCACGTCGATCCGCGCGCTCGATCCGCGCCGCCGGACGCCGACGAGGATCCCGCCGTGCGCGGTGTAGCGGATGGCGTTGGACAGGAAGTTCTGGACGATCGAGCGCAGCAGGCCGGGATCGGTCTCGACCATCGCATCGCCCGGCCCCATCCGCAGATCGAGATCGCGTTCCCTGGCGAGCGGGGCCATGGTTTCAACCAGCTCGGCGAGCAGGGGCCGGAGCTGCACCGGCCGGCGCTCCGCCGTCACGCCCCCGGCGTCGAGCCGCGAAATGTCGAGGAGCGCCCGGAGCAGAGACTCCGCCGATCCGATCGAGCGGTCGAGACGGTCGAGGATCGGCCGCTGCGCGTCGGACAGGTCGCGGGCCAGCGCCGCCGAAAACAGGCGCGCGGCGTGCAGCGGCTGGAGGAGGTCGTGGCTCGCTGCGGCGAGGAACCGCGTCTTTTCGGCATCGGCCTTGGCGAGTGCCTCATTGGCGGCGCTCAGTGCGCGGGTGCGTTCCCCGACCCGGCCCTCCAGCTCGGCGCGCGCCTTTTCTAGGGCGGCGAGCGCCTGCGCCTCGGCGGTCACGTCGGTAAAGCACATGACATAGCCGCCGCTGGGCATGGGTCCGCCCACCGTCTTGATGATCCGGCCATCGGGACGCACGCGCTCGAAACTGTGGGGCAGGCCGCGCCGCATGTGGCTGAGCCGCCGCTCGACATGGCTTTCGACCTCTCCCGGCCCGCATTCGCCGCGCTCGGCATTGTAGCGGATCAGCTCGGCGACGGGGGCTCCGACGCGCACCATACCGTCGGGGTAGCGGAACATGTCGATATAGCGGCTGTTCCACGCGACGATGTTGAGTTCGCGATCGACGACGCTCACGCCGGGGTCGATATTCTCCAGCGTGGCGGCAAGCAGGCCCTTTGAAAAGCGCAGGCTCTGGCCCGTGTCGTCGAGGATCCGGGCAACCTCCTGGTGGGTCAGGTTCGATCCGTGAAGCGCCGATCCGATGAACGCCCGTGCAGACGGAAGGCCGACGACGCTGGCTATCATGCGCTCGGCGGCACGGATATGGTTGCGCTCGATGCGCGCGCCCTGATCGAAGCGTGCGAAGGCGTCCGCCGCCGCTTCCGGCCCGACGAAGCGGGCGACATGATCCTTCAGCGCGCCGACGTCGGTCACCGTCTCGGGCCGGTTGTAGGTGTCGCGCAGCAGCGAGGGCAGGGCGGCGGCGCGCACGCGGCGGGCGGTCGCGATCGAAAAGGCCGTCAGATTGGCACCGAGGCTCCAGAGCGCGCCATGGCTGATGGGGCTCAGGCCGTCGACGCCGAGCAACGCATGCGGGTCGATCAGCGTGCCGGCGAGAAGGTCGAGCCACGGCTCTCCCCCGACCTGGGGCAGCGCCAGCGTCCATGTCCACATCAGCAGGCCCGCGATCAACCCGGCCTTTGCCGCCACGGCGTCGCGGTTGCTGCCGAGGACGGCGAGGATCAGCACGGGCGCGAACTGGCTCATCGCCGCAAAGGCGACCAGCCCGATGAGCGCGAGCCGCTGATCGGCGGGCGTCTCGACGGCCCAGCCGAACGCCGCCAGCATGATCAGGGCAATGGCGATGCGCCGCGTCGTCAGCAGCGCCTGGCCCAGCGCTCCGCCGCCCCGCAGGCTCTCCGAACGGAGCAGGAGCGGCGCGACCAGGTCGTTGGAGACCATGGTGGCCAGCGCGATCGCCTCGACAAGCACCATGGCCGTCGCGGCCGACACGCCGCCCAGGAACACGAGCAGCGCGACCGGCTCCAGCCCCTGCGACAGGGGGAGCTGAAGCACGAACCGGTCGGGCGCGACCGTATCGGGCAGTATCGCGAGGCCGGCGGCCGCGATCGGCAGGATGACGAGCAGCGTCGCGACCATGTAGCCGATGAACGGCCAGCGCGCGCGGGCAATATCCGCGCCCGATTCCGCTTCGATGACAGTCACATAGAATTGGCGCGGCAGGCAGATGATCGCGCTCATCGACAGGATGGTGATGACGAAAAAGTCCATGCCCAGCCCGGCGGGATCGAAATTGCCGACAAGCTGAGCGATCCCTGCTTCCCGCAGCCGCGTATCGGTTCCCGTCAGCATGATCAGCGCCAGCAGTCCTGCGATCAGCAGCGCGCCGAGCTTGATGAGCGATTCGATGCCGACCGCGAACAGCACCGCATCGTTGCGGCCCGACGCCTCGTAGCGGCGCGTGCCGTAGGTCATGGCGAAAAGCGCGAGGCCGATGGCGGAGACCGCCATGGCGATGACATAGCTGTCGGCACCCGCGATCAGGCCGTAGGCGCTGCCCAGCGAGCGGAGCTGCAACGCCAGATAGGGGACGCTGCCGAGCAGCGCGAGTGCGGTGACGAGCGCGGCGACGCCCCGGCTGTTGCCAAACCGCCCGCCGATGAATTCGGAGATCGAGTTGGCACCGTCCGCCTTGACCGCATCGACGATGCGGCGAAGGAACCGGTGCCCAAGCAGGAAGACCAGGATCGGGCCGAGATAGATCGGCAGATAGGACCAGCCATCGGCCACCGCGCTGCCTACCGCCCCATAGAAGGTCCAGGTCGAGCAATAGACAGCCGGGCCGAGCGCATAGGCGGCGGGACGGAGCCGGCTTCGCACGCGCGGGTTGCCGGTACCGTCCGCCCACGAAGCGAAGGCGAACAGCCCGAGTGCGTAGACCATGGCGACTGCCAGCGGCAGCGCGTCGTGCATCCGTCCCCCATTCCCGGCCCGATGATCCCCGCCGGACTCGGTCCGGCGCATGTGTCCCGGTGCCATGATCCCCGAGCGGAGCGGATCGCGCCGCCGGAACGGGTGACGCTAGCGCATTTGAAGCACCTTGTCAGGGGTGTCCGATGACGCGCCCGATTTCGGACAGCAGAGCGTCGGGCGACACGGGTTTGCCGACCAGCGTCGCGTCGCGCATCGACGGCGGCAACTGTTCGCGCGCGTAGCCCGACACGATGGTGAAGGGCGTGCCCATCTCCTTCAGCCGCAGCGCGACCGCCTCCGATGTTTCCCGGCCCAGATTGACGTCGAGGATCGCGCCGTCGCAGCCTGTCCGTTCGATATGGTCGAGTGCGGCCTGCACCGATGCGGCCGGGCCGACGACCTCATAGCCCTGCTCGTCGATCAGCTCGGCGATCTCGATCGCGATCAGGGCTTCATCCTCGACGATCAGGATGCGGCAACGCCCATGCGCGTCGCCGGCCGTGGCGGGGGGTGGAGTGGTCGCCGCCCCGGCTGCGGCGAAGCGCTCGTCAAGGACCCGGGCGGCGCCGCATTCGAGGTCCCAAACAAAGCCTGTCGGCGGATATCGCACTGCGGGCTTGCAGCCGAGATTGGCACCGACCATGCGTCCGATCACCGTGGAGCCGAAGCCGGAATGACCGGGGGGCACGACCGGCGGCCCGCCGCTTTCGCGCCAGCGCATCCAGAAGCGCAGTGGATCCTTGCCGCCGTCCGACAGGCCCCATTCGATGGCGACGTGGCCGCTTGCGCTCGACCAGGCACCGTATTTAACCGCGTTGGTCGCAAGCTCATGCAGCGCCATGCCCAGCGTCTGCGACGCGGCTGCGTTCACTTCCACCGCAGGGCCGTCAAGTGTGACGCGAGGCCCCTGTACATCGACGAAATGCGAAAGCTGCGCGCTGAGCAGGGCCTCAAGTTGGACAGCGCGCCAGTCGCCCTTGATGAGAAGGTCTTGACCGGCAGCGAGTGATTGCAGCCGGTCGGTGAAGCGCTCCAGAAAGGTATCCGCACCGGTCGCAGCCGTGTGACGCGCGACTGCCTGGATGACCGCGAGCAGGTTCTTCGACCGATGGTTCACCTCGCGCATCAGCATGCGGACATGGTCCTCCTGCTGCTTGCGCTCGGTGATGTCGAAACCCGACGGGACGAGCAGCCGGACCTGCCCGTCATCATCGAGGATCGGCGACAGCATGAAGTCGATGGTCATGCGGGTATCGCCCGCCATGCGGACCACTGCGTCGTAGCGGACGACCTTGCCGGTCGCCGCCTCCGCCACCGCCGTTTCGAGACGCTCCATCTCGAACGGGTCGTGCGACCACCAGTAGCAATCCCAGAACCTGCGCCCCAGAACGTCCTCGCGCACCAGCCCGCCCGCCGCGAGCGCCGTGGCGTTCGCCTCGACCATCGTGCCGTAAAGGTCGAGCACACCGACGAAGGCGAGCGTGCCGTCGAGGATCAGTCGCTGCAGCCGCTCGGACTCGCGCAGCCTGTCTTCAGCAGCCTTGCGCGCGGAAATATCCTGAACCGTCGAAATATAGTAATCGGGCGCGCCGTCTTGCCGACGCACGCAGGACACCGTCAATTCGATCCAGACGGTCGACCCGTCCTTGCGGACATAGCGCTTGTCGATACGGTATCGATCGATCTCGCCCGACGCGACCCGCTCAAGCAAGGCGAGATCGGCGTCCAGATCGTCGGGGTGGGTGATGTCCTGAAACGTGCCGCTCAGCAGTTCGGCTGGGGTATAGTCCACGATTTCGCAGAGCCGCGCATTGACGCGCAGCCAGCTCCCGTCTGGAGCGACATGGGCGATGCCCACCGAGGCATTCTCGAATGTCGCCCGGAACCGCCGCTCGCTCGCCTCCAGCGCCGCACGCGCTTTGACATGCTCGGTCCGGACGTCGAGATAGTGGAGTGCGCCTCCGATCTCTCCATAGGGAAAGCGCCATGGCTTCATGGCCCAGCTCACCCATTGCGGCCCGCCGTCGCGTTCGACCCGATCTTCCTGCGCCGAATGCTCCTCACCCGCCAGAATGCGCTGGAGCAGGGCCCGGCCGTCGCTGTCAATGGGCGGGAACAGGTCATGCAGGCTCATCCCGGCGACTGGTGCGTCGTCGGCAAGGCCGCAGTCGCTCAGATAATGCGGGGAGGCAGCGAGGCAGCGCATGTCGCGGTCGAACATCGCCATCGCGACCGGGGCCTGCTTCACGAAGAAGGCGAGCTGTCGTGCCTCGTCGGTGGGGGAGGCGTTGCGTCCGGCCGATGATTGGGAAGCGTCGTCATCAGCGCTCATGGCGTCATCCGTGCGACCGGTGCCGAGGCGGACCGCGCCCCCATCAGCCGTAAGGTCAAACGCCGTCTCCTCCGTGGCGCGGAGCGACCGCGCGGCCCGCTATCATAGCCCGGGGTGTTGGAGGATCAAGCGCAACTTGGCACGGCGCATCATCCGCTTCGACGGTGAAGATCAGGCAGCGCGCCATAGAGATGAACGGCGAAAGTGGGTGGCGATCGATTATGACCGTCGTGTTACAACGAGACGGGTGGGAGTGCCAAGAACAGCCTTTCTTTCATTTGTTACAGAAAAAGCAGCGATGTCGACGCATGTCTTCAAAGCGTCATATTGAAGTTTAAAGGAGCTGTTAGACGGCTGCTAGTTGTTGTGGCAGGCGTCGTGGGAGATTTGGCTGATGGCCGTAGCGATGACCACCCGTTCCGTGGCGACCGCCTATGATCGCTGGGCGCCGGTTTACGACATGGTATTTGGTCCCGTTTTTCGGGAAGGACGCAGAAGCGCGGTCCGCGCCGCCGAGCGGATCGGCGGCAAGGTGCTGGAGGTCGGTGTCGGCACCGGCATTTCGCTGCCCGACTACGGCCCGTCATGCCGGGTCACCGGCGTGGATATCTCGGAGGACATGCTCGCAAAGGCGCGTGAGCGGGTCGAGCGTCAACAGCTCCGCAATGTCAGCGCGATCGCGGTCGGCGATGCCGAGGCGCTGGATTTCGCCGATGACTCCTTCGATGTCGTCGTGGCGCAATATGTCGTGACCGCGGTCGCCAATCCCGAGCGCGCTCTCGACGAGTTCGCCCGCGTCTGCCGTCCGGGCGGCGAAATCATCATCACCACCCGCGTCGGTGCGGAAACGGGCTTTCGCGGCGCTGTCGAGCGCACGCTGATGCCGGTCACCAGTCGGCTCGGCTTCCGGACCGAGTTCCCATTCTCGCGCTATACCGACTGGGCCGCTTCGCGCGGCGACGTTGAACTGTCCGAGCGCCGCGACTTGCCCCCGCTGGGCCATTTCTCGCTCGTTCGATTTGCCAAGCTGTCCGCTGCAGGAAAGGAATGATCATGCCGCGTCTGCGTAAACTGCGCTTTGAAGACGAGCAGGGAACCGCCGGTTTCCGCGCACAGCTTGCCGAGCAGCGCTGGGACGATCATCGCTATTATCACCACAGCCTGATCAATCAGAGCCTGCACTTCATCAGCGCGTGCACCTTCATCACGGCCTATCTGGTGCTGTTCGTCGATCCGGCGCTCGCCAGCCTGCTCGGCTGGGGCGTGGCAATGACCAGCCGTCAGGCCGGCCATTTCTTCTTCGAACCCAAGGGCTATGACGTCGAGAACGACGCAAGCCACGAGTATAAGGAAGAGATCAAGGTCGGCTACAATCTCGCGCGCAAATATGTTCTCATGGGCTTGTGGGTGCTGATCCCGGTCGTGCTGCTGTTCACGCCGACCTTGTTCGGGACGCTCGAAGCTCCGGCGGGCTATGTCGATTATGCGCGGCATGTCGGGTTCGGCTGGCTGTTCCTCGGGGTCGGCGCGCTCCTCCTGCGCGTCGTCCAGCTCTGGGTGCAGCGCGACCTGGAGACGGGCATCGTCTGGGCGACCAAGATCATCACCGATCCGTTCAACGACTTCCGTCAGTACAAGTCGGCTCCGCCGCAGTTGATCCGCAAGGTGCAGGAAGGCCGCGGCGCGGCGGCCTGAGCGCTGGACGGGTACGGCATGCGCCCGGTCGGGCGCGCCGACGATCCTCAATCATGGACGGGCGCGGCAGCGGGAACTCTATCCCAGCCGCGCCCTCAGGCTTTCCTTCAGCACGCCGCGCCGCAGGTCCTTGTTGGTGGCGTCCGGTCCGTCCCACCAGCCGTCGCCCTGCATCGCGCGCGCGGCGGCAACGAAGCGGGCGATGATCTCGTCGAACAGCGCATCGTCGATGTCGAGGCTGAAGATCAGGCGGCCGGTGCCGACCCAGCTCAGCGCCAGCCCCTCGCTGCGGAGATAATATTGAAGCATCCAGTTGTAGCGCGACGGCCGGGTGTAGAGGACTGTCCAGATGGTCGACAGCGCCTCGATCCGGACCGGGAGCGCCTCGGTGTCGAGCGCGGCATTGAGGCGCTCGGCGCGGGTGCGCCAGCGCTCGTCCAGCCCATCGTAAAGTGCGCTGATCTCCGGCGTGTCGAGCCGCCGCAGGAACGCGTTCATCGCGCCCATGATCACGGCATGCGAATTGAACGTGCCCCGCGCGAAGCAGATGTCGCCCGGTCGATCCTCCCGGAAGCGCTTCATCAGCGCTGCCCGGCCGGTGAGTACGCCGACCGGCAGCCCGCCGCCGAGCGTCTTGCCCCAGGTGATCATGTCGGGCTCGATGCCGAAGCGATGCGCGAAGCTGCCGGGGGCCAGCCGGAAGCCGAGGAACACCTCGTCGAAGATCAGCACGATGCCGCTCGCCCGACAGACATCGGCAAGCTGGCGCAGCCATGCGACATAGCCGTCGAGATCCACCGCCGCGCTGCGGCCGGAGTCGACAAGCTGCCCGTCCGACGGCGCATTGCCGTTGGGGTGAAGCGCTTGCAGCGGGTTGACGAGGACGCAGGCGATATCCTTGCGATGGCGCAGCACGTCGAGCGTCCGTTCGGACCGGTCGGCGAGCGTCAGCGTGCGGTCGGCGGACACCGGGTTGCCGACGCCGGGCTGAACCTCCCCCCACCATCCATGATAGGCGCCCGCGAAGCGCACGATGCGGGGACGCCGCGTATGATAGCGCGCGAGACGGACCGCCTGCATGACCGCTTCGGTCCCCGACATGTGGAACGACACCTCGTCGAGCCGCGACAGCGCGCGAAGCCGTTCGACATTGTCCGCGACGATCGGGTGATAGCCCGCCAGCACCGCGCCCAGCGCCTCGGTCCGCTCGAACCCCTCGCGCATCGTCTGCTTGTAGAAGGCGTTGCCGAACAGGTTGACGCCATAGGAGCCGGTCAGGTCGATGAAGCGGTTGCCGTCGAGATCGGTCAGCCACGCGCCGTCCGACGCCTGGTAGAAGGCACCGACGGGCAGATGCTTGCCCACCGTCGCGCTGAACTGAAAGGGAACCCGGTAGCGGCCGGTGAACTGCAGATCGGAAATGCCCTCGCGCGCGTCCTCGGTCAGCGCCACCGTCTGCGGGAAGCGCTCGGCGTAGAGGTTCGCAAGACGCCGGAAGCCCGCCGCGCGGCGCTCCGCCACCGCATCGTCGCAGCCATCGGCCCTGAAGACGCGCTCCTCCCCATAGGTGTAGAAGGGAAGCTGCGCCGCCAGCCTTTTGGCCATGCGGACATGGCCCGCAAGCGAGCGGTGCTTGGCGCGCGACAGGCGGAGGCGTTCGCGGCCCTTGGTGGCGATCAGAACGCCGGTGGCGGTGGCACCGAGCAATGCGGCGAGGAATTTGCTGTCCATGATATCCTGCAAATGGCCGATGCCGTTCCAGACTCCTTCTCGGTGACATTCTCGTGACAATACGCGCTTCTCTGATCCGCCTGCTGATGCATGAGGATCTGAACTTCCTCCTCACCAATCGCATTCCCCGGCGGCTGGCGACACAGCTTGTCGGGCAGCTCGCGGCGATCGAGAATCCGCTGATCAGCCGCCCGGCCATCGCTGCCTGGCGCTTCTTTTCTGACGTCGATCTGTCCGATGCGGAAACGACGCGGTTCCGGTCGCTGCGGGAAGGCTTCATCCGGCGGCTGCGGCCCGGAGCGCGGCGCTTCGATCCCGACCCGTCGGTCGTCGCCAGCCCTTGCGACGCCATCGTCGGCGCGCATGGCCGGGTCGAGGACGGACGCCTTTATCAGATCAAGGGCTTTCCCTACCGGCTGGAGGAACTGGTGCCCGATCCGGCGCTGGTGGAGCAGTTCCGCGACGGCTGGTTCGTGACTCTGCGGCTGACCGCCGCGATGTACCACCGCTTCCACGCCCCGCATGACGGCCGGGTCGATGCGGTGACCTATCTGTCAGGCGACTGCTGGAATGTGAACCCCATCGCGCTCAAGCGTGTGGAGCGATTGTTCTGCCGTAACGAGCGCGCGGTGATCGAGATGCGCGCCGGGCCGACGCGGGTGCCGATCCTGCTGGTTCCCGTGGCGGCGATCCTGGTCGCGAGCATTCGCCTCAGCTTTCTCGACACAGAACGGACCTTGAGGGAACGCGGGGCGGGGCGAACGGCTTGTAGCGTCGAGGTCGCGAAAGGAGACGAAATGGGCTGGTTCGAGCATGGATCGACGATTGTCGCCTTCTTCCCCCCGGAGGTCCGCCTTGCCGCAGCGCTGGCCGAGGGGGAGACGATCCGCGCGGGGGATGCGCTCGCCAGGCTTTCGGACGTAACAGACGGATGAGCGCGGGAGGGCATCGCTGGTGGCAAAGCGGTGTCATCTACCAGATCTACCCGCGTTCATTTCAGGACAGCAATGGCGACGGCATCGGTGATCTTGCCGGGATCGAGGCGCGGCTCGATCATCTTTCCACGCTTGGTGTCGATGCGATCTGGTTGTCGCCGGTCTTTCCGTCGCCGATGGCCGACTTCGGCTATGATGTGGCCGACTACTGCGGGATCGATCCGCTGTTCGGTGACTTGGCGGCGTTCGACCGGCTGCTCGCCGCAACCCATGCGCGGGGCATGAAACTGCTTCTCGACTTCGTACCCAATCATTCGTCCGACCGGCATCCCTGGTTCATCGAAAGCCGGTCGTCGCGCGACAATCCGAAACGCGACTGGTACATCTGGCGCGACCCCGCGCCCGGCGGAGGACCGCCCAACAACTGGATCAGCGACTTCGGCGGATCGTCATGGGAGTGGGACGAGGCGACGTGCCAATATTATCTCCACGCCTTCCTCAAGGAACAGCCCGACCTCAACTGGCGCAACGCCGATGTGCGCGCGGCGATGATGGATGTGCTTCGCTTCTGGCTCGACCGGAGCGTCGATGGGTTCCGTATCGACGTGCTGTGGCACATGGTGAAGGCCGAAGGACTGCCCGACAATCCCCCCAACCCCGACTATCTTCCGCATATGGGCGAGATGCACAGCGTCCTTCAGCTTCACTCGACCGATCAGCCGGAGGTTCATGACATCGCCGCAGAGATGCGCGCGATCGCTGACAGCTATTCGGGCGACCGGTTGCTGATCGGCGAGATCTATCTGCCCGTTCCGCTATTGATGCACTATTATGGAACGCCGGAGGCTGCCGGCGTGCATCTGCCCTTCAACTTCCAGCTTATCGACGCGCCATGGAATGCGGCCGCTCTCGCCGCGATGATCCGCGAATATGAAGCCGCCTTGCCGGAGGCTGCCTGGCCCAATTGGGTGCTGGGCAATCACGACCGTCCGCGCATCGCCGCGCGGGTGGGGGAGGCGCAGGCGCGCGTCGCGGCGATGCTGTTGCTGACGCTTCGTGGCACGCCGACCATCTATTATGGCGACGAGATCGGGCTGGCCGATGTCGCCATTCCGTCGGACCGCGTGCGCGACCCGCGTGAGCTTCGCGAGCCGGGGCTGGGCCTCGGCCGCGATCCGGTGCGCACGCCAATGCCGTGGGACGACAGCCCTTACGCAGGCTTTTCGGCCGCCGAACCATGGCTGCCGCTCAATGCCGACCGGGCGCGGCGCAATGTCGCGCAGCAGGAGCGCGACCCGCTGTCGATGCTGTCGCTCCACCGCACATTGCTGGTGCTTCGCCGTCGTCACCCGGCCTTGTCGGTCGGGTCGCTGGCGCTGGTCGCGGCGGATGACGAGGTGCTCGCCTATGAGCGGCGGGACGGAGACGAACGGCTGCTGATCGTGCTGAACCTGGGGCAGGCCGAGCGTCGCCTGACGCTTCCCGACGAAGCCCGCATCGACGATGTGCTTGCCTCGACCCTGCCGCTGCGCGCTATGGACGGGACGCTATTGCCGGATGAGGGGCTGGTCTTGAGGATGATGGGTGGGAACTGAGCTGAAAGTCGCGATGCTGGCCCCGATCGCTTGGCGGACGCCGCCGCGCCACTATGGGCCGTGGGAACTGGTCACGAGCCTGCTGACCGAGGCGCTGATCGCGCGCGGCGTCGATGTGACCCTGTTCGCGACTTTGGACAGCATCACGGCGGGCGCGCTCGACGGCGTGGTGCCGGCCCCCTATAGCGAAGACCCGGCCATCGACGCCAAGGTCTGGGAATTTCGGCACCTCGCCTATCTGTTCGAGCAGGCGGACCGCTTCGACATCATCCACAACCAGGCCGATTTCCCGGCGCACGCCTTTTCGCGGCTGGTGGATACGCCGATGGTGACGACGATCCACGGCTTCTCGTCGGAGCGCATCCTGCCGATGTACGCGCCTTATCAGGACCGGGTACATTATGTCGCGATCAGCGAGGCCGACCGGCATCCCGACCTCACCTATGCGGCCACCATCCATCATGGCATCCGGCTGGAGGAATTCGCCTTCGATCCGGAGGGAAGCGACGGCCTGCTCTATTTCGGCCGCATCCATCCGGACAAGGGCGCGGCGGACGCCATCGTGGCTGCGCAAGCATCGGGGCGGCAGCTCGACATGTACGGGATCGTGCAGGACAGCGGCTATCACGAGCGCGACGTGATGCCGCATGTCGACGGGCGGCGCGTCCGCTTTCACGGGCCGGTCGGCGGAGCCGCGCGTATCGCCGCGCTGGGGCATGCGCGCGCGCTCCTCCATTTCATCCATTTCGAGGAACCCTTCGGCCTCTCGGTCATCGAGGCGATGGCGTGCGGTACGCCTGTCATCGCGAGCCCACGCGGATCGATGCGCGAGCTGATCGCGCATGGCGTGAACGGATTTCTCGTCGATACTGCGGAGGAGGCGGTCGAAGCGATCGCGCGGGCAGGGGAGCTGGACCGCCGCGTGGTCCGCCGCACGGTCGAGGAGCGTTTCTCGGTCGATCGCATGGCGGACGCCTATCTGGCGCTCTACCGGCGCATATTGGGTCGCAGCTAAGCGGCTTTCGCCGAATCAACTAACGTATCCTCGTCAACTGCGCTGGCGTCGCCCCTGCAGATGATGTTGAACGGCGAACTCATAGAGGTCGACGGCACCATTTGGATGGTGCCGCTCAGAGCAAGGCTGCCATGTCTCGGTCGGGATCTTCCTTTCATCTGCAGGGATGATCGAAGCACTGACATGAAAAATGCTTTGTCTTCGAAATGTATTTGTCCTCACCCTGGGTACAACTACTTGATTCCGTCGATCTGCCGAAACAACGGGAACAGCCGATGCAGCATAGCCTAACCCATGTAATAGGTGGTGCAGTCTCAGGGGATGACGAAGGACAGTGCTTCCCGAAATCACCGCGCTATTCTCACGATGACGGTGCCGTGGCGGTGGCAGCAATCCTGTGTGTGCCGGCTGACGCGGGCGACCTGTGATGCCGTGATCGCGCTCATAACAATTAGCACTGGAATGGTGCAAATTTGACTGTAGAAGGGAGGCCCATTCAATTTTTACGATAGTCATATCTGCAGGAGCTTGCCCGTGTCCGAAGAAACGAGCCTGAACGCCGTCGAACTTGCGACGGAGATCACCATCGCCTGGTTGAACAACGCCAATAACCGCGTCAGTGCGGATGATGTGCCCGCGTTCCTTCGGTCGGTTCATGCCACGGTGAATGATCTGGCGACCAGCCCGGCGGCCGGCGAAACTGGCGGCGAGTCCTCGCCCGAATATACGCCTGCGGTGTCCGTGCGCCGTTCGCTGGCGTCGAAAGATCACATCCTGTCGTTGATCGACGGAAAGCCCTACAAGACGCTCACTCGTCATCTGACGCGCCATGGACTTACTGCGGAGCAGTACAAGGAACGCTATGGCCTGAAGGCGGATTATCCGATGGTCGCGGAGAACTATGCCGCACATCGGCGCGAACTGGCCAAGCGGATCGGCCTGGGTCGCCGTCCGGCACCGGCTGCGGTGAGCGATGCGCCCGCCGATGACGTCGCAGCGCCCGCGCCGGCGGAAAAGAAGCCGGGTCGCGGCCGCCCCGCGTCCGCCCGCGTCGCTGGCGATGCTGCTCCGGCCAAGGCGACCAAGGCCAAGGCCGCGCCGAAGGCCAAGAGCGCGCCCAAGCGCAAGGCAGCCGCTCCGAAAGCCGAAGCGCCTGCCGAAGCGTCGGCCGAATAATTGACCATGATCACCGGCTCCGCACCTGCGGGGCCGGTGTACCCATAGAGGCAGGATGTCACCGTTGACGCCCTTTCAGGCATCACTTCCCCGGCTGTTACGTATCGGCGGCGGCGCATCTGCCGAATTGGGCTCAGTTCTGCAGATGCTGGGGCTTTCCCGCCCCTTCATCGTCACTGACACTTATCTTCTGACCAGCGGCAAGGTCGACCATCTGATGGGCGCGCTCGGTCAGCATGGCATTGGCGCGCGCATCTTCTCCGACACGGTGCCGGAACCGACGGTGACGTCAATCGGTCGGGCTCTGGCTGATCTTCGCTGCGGTGATCATGACTGCGTTATCGGCTTTGGTGGTGGGAGCCCTATCGACAGCGCGAAGATGATCGCGATACTCGCCGCCCATGGCGGGGTGTGCCGTGACTATAAGGCTCCGCATCTTCAGGATGCATCGGGCCTCCCCATCCTTGCGGTACCGACGACGGCGGGCACGGGATCGGAAGTCACCCGGTTCACCATCATCACCGATGACGCCACTGATGAAAAGATGCTCTGCGCGGGGCTGGCCTATCTGCCTATTGCGGCGCTCGTCGACCATGAATTGACGCACAGCATGCCGCCTCGACTGACGGCGGACACGGGAATTGACGCGCTGACGCATGCAATGGAAGCATATGTATCCCGGCGGGCAAATCCGTTCTCTGACAGTTTCGCGCTCCAGGCGATGCGCGCTATTGCGTCCAGTCTGCGCCGCGTCTGGAAGGATCCTGCCAATGCTGAGGCCAGGGCCGCGATGATGTGGGGATCGACGCTCGCGGGGATCGCATTTTCCAATTCGAGTGTCGCCCTTGTTCATGGAATGAGCCGGCCGGTCGGCGCGCATTTCCATGTGCCGCACGGACTGTCCAATGCGATGCTGCTGCCCGCCATTACGGCCTGGTCGATTTCCGGCGCGCTCGCTCGCTATGCCGATTGCGCCCGGGCGATGGGATGGGCCGATGACAATGAAGGCGACCAGGTCGCCGCCGCCAAGCTCGTCGACGAACTCACTCGGCTCAACGTCGACCTTCAGGTTCCCACCCCTGCGGATTATGGCATCGACGCAGAGAAGTGGCGGGCTCTTCTGCCGGTCATGGCGGCGCAGGCGCTCGCCTCCGGGTCGCCCGCGAACAATCCGCTGGTGCCGTCTGCCGAAGAGATAGAGGCACTCTATCGCCGGGTGTGGAGCGCCTGACGAATCAGCGCCGTCGCCTGCAAATGCCTGAACGTTCGACAGCCTTTGACCTTGGTGTCAGAAGCAGGAAACGAGGGCTATTCTGGCTGGATCTTTGCCCGACCGGCCAGCCTGTTTTCATCCCTATGATCATTCATTGAATTGCGAGGAGTTCGATATTTTCTCTAGCAATTTGAATCTCGATTGATCGAGAATCTATGAGTTGTAATACAATACTCTTTATGGAACGCGGCAACATTGCCTAGACAAGACCGCGTTTTGATGCTTCGATAGCGGCTTCTGCACGGGAAGCGATGTTCAGCTTGCGATAGATGTTCTTCACGTGCGTCCCGACGGTCTGCGCGCCGATCTCCAGTGCATGGGCTGTTTCCGGAATGGTGAGCCCCCTGCCGATCGCGCGCAGGACATCGGACTCACGTTGCGTCAAACTGATATCGACCTCCGGCACGACGACTGTGGGCGTGCGGAACCGTTCCAGCAAGCGGCGGGCGATCTGCGGTGATACGGCTACCTCGCCGCGCTCCAGTCCGCGCAACCTCTCCTCGATGACCGAGATATCCTCGCCCTTGAGCAGATAGCCCTGCGCGCCCGCGCCCAGAGCCCGCATCACGTTCCCGTCATCATCAAAGATCGTGGTGACGATGCACGTCGCGTTGCTGTCCGACGCCAACTCGCCGATCAGTTCGTTGCCCGACCCGTCCGGCAGCCCCAGGTCGATGAGCGCAATGAGCGGCAGTTCAACCCGGCGCTGGTGACGCAACCAGTCGCGGGCGGCAGCCAATGATCCGGCTTCCGCGACCTGCGGCACGCCGAAGACGACGGCGGCGCGATCGGCCAGCGCCCTGCGCAGCGGCGCAATATCCTCGACGATCAGCAACTGCCGGGCAATGGACATCAATTTCCCCTTGTGCAGCGCCTAGGCCTGACGCGGACGAACAGCCATCCCGCGTTCTGGGGAGAATAGCGGCAGCCGGATGAGAACGGTCAAGCCGTCCGCGCGCGGGTCGATCACGATTGTGCCGCCCAGTTCGTTGATCCGTTTGCGCATGTTGGTCAGGCCGTTGCCTGGCGGGGCCTCGCCGCCTGCTCCCAGACCCCGACCATTGTCAGCGACACGCAGTGCAAGGCCGTCCGCATCGAGCGTGCAGTCCACGGCGACCTCACCTGCGCCCGAATGGCGGATGATGTTGCTCGCCAGTTCGCGCACCACGGAAACGAGCACGCCATTGGGCTGCGCCTCGACCAGCCGTTCCTCGTCGAACTCCGGGCCGATCGGCCATTGCGTGCGGATACGGGCGAGGGCAAGGCGTTCGACTGTCTCGTGCCGCAGATCGGCCAAGGTGTCCGAAAGGCGGCGTGCCTGGCCGGACAGGCCGTCGATGATCAGCCGCATGTAAGCCATCGCCTCGCGCACGTCGCCATGGACGGTGCGGAGGTCGCCGCGGTGCAGCGCGGTCATCAGTCGCGCGCCAACATCGTCATGCAGATCGCGTGCGATGCGCTGCCGTTCCTCCTGCGCTCCCTGATCATAGGAAACACGCGCCTTGGTCATTTCCCGCACCAGCCCGACCAGCTCCACCGCAACGGCCTTGTCCTCGCTGTTGAACAGGCGGCGGCCCTGCCCCGCATAATGCAGCGCCGTGCCCTGCCCGCCCAGTGGGGAGGGCACGACAAGCGTTCGTCCGTCGGCGCGGATATCGACCATGTCGCACGGGCAAGGCTCGCTTTGCAGCGGGGAAAACTGGCCTTCCAGCAGGTCTCGCCACAGGATCGCCTGCTGTTCGGGCCGCAGCGCGAACGCGACGCCATTGGCGCCCCGCAACAGCGACAGATCGTGCCGGCCGCGGCGACGGTCCGACCGGCGCAGAAGCAGCTCGCGAAGCGGCAACCAGATGATCGCGGCAACGAGAAAAGCCAGCGACAGCGTCCAGTTTCCGCCGGTCAGCAGGACCAGGAGGAGATCCACGATCAGGACGCAGATCACCACCAGCGCAGCGATGGCCACCTGCACCGCCCATCCGCCCAGATCGAACAGCCGATACCGCGCGACGCCGACCGCCAGGGCGAGATAAAAGAGCAGGAAACCGGCAGTCGTCACGGGCAAGGGCGCGACATCGCCGTGGCCGAGCAGTTGCGGCACCATGTTCGCGGCCGAGAACATGCCGATGCACAGCAGCAACGAGGTGCCGATCAGGATGAAGGACATTCGCAACGCCGGATCATGCCGTGATGTCCAGCCCTGCATCATCGCGAGGACAATCGCGCCCGCTCCCCACGCCATAGCGAGCATCAGATGGCCTGCGAACAGGTCGGTCCACAGGTCGAACAGGCCGATCGCCCAAAACGCCGCGGTGGCTGCGGCGAGCACTACCAGCCATTTCCGCGGGACCAACGGCTGCGGGTAGCGCGCGAACAGCGCCACCAGCGACAGGCCGAAAATGTGGGCGGACAGGTAATTGAGTTGCACTTCCCAGAATTGATACGCCGCACTGACCGCAAGTCCGCGCTGTTCGATGGATGCGATCGTGAACGTGGCGATCATCAGCCCGATTCCGCTCAGCAGGAACATGCGTGCGCCCCATTCGCGAGGCCGCAGCACCAGCACCCACAAGCCGGCGAGCGTTGCGCACAAACCGATGGCGAGCGAAGTCAAAGCCCCGCTTGTCAGCCGCCAGGCACGGCCCGGAATGATCTGCGCTGTCACCGTCCGGCCATCGGGAAGACGCATCCGCATGCCCGGCTCCGCCATCAGCCGGGTGATCCGGTCGCGCAGGGCATACATGGCGCTATTCTGGCCGGGGGTTCCCCGCGCATCCTTCGAGAGCGTGAGCATGTGGAGCGGAACGACGAGACGCTCCCGCCCCATCCGGTCGAGGAACATGACCGGCCGGTCCGCCGGGAATGTTCCCGCGCCCTCGACCCGGATCTGACCGCCGGCCGCGGGCACCGCGCGGAAACTCGTCTGTGGCAGCCACGAGAGCGCGAGCGCCACCAGCGCGATGCCGAAAAAGGCAGTCAGCGCCATAGCCGCAAAGGCGGTAGCGGGACTGTGCGACAGCGCTTTCAGCATGAGGGTCCGACGGTCATCCCGCAGGGATTAGCTCAGCGACAGCGGCACCGCCACGCTCTCGCGCGCCTCCTCCCGTGAACGGGGGATGCCGCTTCCCGCGATCCCCCCCTAACACCCGGCGCAAAGCAGGTTCAGGGAGCAAGACTTCAATGCAGCGTAAATCCGTTCTGCGTCTCGCAGCGTCGATCACGGCCTTCGCCGTGTCGGGCAGCGCCATGGCCCAATCGGCCGGCATCACCGCAGCCGCGGACATAGCCGGCGTTCCAACTCCGAACCTCGGCTCCAGCTTTGGCGACATTTCGGGCGACGGTTCCACCGTGGCCGCAACGGTGCGCAGCGACGCCACGACCTTTCAAGCCTATCGCATCACCAGTGCAGGCTATGAAGAGCTGCCGGGCCTTCCCGACCACAGCTATGTCTTGGCCAATGGCGTGTCCGACGACGGATCGGTCATCGTCGGAGTCTCGCAATCAACCTTCAGCTCGCGCGGCACCGCCATACAATGGGACGGGACAACGGCCACCGAACTGGGCCATCTGGCGACCAGCGGCGCGAGCCAGAACAGTGTTGCCTACGGCATCTCGGGCGATGGCAGAGTGGCGGTCGGAGCGAGCGTTCCGGACGGCGTAGGACTGCACGCCGTGCGCTGGGTTGACAAGGGGGCCGCACAAGATCTTCACGGTGGCGGATTTGTTTCCTCCGACGCCCGGCGGGCGAGCCGCGATGGCAGCGTGATCGTCGGCCATGGCGCGACGGCGGCGCGGACCAGCGAGGGCTTCGTCTGGACCGCGGGCGGGGGCATGACCGCCCTTGGCGTGCTGGCATCGCAAGCGGCCGACAGCGGCGCGACGAGTTTTGCCAAGGACGTGTCGGCAGACGGGACCGTCGTCGTCGGCTTCTCGCAGGCGACCAACGGCAATTCCGAAGCGTTCCGCTGGACCAGCGCCGGCGGAATGACCTCGCTCGGCCTGCTGCCGGGGGGCAACAGCAGCGGAGCCCTGGGGGTCAACGCCGATGGCAGCGTCATCGTCGGCTCGGCGCGGCGGCCGTCGGCGTTCGTTCCCTCCATTCAGGACACGGTCGCGTTTCGCTGGACAAGCTCGGGTGGCCTGCAACCGGTGGCCGACTGGCTTGCCGCCAACGGGGTAGCGGTCGGCTCGAACAGCTTCACCGACGCGGTAGCAGTCAGCGATGACGGCAATGTCATCATCGGCACGGGACAAATCAACGGCACAACCCAGCAATATATCGCGCGCATCGCCGGGTCGTCGGGTGGTGGTGGAACCGACGGAGGCACGGACGGCGGCACAGGTGGCGGAACCGACGGCGGTACGGATGGCGGTACCGGTGGTGGCACGGGTGTCATCGGCCTCGTCGACTATCTCTATTCCGTCGCCGACAGCGGCATAACGCTGCAGACCATCATCAACGCCGCCAGCATGACGTTGTTCGGCGCCCATCACCGGCCGCTCATGGATTTCCCGCAGTCGGGCCGCAATTGCGGCTGGATCACCGGCGACATCGCCGGCAGCGGACGGGGGCATCGCCGCAACTATACTGGCGAGGTCGGCATTTGCCGCGACCTGGGCGCAGGTATCCGCGTCGGCTTCGGCGGCGGGGTCGACCGCGCCGAAACTCGGCTGAACCTGGGCGGCAAGACCGCAACCGACGGCTGGCATCTGGTCGGTGAGGTCGACGTTCAGCCGCAAGGGACACCGTTGTTACTGAGTGTCACCGGCTATTATGCCGACCTCGATGTCGACGTCGACCGTGCTTATCGGAACGGCACCGCCATCGACATATCGCGCGCCCGCACGCACGCCAAAGCCTGGGCGCTGCGCGGGCGGCTGGACTGGCGCGATCTGATAGCATTCGGCGGTGGCGCAAGCCTCACCCCCTATGTCGCCTATACCCATGCGAAGGTGAAGATGGATGGCTTTACCGAGACGGGCGGCGGCTTCCCCCTCGTCATGGCGGACACCCGTTCGGACTATGACGAGATGCGCCTGGGCGGCCGCGCGGGAGTCCCGTTGAGCGACAAGTCCAGGCTGCAGCTCTCGGGCGAGTGGGTTCACCGTCTCAAGACCGGCCCTGCCGCGCTCTCCGGCTCGATCATCGGCGTTGGCGCCTTTGCAGTTGCCGCGCCCGCGCCGCGCAGAGACTGGGGACGCGCGGGCACAGACCTTGATTTCGGCATCGGCAAGTCGGCTCTGCTGTCGCTCTCCGCCCACGCGATGGTGGGGCAGGGAGAGGATGCGCGCCTTGGCGGGAGCATCAGCTTCCGTGTCGCGTTCTGATAGGTCCCTATCAGAATCTCCGCATGACCCGCAGATTCCAGGTGCGGGGCATGGCGGCGAAGCGCGCGAAGCTGTCCGACTGCAGGTGGACCGCGTTCCAGTAATAGCTGTTTGTCAGGTTGCTGACGAACAGGTCGAGCAGGTAGCGTCCCCCCTCCGGTTCGAGGGAAAGGCTGGCGTCTAGGACATGGTGCGGCCCGATGCGAAAGCGCGGCTCGCCGGCGAGGTCGGCCTGCTGCGCGCTTGAATAGCGATAGGACAGGCCAGCGCGCGCGCCCCATCCGGCGGGCAGGCCAAAGGCCTGCTCCGCACGCGCGGTCATCTGGAACTGGGGCGTGTAAGCAAAGGCACTGCCCGCGAAATCGCGCGATGTCCCATAGTCGTCGAGGCCGGTAAACTCGTCGATCCGGGTGCGTATATGGGCAAGGCTGGCTTCGAGCAGAAGGTCCGGCGATGGCCGGGCGGTCATCGCGGCTTCCAACCCGTAAATATGGGAGCGCGGGACATTGAGAACCCGCGTCAGCGAACCGAACACGATATCGGGGATCCCGCCGAACAGCTGCTTGTCCCGATAATCGGAATAGAAGACACTGGCGTCCAGCGTCAGCCGGCGTCCCGCCCGCGACTTGAATCCGGCCTCGACCGTGGTCACCCTTTCCTGCCGTGCGGGGAAATACTGAGTCGCGACATTGCCCTCGATATTGGGAAAGGTGCCGGACTTGTAGCCGCGTGCGAGCGATGCATAGAGCGTTGCGTCGGGATTTACCCGCCAGTCGACCGCGATTCGGCCGGAGAGATTGTCCTCGGTCAGCCGGTCATGATGGACGCCCTGCGCGGGGATCGCTCCGCCACTCGCAACCGCCGCCGACAGGTCGCCAAGAAAGGTTATGCAGCCGCCCCTCGGGACGTCGGAGGCGATGCCGAGGCCGGCGTAGAAGGCGTTCACCGTCGCCGCCAGCCCATTGTCGCCCAAGTCGCGCGAGCAACCGGCAAAGCGGGTGCGGTCCCGCGTATAGCGCAGTCCGAACGTCAGCCCGACTGCGGGCACGGGGCGAAAGTCCCCCTGGCCGAACAGCGCGACGGAATGCGCCGTCTGGCGGGTCGAATTTTCATAGTCGCGAAAACCGTAGAGCACGTCCTCGACGCCCGCGGCATCTGCTCCGCCAGCCGCAGCGAACTGGGCGGCGATCACGCGCAAGGATTGCAGGATCGAATTGGTCCCGGCCCATGCCCGGTCGACGTCGTTCACCCGATCGCGCGAATAGATCGCGCCGACTACCCAATCGAGGCGGGCATGCTTGCCCGTGAGCCGGACCTCCTGCGACAAGGACATGATCTGCCCGGAGCTATGCGTGATCGCATTTTCATAGGCCCAGCCACTGTTGTCCGTAACCTCGTCGCGGCGAAACCGGGCATAGCCGGTCAAGCTGCGCAACGTCAGATGATCGGTCAGCCGAAACGCACCCTGCACCGCCAGCGAGTGGAATATATTGTCCTTCTGGAAGTCGAGCGGGGCAGGCGTGAAATTCCGTCCCCCGGCACTGCCGCCCCAGGGGAGCTGGTCGACTGCCCATTCCGCCTGCCCCGCGCTGGTAGGCCGCCACGATTGCGCGAGGAAATCGGCGGGAAGACCCAGCATCGCCGCGCCGGCAGGCCAGTCGGCTGGGGCAAGGCCCAGGTTGACCAGACCGAAGGGATATATTTCGACCGATTGCGGCACTGGCGTGTCCGACCGGTCGCGCCACCAGTTGCCGGTCACCAGCAACTCGGTGGCGGACGATGGCTGCCACGAAAGGCCAAGGCGCGCCGCGAGCTTGTGCGTCTTCCCCAGCCGGTCGCCACGAGAGACACTGCGTTGCCAGCCCTTGTCCGAACGATCGATGCTGAACGCGAGGCGGGCCGCCAGAGTGCCACCGAGCGGCCCCGACAGCGCACCTTGCGCCCCATGGCTGCGATAGCTTCCACCCGAAAGCGCCAGATATCCCTCCGTCTGCCGAACCGGCTTTGCGGCCACCACGTTGACGAGCCCGCCCGTGCTGTTGCGACCGAACAGCGTGCCCTGCGGCCCTTTCACCACTTCCACCCGCTCGAGATCGAACAGAACGCCCTCGCTCATGACCGGGAAGGGGAGCAGCATCTCGTCCTGGTAAAAGCCGACCGGCGATGTCGCCGACATATTCTGGCTATTGAAGCCGACGCCGCGCAAAGTGAGGATCGGCGGACCGCGCAGCGACCGCGCCAGGGTAAAGCCCGGCACGTGCGCTGTCAGCGCGGTCAGATCGTTGATATTGTCGCGCATGAGGCGATCCTGCGCCAGCACGGTGAGCGGCAAGGGAATGCCGCTTGCCTCTTCCTCTCGCCGCCGAGCGGTGACCAGGATCGGATCAGGAGCCGACACCGCACCCTCCGCATGGGCCGTGCCGGGCAAGCCAGGAGAAGTAGCGATCGCAAAAAGAAGCAAACCGGCATGGTAAGAATTTCGCATGGCGGCCGCATAATGAGGCAGTCTGGTCGAAGCCAGAACGAACTGATCCCTGTTACCGAGGACAGCAGAGCGTGCGCCCTGCCGGATGGCCCGCCGCAACCCGAATGACTAGGCGGCGTGGACAAATTCCGGTGAGCGCTGCTTTGCTCATTTAGGTTTATGCCGCTTAGCCGCTTTGACTGCCCGGCGCACGATAAGGCCGACCCCGATGGCGAAAACAGCGGTGGGCAGTAAGACTTGGGTCAAAAAGCCCTTTTTGCACGCGGTGTCTGGCGCGCAGTCGCCCAAAGCATCGGCAAGTAGCAGGATCACGAAGACGGGCACGCCCAAGACGGCGGAGGCTATGCATCCCCAACGGCCTTCGACCGTCGCTCCACCTTTATATCCGCCGTCGCTCATTGGCATTGGATAGCCCAATGCCCTGTCCACGCAAAGAAGCCCGTCCATCTGGATGCAAGAACCCGATTGACGCGAGCCGGTGACATTGATTCAAGGCTGCTTTTTGGGAGGCAGGTTTGAGCCGGGGTGAACCGCCCCGGGATTGTCGGAGGCCCTAACTCCTGAGAGGAAGGGTCTACGATGAGCAAGACGACGAACAAGTTTGCGCCGGAGGTTCGTGATCGGGCGGTTCGTATGGTGCTGGATCACGAGGCCGATTACCCGTCGCGTTGGGCAGCGATCATATCCATTGCCGAGAAGATCGGTTGCTCCGGGTACACGTTGCTGGAGTGGGTAAAGAAGGCCGAGGTGAACAGCGGTAAGCGCGCCGGCGTTCCCACCGAGCTGGCAGACCGCCTCAAGGCGCTGGAGCGCGAGAACCGTGAGCTGCGGCAGGCCAACGAGATCCTTCGCAAGGCGTCAGCGTATTTTGCCCAGGCGGAGCTCGACCGCCCACTGAAGCGATGACGGCGTTTATCGACGACCATCGCGAGGAGTACGGGATCGAGCCGATCTGCAGGGTCCTGCCGATTGCCCCCTCCACTTACCATGAGCATGTCGCGCAGCGGCGTGATCCCTCGCGCTTGTCGGCCCGTGCCCAGCGTGATCAGGCGTTGAAGCCCGAGGTCCTGCGTGTGTTTGCCGAGAACTTCGGGGTCTATGGCGTGCGCAAGGTCTGGCGGCAGATGAACCGCGAGGGCTTCACTGTGGCTCGATGCACGGTCGAGCGGCTGATGCGTGAGCTGGGCTTGCAGGGGGTGATCCGTGGCAAGCCTGTGCGGACCACGATCAGCAACAAGGCTGCGCCTTGCCCGCTCGATCACGTCAACCGGCAGTTCCATGCCCCAGCGCCCAACATGCTCTGGGTCTCGGACTTCACCTATGTCGCGACCTGGGCGGGCTTCGTCTATGTCGCGTTCGTCATCGACGTCTACGCCCGCTATATTGTGGGCTGGCGGGTCAGCAGGACTGCGCATGCCAGCTTCGTGCTGGATGCATTGGAGCAGGCCATCCACGAGCGGCGTCCGGTTCATCGTGGCGGACTGGTCCATCACAGCGATCGCGGCAGCCAATATGTCTCGATCAGATACTCCGAGCGCCTTGCCGAAGCCGGGGTCGAACCGTCGGTTGGCAGCGTCGGCGACAGCTATGACAATCCTGTCCTGAGCTTGTCGAAGGGGCTTTGGCTGAGACGATCAATGGCCTTTACAAGGCCGAGGTGATCCATCGGCGAGGACCATGGCGATCGTTCGAAGCCGTGGAATATGCCACGCTGGAATGGGTCGACTGGTTCAACAACAGGCGCCTGCTCGAGCCCATCGGCAATATCCCACCGGCTGAGGCAGAAGAACGCTACTACGCCATGCTGGACGACCAACCCATGGCTGCGTAACTTAAACCAAATGGCCTCCGGCAATCCCGGGGCGGTTCAGACCGATCTGGCTGACACTCTAAAAACCGCGCTCTTCCGCGGTTTTTGTGGTGGGCGATGACAGGCTCGAACTGCCGACATCCTCGGTGTAAACGAGGCGCTCTACCAACTGAGCTAATCGCCCGCGCGTGATCCCGGCGTACCGGGGACGAGCGCCGCGTCTTAGCGACGGCGGGGCCTCGAGACAATGCCAATGTGCAGGACCGGGCGGCGTGCCCGGATTCGCGGGTCGCGCGCCGTCACGGGACTGTCAACTTTGCCTCCTAGGGCCTGATCGACTGCGGTGGAGCGTGCCGAGCTTCCACCGAAATCGTGAATCAGGCTCTATCCCAGGTCCGGCGGTTCGCGATGGCGGTCCGGCGCGGCGTTGGCCCGCCCGGTGCGCGGATTCCGATCGAGGTGAGGAATGTTCGATATCGCATCGTCCGAACTGCTGCTGGTGGCGCTTGTCGCCCTGGTGGTGCTCGGCCCCAAGGAGCTTCCCGCACTGCTTCGGCATCTCGGCCGATGGACCGCCAAGGCGCGCGACATGCGCGATCATCTGAAGGGCGGTTTTGACGAGATGATGCGCCAGGCCGAGACGGAAGAGGCGGAAAAGGCGTTCCGCGAGGCCAAGGAGGCGATGCGCCGGTCGGAGGAGCTGCTGGCAGCGGGCAGGGCGGAACAGGCCAGCGCTGCGGGTGCCGACGCCCAGACGCCGGTCATCACCTCGACTCCGGCTATCGCACCGACGCCCGCCATCGCCCTGCCGGCGGACGCGCAGCCCGCTCCGCATGAATCGCGCCCCGCATGAATGACGACTCCGACTTCGCCAAGGCACCGCTGATCGATCATCTGATCGAACTGCGCAGACGGCTGCTCTGGTCCTTCGCGGCGCTGGGGATCGCCTTCCTCGTCTGCTTTGCCAATGCCCGCGCGCTGCTGAGCCTGCTGATCCAGCCGCTGGCGGCCGCCGGGCAGGACAAGCTCGTCTACACGCAGTTGTACGAAGCCTTTTTCGTGGAGATCAAGGTCGCGTTCTTCGCGGCAGCGATGTTCGCCTCCCCGGTGATCGCGAACCAGCTCTGGCTGTTCATCGCGCCGGGCCTGTACCGTCAGGAGCGCGGCGCGCTGCTGCCCTTCCTACTGGCGACGCCCATCCTGTTCGGCGCGGGTGCCGCCATGGCCTATTTCATCGCCATTCCGACCGCCATCGGCTTCCTGCTGAGCTTCGAGGGGCCGGTCGGCGGACTGGAGCAGCAGGCGCTGCCGTCTGCCGCCAATTATCTGGCGTTCGTGATGCAGTTCCTGTTCGCCTTCGGCATATCCTTCCTGTTGCCCGTGCTGCTGATGCTGCTGGCGAAGACGGGGATCGTGACTCGCGACCAGCTCGCGGCGGGGCGGCGTTATGCGATCGTCGGCGCGTTCGCGGTGGCGGCCGTGCTGACTCCACCCGACATCGGCTCGCAGCTCCTGCTCGCGATCCCGCTGATCCTCCTTTATGAGCTGTCGCTTGCCGCGATCTGGCTGACCGGGCGGCGGCAACGGTCGACGGACATCATGGAGCCCGAAGGCACCTGAGCGTTTTCCGGGCCGTTCAGGAACCGAGCGACGGCGCTTCCGGCGGACCGGCATCGCCGCGCCAGCGCGCCGCCACCGCCACTCGCAAGCGGCCATCCTCTCCGACGCGGCGGCTGATCAGGCTGGTCAGTTGCTGGCGGGTGTCGCCGATCGTGACGCGGGTGCGCACCCAGAAATGGGAGGAGGTCACCGAGAGCACCTCCTCCGGCACGCCCTGGCCGACAATGTCCTCCTCGACAAGGAACCCCGCCTGCTCCCGTCTCTCCACGAGCGCACGCGCCGCTTGCGGATTGTCGAGGATGATCGCGAGCAGCGTCTCGCTCGCCGCATTGGCATTGACCGGTGTCGTGCCGGGTAGGACGGTGACGAGGGTGAGCAGCCGTTCGACCGTCTCCGCGTCCAGTCCCGCAGAGCGCAGCGGCGTCAGGTCGGCGACAGGCCCGTACAGCCGCACATGCTGCACCACGAGAATAGCGAGTTCCGGGTCGAGTCCCAGCGCCGCGACGATCCGGTCGAGGATCAGCACCGGTTCGACCTCGCCGCTCATCAGGCTGTTGAGGTTGAATCGCCCCTGTGCGTCGGCGATGGCGAGCGCGAAGCGCCCGTCCTCGATCGTCGCGCCGCGTTCGGCGACGGCGCCCCAGGCTTCGGCGGGATAGTCGGCGGCGGGCGATTCCACGGCGTCGCGCCTCAGCGCCGACAGGGCGGACAGCTCGCCGCCATAAGCGACGGCGAGCGCCCGGTCCGCCTCGCGCATCTTGAGCGCGCGCTCCGCCCCGACATCCTCGGCCGAGATCATCAGCATCACCAGGCCCGCGGCCACCGCCACGAACAGGAGGACGTTGATCAGGATCACGCCGCGTTCGGAAGCGGGCATCATAGCGGCTGCGGTATCGCGGCGATCCGCAGGAAGCGCCCGGCAGGCCCGCCCGTGCCCGCCGCAAGCTGCGCGTCGACGGCGATGCCCTGTGGGAGTTGTCCGGGGCGCGGCGGCGTCATCGACCAGCGGCGGTCGGCATAATAGCGGAAGCTGAGCGCCGCGACGCCGGACAGCAACGGCTGCGCAGGACCGTCCTCCACCTGCCGCTGCAGCACCGAACCGGCGAGGGTATAGCGGATCACGCCCGATCCCCGGGGGCCGACGCCGTGCCGGCGGAAGGCGAGGCTGGCCGCACCGGCGTTGAAGTCCGACGCTTCGATCTGGTCGAGGTCGAGGCCGATGAGAAAGTCGGCGCGGCGGATCTCGGCGATGCGGTCGAGGCGGGTGCGGGTCCGCTCCTGAACGCCGATCACTGTCTCGACGAGGCCGACGCCCGCGACCGACAGCAGGGCGAAGAGGCCGAGCGCGATCATCACCTCGATCAGGGTGAAGCCGTTGCGGACCGGCGGCCCTGCCATGGTCAGCCCGCAGCGCGGCGGTCGACGGCGCGGTAACCCGATGCACCCGCGACCAGGATCGCCATCTCACGGATACAGCTCCCGTCCGAGCGGAACCTGAGCGGTCCGGTCGCGCCCTCGAACCGGTCGATGCCGGTAATGCCTGCCGAGTCGAGCGTGCCTGCGGCGGCGAGCTGCCCGGCGATTCGCGCCGCATCATAACCGATGGCCGCGATCAGGCCCGGCTGGCTGCCATGGTCGGCATAGGTCGTGGCGAACCGGGCGAACGCTTCGGGATCGGGTGCAGCGATCCAGGCGCCGTCGAGCGAGCGCAGCGCGTCCGGTCGATGGTCGAGCAACTGGTGAGTCCCCAGCAGTTGCACGCCCTGTTGCCGCAGCGTTTGCGCCTGGCTCAGCGCCGCGTCGCCTCCGCCAGCGATCAGGACGGCGTCATGCGCGACACCGGGGGCCGCGGGGCCGGTGGCGTTCGCAAGGCGGCTCACGCTGATTCCCAGCACGCCCTGCAGTCTCTCGGCCTCGGCGATCACGGCGTCCGACCAGCGGTCGCCCCCGCCGGCGACGGAAACGGCGCGTACCCCGCGTGCGGCCGCATAGCCGAGGATGGCGCCGGTCGTCTGCGCCGCCGTCACGCCCAGGAGGAAGGCTCCACTGTCACGAAGGTCGCTGTCGTTGCTGAGGCTGAGGACCAGCGCGCGCTCGCGCGCGACGGCCATGACCGCCCGCACGTCGGTGCCGAACAGGGGGCCGATCAGGCAGCGCGCGCCCTGCCGGAGCGCCTGTGTGGTTGCAGCGCCCGCGCCGCCCGCGAGAGCGCTGTCGAATGCGGGAAAAGCGGGCAGGGCGGCATCGCGCCCCATGTTGGCCGCGCGCTCGACCGAGCGGCCGACAGCAGCCGAGGCCCCCGACAGCGGCATGATCAGCGCGGTCTGCTGGCGGCCCTTGCCACGCCGCGCGGCTGCGGCCAAGACGGCGGGCGATGTCGATGCCGCAACCCCCAGCAGTCCCCATCCAAGCGCCTGACGCCGGTTCATCCGCATGGCGCGACCGCCTCCTCATGGCTCGGCCGGGCAGAAGCGGGCTTGCCCTCTGCGCGGTCGGCCTTGCGACCTACGCAATCGCGCTGGTTGTGACAATGCCGGCGGCCGTCGTGCTGCCCGGCGCTCAGGGAACGGTATGGAACGGGGAGATGCCGCTCGCCGCCGGCCATCGGGCGCAGTGGCGCTGGTCGCCCCTGCGCTCGCTGATCGGCCTCGGCGTGGGCGTCGACTGGACGATCGAAGGGGGCGACACCCGCCTTGGCGGAGGGGCGGTCGCCGGCTTTTCGCAGATCGTCGTTGAGGATGCCGAAGGCCCGGTCGATACCACCTTGTTGTTTGCCTATATGCCCGACCTTCCCTTCACATGCCGTTCGGTCGGCGCACTGCGAGTCGCCGAGGCGCGGTTCGGGACCGGAGTGGCGCGGATCGAGGGCAGCATGCGCAACGATGCCGGGCGTTGCGGCAGCCGGGGGGAGGAGCGCGACGCCGCCGTACCCGCCTCGCTGATCGAGGCGACGGCCGCGCCCGATGGCGGTACGACGGTGACGCTGACCGCCGCCGACGGGCGCGGGCCGCCCCTGCTCGAAGGCGCACTCGGCCCGGATGGCGCGTTCAGCTACAGCCTGTCTGCCGAAGGTGCCCGACGGCTGCCCTTTGCCGTGTCGGGCGCGGAACAATAGGTCGGGGCGGGCCGCGGGTCTGACTCGCATGGCCATCACATCGCCGCGATATTGTTGAGCCTGATGATCGGAAGCAGGATGGCCAGCACCATCAGCAGCACGATTCCGCCCATCATCATCAGCACCAGCGGTTCCACAAGCCCGACGAGCGTCGCGGTGAGTCCATCAAGTTCTTCTTCCATCTCCGCTGCGGCGCGCTCCAGCGAGGGGCCGAGCGTGCCGCCGTTCTCGCCGCTCGCGACGATCGCGATCAGCATCTGCGGGAAGGTGTCGCAGGTGCGCAGCGCGCCGCTGAGGCTCGCCCCTTCGCGCACGCGCTGCTCGACGGCGAGAACCTGCTCGCGGACGTGGCGGTTGGGGGTCACGGCCGCCGCGGCGCGCAGCGCATCGACGAGCGGGACCGCGCTCTGGATCAGCGTGGCGAGGCTGCCGGCAAAGCGTGCCGCATTGTTCTGCCGGATGAACCGGGCAAAGGGCGGATGGCCGACCAGCCAGGCATCCGCCTTGAGGCGGTTGGCCGGAACGGCAAGCCAGCGGCGGATGAGCAGCCCGCCGGCGAGCATCGCGAGAAGCGCATAAGCTCCGAACTGTTGCAGCCCCTCGCTCAGCGCAATCAGCCCGCGAGTCAGCAGCGGCAGGTCGGTGCCGCGCGACACGAACACGCGCACGATGTCGGGCACGACATAGACCAGCAGCATCGCGATCATGCCCATCGACAGCAGCGTCAGCAGGGCAGGGTAAAGAAGCGCGAGCTGGATCTTCTGCTGGTTGCGGCGGCGCAGTTCCATGAACGCCGCCAGATGCGCCAGCACGTCGGCGAGCTTGCCCGACTGTTCGCCCGCCGCGACCGACGCGCAGAAGAATTGCGGGAACTCGGCGGGATGCTGGCCGAGCGCCCAGGCAAAGCTGTGCCCGTCCAGAATAGCGCCGCGCACCGCGAGTATGACCGCGCGCGCCGCAGGTTTTTCCGCCTGGGCCGCGGTCAGGCGAAGCGCCTCCTCGATCGCCACGCCGCTGCCGATCAGGGTCGACCACTGCCGCGTGATCGTCGCGAGCGGCTTGGTCCCGATCCGGCGGCGGCTGAGGCTGAGGCGCGGAAGCCAGGTCGCCGCCCGCGTGCCGTCGCCGTCGGCGCGCGCGGCCCGGATATCCACGGGCAGCAGCCGCCGCTCGCGCAGCTCGGCACGCGCCGCAGCCGCGCTCGATGCCTCGATGACGCCCTTGCTCGTCTTGCCGGTGCCGTCGACGGCGCTGTAGGCAAAGGCGGGCATCAGCCGTCTTCGCGCGTGACTCGCGCGACCTCCTCGATCGTCGTGGTGCCCGCCAGTGCCTTCGCGATGCCGTCATCGAGCAGGCTGGGACCGGCCGCGCGCGCCGCCTTCAGCAGCGCCGCTTCCGACGCGCCGTCATGGATCAGCCTCTGCAAGGCCTCATCGACGACGATGATCTCGTAAAGGCCCGCGCGGCCCGCATAGCCCTCCTGATGGCAGCTATCGCAGCCGACCGCCCGCCACAGCCGTGCGCCTTCGGGAAGCGCCTGGCCGATGAGCATCCGGTCGCGCTCGGTGGCGGGTTCGGGTCGCCTGCAATGGGGGCAGAGCTGCCGCACCAGCCGCTGGGCGATGACGCCAGCGATCATGGGGGCCAGCAGATAGCGCTCGACGCCCATGTCGATCAGGCGGGTGATGCTGCCGATGGCGCTGTTGGTGTGAAGCGTCGACAGCACGAAATGGCCGGTCATGCTCGATCGCACCGCGACCTCGGCGGTTTCCTGGTCGCGGATTTCGCCGACCATGATGACGTCGGGGTCCTGTCGCAGGATCGCACGCAGCCCGCGCGCGAAGCTCAGGTCGGTCTTCGCGTTCACCTGCGTCTGGGCGATGCCGGGCAGCTCATATTCGATCGGGTCTTCGATCGTCATGATGTTGCGGCGACGGTCGTTGAGCCGGGTGAGCGCGGCGTAGAGCGTGGTCGTTTTGCCCGACCCGGTGGGACCGGTGACAAGGACCATCCCGTGCGGCCGGTCGAGCAACCGCCCGAACAGAGTCACGTCGCGCTCGTCCATGCCGAGCGAGGGCAGGTCGAGCCGCACCGATCCGCGGTCGAGAAGGCGCATCACCACCCGCTCGCCATGCTGGGTAGGGATGGTGGAAACGCGGGCGTCGATGTCGTAGCCGCCGATGCGCAGCGTCACGCGGCCATCCTGCGGCACGCGCTTCTCAGCGATGTCGAGCCTTGCCATGACCTTGATCCGGCTGACGAGCAGCGGCGCGAGCGCGCGCGCCGGCTCGATCACGTCGCGCAGGACGCCATCGACGCGGAAACGGGCGATCAGACGCTTTTCCTGCGTTTCGATGTGGACGTCCGACGCGCCTTCCTTCACCGCCTCGAGAAGCAGCGCGTTGATGAGGCGGATGACGGGGGAATCGTCGCGCGTGTCAAGCAGGTCGTCGACGGCTGCCGCACTGTCGGCCAGCGCCGCAAGGTCGCTGGTCGCCGCTGCCGAGTCGGCGGCATCGGCCGCGCTGTCGCGGTAATTCTGCCGCAGCAGCTCATCGAAATGCGCGTCGGACGTTTCGAGGAAGGACACCGCGCTTCCGAAGCGCCGTTGCACCTCGATCAGCGCGCCCGGTTCGGCGTCGGTGCGGTGGAGGCATTCGGGGCCGGCGCTGCCGTCGCGCACGATAACCCCGCCGCGCCGCGCGAAGCTGTAGGAGAGGCGATCGCTCATCGGGCGCTCATCGGGCCAGCACCAGGTCCGCGCGGACCTGGCCCGCCATCGGCGTGCGCATGATCCGGATGCGTGTGGCGCGAAGCGGACTCGTCCGCTCGATGTCGGCCAGCCACTCGATCAGTACGGGATAAGCGACTGCCGCCAACTGGACGCGTACCCCATCCTCGACGGGAACGCTCCGGGTCAGGGTGATGCCGAGGTCGCTGGCGGCGGCTTCGGCGATCTCGGCAGCCGTGCCTTCGCGCTGCTCGGCCGGGGTGGCTTCCAGACGTTCGGGGTCCAGCGCGGCCAGACGCGCCGCCAGCCCGCCATATTCGGCGATTTCGGCGCGGGCGTCCGCGCGCAGGGCAATCATAGGCGCGACCGCGAGGTAATAGAGTGCTCCGGCCATGGCGATGGCGGCGAACAGCAGCATCAGCGCCCGTTCGCGGGGAGCGAAGTTCGACCAGCGCGCCGCCACGGCTCCGGTCAGCGGCTTCAGGCGCGCGGCAGCGGCGGCGAGCGCGCTCATGCTGTCCCCTCGATCACGATCTCGCCCCGGACGCCTTGTCCGCTCGCCACCGGCATGCTCGCGCGGACCGCGAAACCGGCATCGCGCAGCAGCCCGGCAGCGCGATCGAGACTGGCCCGGTCACCGGCGCTCAGCACCAGCGTGAGCGGCTCGCCCTCGCCGCCATAGTCCACCGTGTCGAACGACAGCGTTCCGGCCAAGGGCAGAAGGGCGGTGGACACGCGCGAGAGAAGCGGCAGCGCGCTCGTGCCGCCGCCCTCGGCCTGGGCCAGCAGTTCGGCGCCGGTGTCGGCGAGGTCGTCGCCGAGATACGCGCCGGGACGCGCCAGCGCGATCAGCGCCTCTACGTCGCTTTGGCGCGCCTGCGCCATGCGGGTGAGCGCGAAGGTGTCGGCGACCGCCACCGCGCCATGGGCGGCGAGCCCCGCGCCGGTGATCCACGCCAGCTTTCGCCAGTGGCTGCCGAGCGAGACCGGCTGACGGGCGCGAGCGAACGCCCCCTGGCGCAGGTCCAGCCCCGCCCCGTCAAGCCGGTCGGCGAGCGGGGTGAGCAGCAGCCGGTCCGCAACGGGCACGTCATCGGGCAGCGGATCGCCCGCCGCCCGGATCGATGGCCGCCCCGACCGCTCCCACAACAGTTGCAGAAGAGACAGGCGCGTCGCAAATCCCGCGCCGTCGCCGGTGCGCACCAGCACGCGTCCGCCTTCGGCCTCGACCGACCACTCGCCCGGTTCGGGAACGGGCAGCGCCAGCACATCGGGCACCATCGGCGCGCTGCGCGCGGCGGGGGCGTCGGCCCATTCCGCCATCAATGCGCGGTCGATCGCGGCCGCCAGATAGGTGGTGCCCTCGATGCGGCGGCCGAGCGCGAAGTGCAGCTCATCCAGCGGCTGCGACACATGCTCTTCCATTGCGAAGGGCAGCGCCTGCCGCCGCTGCGCATCCCGGCCAAGGGGCAGATCGACCGCCGCGAGCACGATATATTCGGTCGGCACCGCGAGCGTTTCGCCGACCGGCCGGAGATCGTGCAATCGGCTCGCCGGCGCGACTGTCACAGATGTTTCATCAGCCGGCAGCATAGGGCGCCGTCATGCTCATATTTATGAAACATTTTTGTGACAGCACGATGCGTTCGTCGACCAGACGGTCGCTGGCTCCGCGACTGGCGGAAGCCGGGCTGACTCTGGTCGAGATGATCGTCGTGCTGGCGATCATCGCGCTGGTCGCAGCGCTGATCGTTCCCAATGTAATCGGCCGTCCCGACGAGGCGCGGGTGACCGTCGCCGGCACCGACATCAAGACCATATCTGCCGCGCTCAAGATGTACCGGCTCGACAACGGGCGCTACCCGACCACCGAACAGGGGCTCGGCGCGCTGGTCGAGAAGCCGCGAAGCGCGCCTGTTCCGGCCAACTGGTCGTCCGAGGGCTATCTGCCCGACCTGCCGAGCGACCCGTGGGGCAATGCCTATGTGTACCGCAGCCCCGGCGAGACGGGCGGCGGCTTCGACCTCTTGTCCTATGGACGTGACGGCAAGCCCGGCGGCGAGGGCGTCGATGCGGATATCGACGGCCGTCGCCGGTCATGAGGCCTAGCGCCCCCCGAAGCCGGAGGGAGCGCGGCATGACGCTTGTCGAGGTCATGATCGTTCTGGCGGTCATCGGCGTCGCGGCCGGGGCGGTTTCATTGGGCATAGGCACCGCGACTCGCGCCAGCAGCGTGCAGGCGGAGGCGGTGCGGCTCGCCGACCTCGTCCAGCTTGCAGCCGATCAGGCAATGGTCGACGACCGCCACATGATGTTGCGCTGGAACCGGGAAGGCTATGCCTTTGAACGGTCGGACGGTGGCCCCGGCTCCGAACTGCTGGAACCGCGCGAACTGCCCGGCGGAATGAGCCTGGCGGTCGCCGGGCAGCCCGCGCGTATCGCGATTATCACCGGTGGAGGCGAGGGGTTCACGGCGCGGCTGAGCGAGGCAGACAGTATCTGGGACGTGCGGTTCAACGGCATCACCGCTCGCGCTCAGCCCGCCGGTACGCCATGACGGGGACCGGCTCCGTGGCAAGCGGCGAGGGGGGCTTCTCGCTGATCGAGGTTATGGTCGCGCTCGTCATACTGGCGGTGGCCGCCGCCGGGCTGATCCGTGCCAGCGAGGCGCATGTCGACTCGGTGCGGGGGCTCGAACGCCGGACCGCCGCGTCCATGGTGGCGCAGAACCGCCTGGCCGAGCTTCGCCTGGGTGAGGCACCCCGGCGCGCCAGCGCCCCGACCGACATGCTCGGCGAGACCTGGCTGGTCGCCGAGCGGATGGAAGCGACCGATGATCCCGACATCGTCGCGGTCACGGTGCGAGTCACGGCGCAGGGAGAGCGCGCCCCGCTGGTGAGCCTGTCCGGCTTTGCGGCGTCGCGGAACCTGCCGTGAAGAGCCTCTCCCCCGCCTCGCTGGTGCGTCTCTATGCCGTGCTGATGGTCGCCTCCGTGGCCGTCGCTCTAGCCGGGCTGACGTGGCGGCTGATGGGCTATGCTGGCGGTGCGGAGGCACCTGTCGTATCGGTCGCGGCTCCGTCGGCCGGCGGCGGCGCGCGCGCGGGCGCGACCGATGTATCCGCCATGATCCGGCTGGCTCCGTTTGGCAGGAGCGAGCCGGGTGCCGCCGCCGCGACTCGCCTGCCGCTGACCTTGCGCGGCGTGGTCCAGGCGCGGCCCGCCGAGGCCTCGACAGCCTGGATCGAGTCCGAGGACGGCAAGGTCGTCAGCTATGCGGTCGGCGGCGCGATTCCGGGCGGCGCGACTCTGAACAGCGTTGCCGCCGATCATGTGATTCTCGATGTCGGCGGCAATCTGGAGCGGCTCGACTTTCCGAAGCCCGAGAATCCGAAGACCGAGCAGACGCTGCCCGCTCAGTCCGGACGCGGTACCGCCGGACCCATCGCTACAGAGGACGATCAGACCAATGAATGACCGAACGGCGCCTTCCTCCCTCGCCCGCGCGGCGGCGCTGGGTGCGTCCCTGTCGCTGCTGCTGTCGCCCGTCGCGGCGCAGCGGCCGTCCACCCCGGCGGCGGATGTCGTGGTCAACATGCAGGGGGTCGAAATCGCTGCGGTCGCCGAGCAGATCTCGCGAATCACCGGCCGGACGCTGATCCTCGATCCCGCGGTCAAGGGGGTCGTCACCGTCACATCGGCCGAACCGCTGACGCCGGGGGGCGTCTGGGACCTGTTCCTCTCGGTGCTGCGGGCGCATGGGTTCGTGGCGGTCAACAGCGGGCGCGTCTGGCGCATCGTGCCGCAGGCGAATGCCGCGCGCGAGGCGGGAGCCGCGGCCGGCTCGCAGGCGGTGGTCACCCGGATGATCCGCTTGCGCAACGTGCCGTCCGAAGCCGCCGCGCGCGTCCTGAAGCCGCTCGTCGCGCAATTCGGCGCGGTCGAGGCAATCAGCTCGCCCAATGCGGTGGTGGTCACCGACTATGCCGACAATGTCGGGCGAATCGAGGCGCTGGCGCGCGCGCTTGACAGCGGGTCGGGCGCGGGCGTCGAGTCGGCGCGGCTCCAGCACGGCACCGCCGGGGATATCGCCGCGACGCTTCAGGACACGCTCGGCGAGGCGAACAATGCCAACGGCTTTCGCGCAGTCGCAGACGAGCGCAGCAATGTCGTCCTGATCCGTGGTGAGTCGCACCTGATCGCCGAGGCGCTTCGCCTCGTCCGGGTGCTCGACCAGCCGGGCGGAGCCGCGCCCGTCACGCGCATGTTCCGCCTGTCCCACGCCGATTCGGAGAGCGTCACCGAAGTGCTGCGCGGCCTGCTCGGCGACGGGTCGGGCGGCGTGACCAATCCGGTTGCACGCAGCCTGTCGCGCGGACGGCTCGGCGGCCGGTCGCGGGAGGCGAGAAGCGATACCGCGCCCGCCAATACGCCGGAGGGGATCGAGGCCGTTCCCGTCACCGCCGAAGCCGGTGTGGCCGCCAGCACCGGCACGTTGCGGCCGGCAGGCGATGCCGCAGCCCAGCCCCAGTCGCCGCGCGGATTCTCCACGCCCGACCTCACCATCCAGCCTGCCCCCGAGATCAACGCCATCGTCGTGCGGGGCGCGCCGAGCGCGATCGCCTCGATCGAACCGCTGATCGCCGACCTCGACGTACGGCGGCCGCAAGTGCTGATCGAGGCCGCGATCGTCGAGATCAACGCTGACGATGCCGAGGCGCTGGGCGTCCAGCTCGGCATCGGCGCGGCGGCGCTTCGCCAGCAGGCGGGTGCCGCGACCTCCTTCACCAACCAGGGTTTGCCGCTCAGCCAGATTCTCGGGACGCTCGGCGTTCCGGCGGCAGGCCGGACGATGCCCGACGGCCTGTCTGGCAATTTTCGTATTGTCGACGAGTTCAGCGTGCTCGTCCAGGCGCTCGGTCAGTCGACCAAGGCCAATCTGCTGTCGACGCCCAGCCTGACCACGCTCGACAATGAGGAAGCGGAAATCGTCGTGGGTCAGAATGTCCCGTTCCGCACGGGCAGCTTTGCGACCGACGGCAATTCGCTGAACCCGTTCACCACCATCGAGCGCGAGGATGTCGGCATCACCCTTCGCGTGCTGCCGCGAATCCACGACGGTGAGGTCGTGCAGCTCCAGGTGGCGCAGGAGGTGTCCTCGCTGGCGAGCGCGACGGTGTCGGGCGCGGCCGACCTCATCACCAACCGGCGCAGCATCCAGACCACGGTGCTTGCCGACAATGGCGGCACGATCGTGCTCGGCGGCCTCATCACAGACGATCGCAGTTCGGTGCGCAACAAGGTGCCGGGGCTGGGCGACATTCCCGTTCTGGGCCAGTTGTTCCGCAGCAATCGCGAGCAGCAGATCAAGCGGACGCTGTTCGTGTTCCTGCGCCCCACAATCCTTCGCGATCGCGCCGACGCGTCTCGTGCGACGGATGAGCGCTATGACCGCCTCCGTCAGGCGGAGGCAGGGCTGACGGAACGCCGCAGCCTGCTGCTGCAGCCGCCGGGCGCGCGACTGACGGTCGACCTGCCCGGAATATATTGAACGGTCGAACCGGGCGGCGTCAGCCGCGCGGTTCGGTCTCGGTCGCTGGCTGGACGATCTTCGCCTGCTGCGGCGCGGGCTGCGGCTCGTCCTCGCTCAGGCCCTTGCGGAAGCTCTTGATGCCCTTGGCGATGTCACCCGCCGCCTCGGAGAAGCGGCCCTTTCCGAACAGCAGCAGGACAACCAGACCGACTACCAGCCAGTGCCACAGACTCATCGCACCCATCGCAACCTCCTCAAAACTGGGGGCCGCTTACCGGGCGCTGATGTCAGTTTGAAGGCAGGTCGGTGTCGCCCAGCGGAAGCTCGGCGCGCACCCTGCGCTCACCGCGCGTGAACAGCGCCGCATCGGGGGCGATGGCGTCAAGCCGCCAGCCGTCGGCGATGGCACCCATCGCCACCGTGCGGACGGCACCGTCACGCGTGCGGACCAGCGCCACGGCGTCGGCGCCGAGACGCCCGACCACGCCCAGCAGAACGGGTGCGGCATCGCCCCCGTCGCCCGTCGTGGTGTGGGCGGGCGGGGTGCCGAACAGACGACGCCCGGTAGCGGAAGGCTCGGGAGCCGGAACGATCGCCAACGGCGCGACCGGCTCCCATCGGGTGGCCGAAGGCGGTGTCCGGTCGAAGGCGATGAACAGGGCCGGCGCGATGGCGACGACCGCAGCCGCCACCCATAGGCCCGGCCTGACGGAGAAGCGCCAGATCATGGCACCGCCCGCCAGAGGGCCTGCGCTTCCCCCTCGAAGCGCACCGCGCCTGCGGCACCTATCGTCGCGATCCGCCAGCGCGCGAACCGGATGAGCGCGCCTTCGCTCTCTACACTGTGGAGGTACGCCATCACCGCCGGCTCGGGACCGGATAGCGTGATGGCGGCACGCGTGCGGATCCGCGATTGCGGCGGCAAGGCCTTCAACTGCTCGACCAGCAGTCCGCGTTCGCGGCCTTCTTGTTCCAGTCTCCGGCGAAGGGCGGCGTTTGCCTCCGTCGCCGAGGCCGCGACGATCATCTGGCCGGACGGGAGGAGCGCCGGTTCGGGCGGTCGCCGATACGTCACAACGGCTGCGAGACGTGCGCGTTCTGCGCGCGCGGTCTCCAGTCGCTCGACCGGGCCGCCGATCACAAGCGCCCAGGCCATCACCGCCACTACCGTCAGCGCCAGAGCGGCGCAGAGTTGCGGCAGCGACAGCCGCTCCGTCGCGGCTCCGATCATGACGGCAGCGCGCTCAGCCCGACGATCAGCCGACCACGGCCGTCAGGCCGCTGATGTGTCTGCATGAGTGTGCGCAGCGCCGGCTCCTTCGCGAACGGCGCGGCCAGCAGGTCGGGGTCGTTGGTCAGTAGCTCTATGGCGAGGCCCGAGTCCGCCGTCTGCTCCACCGAGACAATTCGCGAGCCGGCGGGAAGGCTTCGCGCCAGCGCGTGCAGGACCGCACTGGCGGGCGCTCGCTCCATTGTCTGAGCAAGACCCCCGCGCTCCGCCGCCAGCGCTCCGGCGGCATCAAAGGCTGCAAGGCGCGGCGCGGCCGCCGTCCGCACCTCTGCCAGCTCCGCTTCGATAGTGCGGGCCACGAGGGTAGCACCGATCGCGGCGAGCGCGGCCCCCGCCAGCGCGGCAGCCGACAGCAGTGCGAGCGATGCCGGAAGGGTGGAGCGGTCCGCTGCACCGGGCGTGCGGGTCCGGGGCGGTGCGCCACGGTCGGACGCGACATGGCGCCAGCCACGCGCCCCCAGGATTTTCAGTCGGGCCGAGCCGACGCCGAAAAGGCTTTGGCCGCGGTCGTCGGCGGGCGCGCGCACGACGAGCAGCATTTCGCCGTCCGTGTTGAGTTTCATCGCGCCGATCCGTTCCGGACTGTCCCTGCGCGCCGGTCGCTAGGCCGCCAATGTGACAGTCTCGCGACCTCATGGCCCCGAAGAGTCACCGAACCGTCGCTAATCTTGCGCTCAGCTTTCATTAACGAGTGTTAACAGCCGCTCGTCCTATTTTTACCCTAGGGGGATGCAATGAACGAAATTACGCACAATTTCGCGTATTCCGACGGCGACGTCGATACCAACGCGAGCGCCAATCCGACTCTGCAGGATCTTGTCGACATCCGCTATTCGCGTCGCCAGACGATCGTCGGCGGCATCTCGGCCGCCACGCTGGCCGTGTTCGGCACCGGCATGCTCAGCGGCTGCGACCTCGACGAGCTGATCGTCATGGCCGGCGAAAACGGTGAGTCGTCGTCCGGCCGCGTCGTGAAGCTGTCGGTCGAGGGTACCGATATCTCGGGCATGAAGCTCTCCTGGACGCAGCTCAGCGGACCCAAGGTCAAGCTGGACGGCGCCAAGACCGCGATCGCCACGTTCCTCGCTCCCACGGTGAGCGCGCCCACGGAGCTGAAGTTCCGCTGCGTCGCTGTCGGCACGGGTACGCTGGGCAGCACGACCCAGACGGGCACGTTCAAGGTTGACACCACCGTCACCATCCACCCGCCGGTGCTCGGCTTCACGTCGGTTCCGAAGAGCAAGGACGACATCGTGTCCGTGCCCGAAGGCTATACGGTCAGCGTCCTGTACCGCACCGGTGACCCGATCTCCCCGGCCGTGCCCGCGTTCGCCAATGACGGCACCGACACCAATTTCGGGCTGCGCGCCGGCGACCATCACGACGCGCTCTACTATTTCGGTCTGGCCGGTTCGAAGAATCTGCCCGATCCGTTCAACAGCAAGCGCGGCCTGCTGGTGATGAACCACGAGAACATCAACCAGTCCTATCTGCACCCCGCAGGTCCGACCGCTCCCGGCGGCGTCCGCCCCGAGGCCGAGGCGATCAAGGAAATCGAGGCGCACGGCGTCAGCACCATCGAAGTGCTGCGCAGCCCCTCGGGCGAGTGGATCTACAAGCTCGACTCGAAGCTGAACAACCGCGTCACGCCGCTCACGCCCGTCGAATTCACGGGTCCGGCGCGTGGCAATGCGCAGCTCAAGACGGCCTATTCGCCTGACGGCACCGCCGGTCGTGGCACGCTCAACAACTGCGCCAACGGCTTCACTTACTACAACACATCGCTGACCTGCGAAGAGAACTGGGCGTTCTACTTCAAGCGTCTGGCGACCGACAGCGCGGCGCGCACCGCGCTCGGCGGCCTGAACGCCAAGACCGTCGTCTCGCTCGCCCGCTATGGCGTTACCAGCACGTCGGGCAATTATGGCTGGTCGACCGTGGTTCCGTCGAACCCCGCCAACACCAGCTTCGCCCGCTTCAACGCGACCGCCGACACCACCAAGCCGGCCGACGGCACGGGCGACTTCCGCTTCGAGCCGTTCCAGTTCGGCTGGGTGGTCGAAATGGACCCGTACAACCCCAAGGCGAAGCCGCGCAAGCGCACCGCCCTCGGCCGTTTCGCCCACGAAGGCGCATGGCCGTCGCTCTTCGTTCCGGGTGTTCGCCCCGCCATCTACATGGGCGACGACTCGCGCGGCGAATATTTCTACAAGTTCGTCTCGGCGAACCCCTGGGATCCGGCCGACTCCAAGGCGAAGGACCGCTTGGCCGTCGGTGACAAATATCTCGACACCGGCACGCTCTATGTCGCCAAGTTCAACGCCGACGGCACCGGCACCTGGCTGCCGCTCGTCTTCGGCCAGGTTCCCAACCTGCCGAACTACACGTTCGACGATCAGGCCGACATCCTGATCAACACGCGTCTCGCAGGCGACGCGGTCGGCGCGACCAAGATGGACCGTCCCGAATGGACGGCCACCAACGAAGTGACCGGTGAAATCTACCTCACCCTCACCAACAACAGTGCGGCACTGCGTCCGCTGACCGGCACCGACGCCGCCAACCCGCGTCACTACAATGACCCCAGGGGCCCTGTGAACAACTTCGGCAACCCCAATGGCCACATCCTTCGCCTGCGCGAGCATGGTGACACGACCGAGGCCACGACGTTCGCCTGGGATATCTATGTGTTCGGTGCCGGTGCCGACCTCCCGGCCGACGCCAACGTGTCGGGCCTGGACGACACCAACGACTTCTCCAGCCCTGACGGCCTGTGGTTCGGTCGTGCCCAGAACGCATCGGGCCTGGTGAAGCCGACGCTGTGGATCCAGACTGACGATGGTGCCTATACCGACGTCACCAACTGCATGATGCTCGTTGCTCAGCCGGGCTCTGTCGGTGATGGCGGTGCGCGGACGATCCACAATGTGGGAGCCGGCGGCGCGACCGCTGATCAGGCGACCGTCGTTGGGCAGAATCCGGGCACCACGCTTCGCCGCTTCATGGTGGGGCCGAAGGAATGCGAGATCACCGGCGTCGACTCGACTCCGGATGGGCGCACGGTGTTCGTGAACATCCAGCACCCCGGCGAGAACGGCAATCCCGCCAACATCACGAGCAACTGGCCGAACAGCCAGACCGGCAATTTCTCGGGCCGCCCGCGCTCGGCCACCGTCGTGATCACCAAGAACGACGGCGGTATCGTCGCTCTCTAAGGCGACCGCTCGAACTGAAGAGAGAAGGCCCGCCATCGGCGGGCCTTCTTTTTTGGTGCGGTGTATTCGGACCGTCAGGGCATCTGCCGACCGGCACGAACCGCGCCAGTCGCGTTCACTTCATCCCGGCAATGTGGGAACGGACTTTCGGTCCGTGAGCCGTGGCGGGAGCAGGAGCAGGAACTTTGGGCGCTGTCGCATCGCCGGCGGTCGCGCCTTCTACCCGCGCCGTCCAGTCAGACGTAGCCCGTCGCGCCTTGCCGCCGCGAACCAGGCGGCGACATTCTCCGCCGACTCATCCGAAAGTCCGATGAACACGCGCCGTGCGTCGCTTGGATCGCGCGTGCGAACGAAAATGCCGCGATCGGTCAGTTGCGCGATCCAGCGAAGCGCGGTGGTCGGCGGCACCGCTGCGGCGATGCAGAGGCTGGACACCGACACGCGCTTGCCGTCGAGCCGCGCGGCCATGAGGTCGAGCATCATGTCCCAGGCCGGATCGGCGAACAGGTCGGTAGGCAGATAGCGGTCGCGCAGACGGCGCATCTGCAACAGCGCGCGTATCTCGGCCGCGTTGACGACGGTGCCGCGTCGCTCCGGCAGGTCGGCAGCAAAGGGTGCGTCGCCCTCTTGCGCGTGATACTGCGGCGAACGCGGGGCGGCCGCGAAGGCACTGACGGGAAAGTCTGCCGACCCATTACGGTGCGCCAGCCGGTCGATCGTCTGCGCCAGCCGGCGAACCTCGTCGCTCAGCATGTCCAGCCGGTGGCCTTCGCTTTCGCGGCCGATGTCATGCAGATCGGCCGACCGCTTCAGCTTCGCGGCCGTCCGGCAGAGCGCAAGCGCCTGTTCGCCCGGACCGGCATCGCAGAGAAGTTCGGGATGAAGCCCGCACAACGCCGCATCGACCGCATCGAGCTGCGCCAGGTCGAGCAGGACGATCAGCCGTGCGTCGACCACCGAGGGCCAGCCGATCACCGGCCGCAGCAGGTGCTCGACGTCGCCCATGTCGGCGCTTTCGCCCCGCAGGTCCAGGATCAGCAGATCGACGCCAATCATCATGTCGAGGCGCACGCCGGCATCGCCCCAGCGGCTGCTACCCAGCACGCGCAATCCGGCACCACGCGCGATCGCCGCCGTGGTCCGGGCCGCCTCGTCGTCCTCAATCCGCCCGATCCTTAGCAGGCTCGGTCGCCTGTCGGTCACGCCGGCACCCAGGTTCGGCGTTCCTTGAACGTAACCGGCGTCGTCGCCCCAGCCGGACTGATCCAACATGCACTTTCCCCTTGTTGTACATGATTTGTTCGATTCGCTTATGCCCGAAATGGACGAGTCTTTGAACTCCTTTTGTTCCATAATGGAGGAAGGGGTCGTCCGGCCTGTGGTCGATCCCGCAAAAACTATCCGAAAAGGATCAAATTCGAGCCAGCCGACCGGGCCATCCGACCGCAGCCGGGGTCGTTCGCGACGCCGATCGGACGCCTGTCCCGCAGAACCGTTGACTAAAGCCCTCCAACCGTTATTGCGCTGCGCAATCGGACGAAACCGCCCCGGCTGTGCTGTGCTGAGGGAACTCGCCGGTCTCCGGCCGCGCCTTATCGCAATGCGGCACCCGCCGGGCCGGGCTTTCCTATCCGCTGCGTCGGCAGGGCACCTTTTTGGCAGGGGAAAGACACGGCATGACCGCAATCGGACAGGACACGCTCGGGACTCGCGACACGCTGGACGTGGGCGGCAAGGCTTATGGCTATTATTCGCTCGCGAAGGCGGCGGCGAAGCTGGGCGACGTGTCGCGGCTGCCCTTTTCAATGAAGGTCCTGCTCGAGAATCTCCTCCGTTTTGAGGACGGTGTCACCGTTACGACCGAGGATGTGCAGGCGATCGTCGACTGGCAGGCGGAACGTCGTTCGGACCGCGAGATCCAGTATCGCCCCGCGCGCGTGCTGTTGCAGGATTTCACCGGCGTCCCCTGCGTTGTCGACCTCGCCGCGATGCGCGACGCGATGAATGCGCTGGGTGCCGACGCGGCCAAGATCAACCCGCAGGTTCCCGTCCACCTCGTCATCGACCACTCGGTCATGGTCGACGAGTTCGGCCACCCCAAGGCGTTCGAGCAGAATGTCGAGATCGAATATTACCGCAATGCCGAACGTTACGACTTCCTGAAGTGGGGGTCGAAGTCGCTCGCGAATTTCTACGCCGTCCCGCCGGGCACCGGCATCTGCCATCAGGTGAATCTGGAGAATATCGCGCAGGCGGTGTGGTCGAGCGAGGCCCCCGACGGCACCACCATCGCCTATCCCGACACCTGCGTCGGCACCGACAGCCACACGACGATGATCAATGGCCTGGGCGTGCTCGGCTGGGGCGTCGGCGGCATCGAGGCGGAAGCGGC
>CAZHGR010000006.1:0-69566 GCA_964532255.1 uncultured Sphingobium sp.
ATAAACTGCGACTGCAAAGAATACGTGATCGATTATCTCGCCAAGAGCTTCCCCGTGCGGCTTATGGCGGTGTTCACCGACGAGAATGGCAATCCCCGTTCCGAACCCATGGTCGACGAGCAGGGGCAGCCGGTCCTGTGCCGCTCGGCACTTGCCGCGCGCGATCGGATGATCGAGCATCTGTGCGCTCTCCCGCCGATAGCAACTGCGCTGGATGCGATCATTGAGCGCTTCGGGGTCAATGCGGTCGCCGAAGTGACCGGCCGCAGCCGGCGCCTTATCATTGGACGTGATGGTCGGCAGAAGCTCCAGTCGCGCAGTCCGCGCGCCAACATCGCCGAGACCCAGGCCTTCATGGATGGCAGCAAGCGCATCCTGGTCTTTTCCGATGCCGGTGGCACGGGGCGCAGCTACCATGCTGACCTTTCCGTCCGGAACCAGGCACGGCGCGTCCATTTCCTTCTGGAGCCTGGCTGGAGGGCGGATGCCGCCATCCAGGGGCTTGGTCGCACCAACCGCACAAATCAGGCTTCTGCGCCCTTGTTCCGGCCGGTCACGGCCGACGTTCGCGGCGAACGCCGGTTCATCTCGACGATTGCCCGGCGGCTTGACAGCCTCGGTGCGCTGACCCGTGGCCAACGCCAGACTGGCGGTCAAAACCTCTTCGATCCCTCCGACAACCTCGAAAGCACATATGCCAAGGAAGCGCTGAACCGCTGGTTCGGGCTTCTGTTCATGGGCAGACTCGAGGCTGTCGGCCTGTCCAGGTTTCAGGACCTGACCGGGCTAAGGATTGAGGGTGCTGACGGGAGTTTGGTAGACGATCTGCCGTCGATCCAGCGCTGGCTCAATCGCATCCTGGCGCTGCCGATCGCGCTGCAAAACGCGATCTTCGACGAGTTCATCTCCCTGGTTGAGGCACGGGTCGATGCCGCACGGCAAGCTGGAACCCTCGATCTTGGCGTTGAGACCATCGCGGTCGAAAGCTTCGACGTGATCTCCGATACGCTGCTGCGAACCGATGCCACATCCGGAGCGACCACGCATCTGCTGGAGCTGGAGATTGCCCGGGCTTTGAAGCCGCTGACGCTCAAACGGCTCGGCGAACACTTTGGTCTCGACACTGTGCGGCATCGCCTGATGCATAACGCCCGGTCGGGCCGTGTCGCCTTGCTGGTCCCGGCGCGCAGCCTTCTCTCTGACGATGGCACGCGCATTGCCCGTTTCGAGATGATCCGCCCGCTCAAGCGAACGTATATTGCCGCCGAGCAACTCGCAGAGAGTAGCTGGGAGGTGATCGAGCTGCCGGAGTTCGAGCGCCTGTGGCAGGCCGAGGTCGATGAGGCGACGTCCAGCTGCAAGCGTGAACGGCTTCACTTGGCTACCGGACTGCTCCTGCCTGTCTGGGACAAGCTGCCTTCGGACTACGTCCGGGTCAGCCGGATCGCTGCAAAGGACGGAAATTCGCTCCTTGGCCGCGAAGTGCCGGTCCATAGTGTGCCCGACCTGTGCCGTACGCTTGGCCTTGAGGAGGCCAGCGTCTTGTCCGCCGAAGATATCGTGCAGGCTGTCATGCGATCAGGTCGCCCGATGGAAGTGCGGGGCAGGGAGGCGCTGATCCTCAAACGAAGCCTCGTCAACGGCGCGCAGCGACTTGAGCTTGCTGGTTGGTCGGCCGCCCGGCTCGACTGGTACAAGGCTCAGGGCTGCTTCACGGAAATCATTCGGTATCAGACGCGCCTGTTTGTGCCGACGGACCAGGCGAACGCGATCTTGGCCCGTCTTACCCGGTAGCTCCGCTGCGATGACGGATCAGGCGGCGATCTTTTCGACCTTGATGTCCTTTTCGTGGCGGCGCGCCTCGGCAAGGTCGTGCGCCGCCTGCATCCGCAGCAGACTGTCTGCCCTGAGGCCGAACGCCTTTTCAAACCGGATCGCCATCTCGGCCGAGATGCCAGCCCGGCCATTGAGCAGGCTGCTCATCGCCTGGCGCGAGACACCGAGCTTCTCGGCTGCGGCCGAAACCGTCAGGCCATGCGGCTCGACGATCTCAGTGCGCAGCCAGACACCGGCATGAACCGCAAAGCTGGGGTGAAGCTTGATAGCCATCAGTGATAATCCTCCAGATCCAGATCCTCGATGGCGTTCGCCGCGTTGATCCGGAATGTCATTCGCCAGTTGCGCGTCACGGTCAGAGACCAGGTGCCAGCCCTGTCCCCGCTCAGCAGATGCGCGCCGAAATTTGGCGGCACCAGAAGTTCGTCAGCCACCTCGATTACTGACAGCCAGGCGAGCATATTGCGAAGGCGCGCCACCAGATTTCCTGGCAGTCCCTTGGCCTTGCCGGTTTCGGCAAAGTTTCGTAGCGCCTTGTGCGAGATGCTCTCGATTTCCACGCCGCTTGATACGCAAATCTCTGCCAAGCGTCAAGTGTCGCTTGTCAGACTGAATTTCTCTGAAACTTCGCGATTCGGAGCGAATTGACCCCATCGTGTGTGTCCGACTCGACATTTCGGAGCGCTCGGCCTGTCCAGTTACAATCCTGTAATCGCCCCTTTGAAGGGGCATAGCGGCTCAAACAGACAGCGGCCCTGGACCGGTCATTGGCAGGTGATCCCGATACGCAAGAAGAGAGGGGAGTGGGCTTTGCCTTGATGAGCCGATTGGGCGCCGATGGTCGGTCTGCCGGGCTCGCAATCAGGAGTATGTGCCATGATCAGAACGATCCCGTTGAACAAGCTCGTCCAGTCTCCCCGCAATGTTCGCAAGCATTCCGACGCCGCTGCCGATGCCGAGCTCGCAGCGAGCATCGCCGCGCTCGGTCTTTTGCAGAACCTCATTGTCCGGCCTGCGGCCAGGGGCAAGTTCGAGGTCGAAGCCGGTGAACGCCGCCGCAGGGCGATGCTTACGCTCGCCGACGACAAGGTGCTGCCTCGCGATCATCAGGTGACCTGCTTGGTCCTTGAAGACACGGCGGAAGCTGCGGTCGAGACCAGCCTTGCCGAAAACTTCCACCGCCTCGCGATGAACCCGGCCGACGAAGCCGTTGCCTTTGCCTCGCTGATCGAGGGCGGCGCTTCCATCGAAGACGTCGCTCGCCGCTTTGGGCTCACCGTGCGCTTCGTCGAGGGACGCCTGCGGCTTGCCAAACTCGCGCCGGTTGTGTTCGAGGCGCTCGCCGCTGGCGAGATCACACTCGACCTGGCCAAGGCCTATGGTGCGACCTCGGATCAGGCGATCCAGGCGCAGGTCTTCGAGCAGGTATCGTCGGCCTACTACGCCCCCAATCCGGACAGCATCCGGCGCATGGTGCTCGCGGGCACTGTCCGTGGCAACGATCCCCGGGCACGTCTGGTCGGGCGTGACGTCTATCTCGCCGCCGGTGGACGCATCGAGCGGGAGCTTTTCGACGACGATGACAGCGAGGCCTGGGCCGACGTTGCTTTGCTCGAAAACCTCGCTGCAGCAAAGATGGAGGAACAGGCCAAGGCGCTCGCTGCCGAGCAGGGGCTCGCCTGGGTCAAGCCGACGCTGGATCCCTATGCCAGCCACGATCTGGTCGATGGTCTGGTTCGACTTCCGGCCGAACCCGCGCCGCTGACCGAGGCCGAACTCGCACGGCTCGATGAACTCGACGTGTCCTATGACGAGTATGCCGCGATCCTCGAAGATGAGGAGAGCGCCGAAGAAGCCGTGGCTGCTGCCGAGGCCGCGATCGAGGCAATCGAGCGCGAATGCCAGGATATCCGCAGCCGGCCGCCCGTACTGGCGCCTGAACTGAAGGGTGACGCGGGCATGATCCTCACTTTGTCACGCGACGGGACGCCAGTGCTTCAGCCGGTCTTCTACGGCGAGCGCCAGTCCGCAGAACCGGATGACCATGATGGAATCGAGGTCATTGCTGATGGCGGCGACAACGGTCCGCGCCGCGCGGCCCTGTCCAAACGCCTCGTCGATGAACTGGCGATGCAACGCCGTGACGTCCTTGCCCTCCACGTCGCTTCCGATCCCGGCCTTGCGCTTGACCTGCTGGTCTTCACGCTGGCCGATGGCGATACGCTCGACTGGCGTTCGCGCTCGGCGACCACAATTCGCGGCAGCGTGCCAGTAGGGCCAATCGTCGGGTTCGAAGCGAAGGATGCGCCTGCGAGTGCGGCGCTGGCTGACTTCAAGAGTGGCCTCGATGAAAGCTGGCGTGCCAGGGAAGACGTCGCCACCCGCTTTGATCGGTTCCGCAGCCTCGGCGATGATGCTCGTGCCGCCTGGCTTGGGTTTGTGGTCGGCCGGACGTTCGAGGCCAGTCTCAACATGGCGGGTGACCGGCACATCGCCCTCCAGGATCGCCTGGGCTGCCAGATCGGCATCGACATGGCCCAATGGTGGCGCCCGACGGCGGCCAACTACTTCGACCGCGTGTCGAAGCAGGTCATTCTCGATGCGCTCGCTGACGTCGGCGGACCGGAACTCTCGGCAAGGTTCGCATCGGTGAAGAAGACTGACCTGGCGATGAGTGCCGAGCGGGTGTTCGCCGGGACCTACATTACCGAAGCCGAGGTGCGTGACCGGGCAATCGCCTGGGTCCCGGCGGTGATGCGCTTCGCCGATCCTGCCGAGCATGTGTCGGACGAACAAGACGAGCTCGACGCCGAAGCAAAGACACCCATTGGCAGTGCCAACGACGATTGCCCGGCCCCCCGCGAGATGGCTGCCTGACCTCCTCCTGACAGGTCAGTCGTCTCAACCCCTGAAGCGGTCCCTCCCATGCCGGGAGGGGCCGCTTCTTCTTTTCTTGAATTGGGCCGTTGACATACAATTCTGTCTTGGGTGCATGAACAACAGCAGCTGACATTCCGGTAATCTTGAGGAGGTATCAGATTTCGCCTGAAAATGGCCAGTCGCTGAGCGTTCCCCGACCCTCGGGACCGGCCATACGTTCACCTTATTAAATAAGCTCGTACCGCTTCCGGCCTGCCCCTCGAGAATCTAGCCGCTTCAGCTTGCGGATCGATCGCGCCGGACGTCGATGAACTAAATGCGCCCACGCACATCATCGCAGGCTTTTCCCACGGTCCGCGTCACCTTGTCCTTGTCAGTGCTCTGATAATGCAACGTCGTGAGCCCCGCCAAGTCCGATGGCAGCTTAACTTTCGCGCCGGCGTCCACGAGTAGGAAGGACCGTTCCCGACCCAGACGGCCATCGGTGCCGAGCGGGGTGTGGAACCGCGTTGGCGAGGACATCTAGGACCAGATCGTCGAAATGGCGCTGGATTGCAGCGAGCTAAGCCCCTGCGAACTGGCAGTGCGCTTCACTGACGAGAAGCGCTACTTCGTGTCCGAAGCTACGGTTTACCGGCTTCTCAAGGCGAACGACCTGATCACCAGCCCGGCGCACGTCGTGGTGAAAGCGGCCAATGAGTTCCATACCAAGACCACACGGCCGAACGGAATGTGGCAAACCGACTTCACTTACTTCAAAATCATTGGCTGGGGCTGGATGTACCTGTCCACCGCGCTCGACGACTTCTCCCGCTATATCCATCGCCTGGAAGCTGTGCACTAGCATGCGGGCCGAGGATGTGACCGACACGCTGGACCTCGCCCTTAAGGCTTCCGGCTGCGACAACGCCCACGTCCTGCACAAACCCAAGTTGCTCAGCGACAATGGCCCCAGCCACATCGCTGGCGAACTGGCCGAATACATCGAGGCCCGGAAGATGAGCCATGTGCGCGGTGCCCCGTGACATCCGCAGACCCAGGGCAAGATCGAGCGCTGGCACCAGACCCTGAAGAACCGCATCCTCTTGGAAAACTACTTCCTGCCCGGCGACCTTGAGGTCCAGATCGAGGCGTTCGTCGAGCACTACAACAACCAGCGCTATCACGAGAGCCTGAACTACGTGACGCCTGCCAACGCCTACTTCGGCAGGGCACCAGCCATCATCAAACAGCGCGAAAGGATCAAGCGACAGACCATCGAACTTCGGCGCTTGCATTACCGCAAGCTCGCCTAACATCAATCCCAAGGCGAGGCCTACACTCCGCTAATCTACGCCGCGAGTTGCGCCAAATGTTCTGACGACGGACAGGATAAGCTAATCCGTAAGGCGTATCTCAATCACGAACATGCCTCGTAATTGTGGGTGAAATCTTCAGGCGGATTGGGGCCCCACAGATAGAAGGAGTTATCTTCGTGCGGCGACGTTGGCTCCCATTCCGTGCCTTCGGGAATGTAATCGATATCGAACGAGTACTCCGCATAGCTGCCCCAGGGATCACGAGCGTAGTAGAAGTAATTCGAGCCCAGCACGTGACGACCGACGCCCCAGCCCCGTTCATAACCTGCTTCCTGCATCTGCCCAGCGCCCCGGCCGATATCGTCGATCGTCGGAACATCCCAGCTCGAGTGATGAAGTCCAGTCCCGTTGGATTTCGCAAAGGCAATTAGGTGGTGATCAGACCCGTGCATCGCGTGCGTGAATGCAACAACATCCCCTGATTTGTCAGAAAGTCGTAGCCCAAGAGTGGTCTCGTAGAATGCGACTGCCGCCGGGACATCTGGTACCAGGAGGAGGATATGCGACAGCCGCGATGGGCGGACCGGTGGCAGTGAACCCCGCAGTGGCGCGCTTCGGACGGCTGCGGCCCCTTGAGCTGGCGGTATCGCTTTCTTGGCATCCGGCGTCTTCTTGGAACCGGCCCTGATCTGTACCGGGATGCCGTTCAGGTCCCGAAACCAGATGCCGCCTTTGTCCAGAGCGCCCTCGGGGCCGGCGACGCGTTCGACGCCCAGTTTGTCGAGCCGCTCTTCGAAATGCGACAGGTCCTCCTCGTAGGCAGCAAAGCTCAGATAGTGCAGGCGCTTGGCGGGACCATTTTGCAGCCTTGCCCACATGTGGTGAGAACCAAATGTGTAGAGTTCAAGAGTGCCTTCCTCTTCCTTTGCTTCGAGACCAAACGCCTCGAAGAACTGCCTTGCTTCGCCTAAATCTGGGACGGTCAACGCAAAATGGTCGAGTGAATGGACACCGGCCGGTTCGGCCCCTCGAAGTTGTTCCTGGGTCACCAGTGGCCTCCCACGCTCTGGGCGCTCTCGTCGGCCCACTGATCGATGATGGCGGGGGCAGCATCGATCATTGTCATATCGTTGACGATGAAATGCTGACCCGCGACAGCTGCGTCCATCGCATTACGCGCTAGAATGCTCGGTCGACGAAGCGACGAGGAAACCGAGCTGTATGCGAGCAGCGCGGCATCGCGGCAGACTTGATGAGTCCAGGTCGTCACTTGCCGGATTTGCTGAATCTCGCCCTCGGTAAGCGGCTGATTCGCGTCAGCCTTGCGATCGACCTTGGCGAGCAGGTCGTAAGTCCTGGCTCGCGCAGCTTGGAAAAGAGCTTCGTTTCGAACGAAGTCGATCTTGAAGGTCGGGGTGTCGGCAATGGAGGCCGTCGCATAAAGACGCTTCTTCAAACTCGCCGAATGCGCCGCTTCGTGAAGAGAACGCCTGGCAACTCCCAGCGCTACGCCGACGTGGCCGGCGCACACTGCAACCAGAGTTCCAATCGTTGCGGCCTTTGATTGCCGCATCGGCTCGGTCCAGTATTGGTTGAAAGTCCAGTCGCTGGGGAAAGTCTGCTCGGGCACTTCATAATCGAAGCTCCCGGTTGCTTCCATCCCGACAACATCCCAATTACCCAGGACGTTGACACGGTCTGCGGGAAGGAAGGCGCCAACCACGCGCGGTTGGCCGTCTTCCTGCAATACCGCCTTGCCGCCTTCCTGCAGCACAAAGGCCGAAGATACCCAATCGGCATGGGAAATGCCGCTGCCGAAGCTGTAGCGGCCGCTGCCAGTGTAGTTGTCGCCCGACCGCACCGCCTTGCCAGTCGGCGCATAGGTTGCGCTCATCACTGGCAGGCGCGCGCCGCCGAACATTCGTTCGACGTGCGCGTCCGAGCAAAAGGTGGCGGCGACCATGGTTGCAATGCTTTGAGCGGCGAGTGACCAGCCCGTCGAGGAATCCGCGCTCGCGACCTCCTCGGCCAGCGCCGTGATTTCGCTCACCCCCTTGTCGGAACCACCAAGGGCTTCAGGCACCAGTAACCAGTAGAGCCCGGCTTCGCGCATCGCCTCGACCGCTTTCAACGACGTTGCTCCGCGATTCTCCTCTTTGGCGGCTTCGGTCTTGATGAGATCGCGAAGCGCCGCGGCCCGCGCGCAGAACTCGGAGTTCTGTTGGTCCGGAAAGCAGAAGGCGCTGCCTGCTGCACGATCAAATGAGCTCAAGATCCATCTCCTTGTTTCCGCGACCTGCCCGGAATTGCAGAGGGCGTTCGCTGTTGCCGAAGCTCGAAATTATCCGCCCGCGTTCGAGTGACTGATCCAACTTCTTCCTTGCGTCGCGAGTCGGGCTCTAATAGAACCTCCTTTCATATGAGACAAGACGGTATCGTATCATTATGAGCAGTGAAAATCGCCGCCAATGGAATCCCGGAGACAAGCGGTTCGCGCGTGTCGCGCTGAAGAAGGCTCAGATCCTTCAGGCGGCCCAGCGGGTATTCCTCAGCAGTGGGTATGAGCGCGCAAGCATGGACGGCATCGCGCAGGAAGCTGGTGTCGGCAAAATGACGGTTTACCGTCAGTACGCCGACAAACGGACTCTGTTCATCGCCTGCCTGAATGACCAGTGCCAAGAAATGCTGATGCCGGACCGCTATGAGTGCGCGGAGACCGCGGAGGAGGCGAGGTCGATGCTGATCGACTATGGCCACATCGTGGTCGACCTCATTACCCGGCGCGACATTGTCATGCTCTTCCGCATGATGGTCGGCGAGATCAACCATTTCAGCGGCCTAGGCGACATCTTCTACGAGGGAGGACCGGGCCAGGCCATAACCGTCATCGAGCGGATCCTCGCGAACCTGTACTGCCCCGAGGAAGCGCGGCTGCGAGCTGGCGCGTTTTTCTGGGCGTCGCTCGGCGATGCATATGAGCGCGTTCTGCTGGGCGTGGTCAGTGCCGAGGACGTGTCGGAGACGTTCGTCAAGCAGATCAGACTTGCTGCTGGAATCGTTGTTCAGTGAGCAGGTGGCTCATTCATGAAGAGAGGATGGCTGATGAAGAAGATGCTCGATGGAAAGGTGATCCTCGTGACAGGCGGTGGCGGGGGGATTGGCTCGGCAGCCTGCGCAGTCCTTGCTGAACATGGCGCGCGACTGGTGGTGAGCGATATCAACCAGACTGCTGGTGAAGCTGTCGCGAAAAGCGTCTGCAAAGCTGGCGGCGAGGCCATCTACCTTGAAGCTGATCTCGAGTCGGAAGCGGCCATCAAGCAATTGGTGGCGGAAACTCTCGTACATTATGGTCGGCTCGACGGGGCGTTCAACAATGCCGGTGTAGAGCAGAGCAACATTCCCCTCACCGAACTCAGTCTGGAACAGTGGGAACGCGCCTTGCGGATCGATCTGACCGCCGTCTTTCTCTGTATCAAACATCAGGCGCCTGCAATGTTGCGCAGCGGCGGGGGTGCGATTGTCAACACTGCTTCCGGCCTTGCTCAGATCGCGATCGCCAATGCCGCCGAATACGTGTCGGCCAAACACGGCGTGGTGGGCCTTACTCGCGCCGCTGCTGTTGAACTTGGCGGGCAAAACATCCGTGTGAACAGCGTGTTGCCGGGTATCGTGGAGACCGACCTCATTTCGCGCCTGGCAGAGCAGCCCGAGTTCAAGGCATTCCTGGGACGATCAAAGGACCGCCATTTGATGGGCCGGTTTCCTGCTCCGCGTGAAATCGGCGAAGCCGTGGCATGGTTGCTTTCTGACCACGCATCTTTCATTAATGGTGCCGCGGTGCCTGTTGACGGCGGATATCTGGTCAATTGACCAGATCCTTGCTCAGCGGTGCCGACCGAAGCGCCGGCGCCGCTAGCAACGGAGGCTGTCTCAGCCCCCCAGCTGAAGCGCGGGCGCGGATGCGAAGAAGGCAACAGGATGCATCTTGATGGGATGGATCTCAATCTCCTGGTTGCGCTGGATGCGCTTCTGACGGAGCGAAGCGTGACCCGGGCCGCGTCCCGGCTGTGCGTCACCCAGCCGGCAATGAGCATAGCACTCAGCAAATTGCGCACGCAGTTTTCCGACCAGCTGTTGGAAAGGGTCGGTCGGCAAATGGAGCTCACGCCGTTTGGTCAACAAATGGTGCAACCCGCCAAGGAGCTGCTTTTCGACATCCGGGCGGTCCTCAATCGGCAGTCCGAATTCAACCCGAAAAACGATAGCCGAAACTTTCACCTGCTTATGTCCAGTTCGGTCGCCGAGATATTCGGGGTTCCGGCAATGCGAAGCCTCAGACGAGCGGCACCAAATCTTTGCTGCCAGATCGACATCTTCGTGACAGCGGGCCTGCTTCGGCGGCTTCAAGACGGTGAAGTCGACCTGGCAGTTCAGCTTTACGAGCCTGGTCTGTGGGATCCCATCAGTGACGCTGACTCGCTTGCGAACGAGCCACTTTACTCCGACCAATATGTCTTGGTCGTCGATCAGTCGAATACGTGCTTTCGCAATGGTGTAACTTATGAAGCCTTCTGCTCGACCGATCATGTCGAAACACGTTTTGGGGGTGACTTTCGCAGTACGGTGGAACGCGCCCTGAGCACGTTGCCAGAGCGACCGCGGACGGCACTGCTCGTTTCCACATACGCTTTGGCGATTGAAGCGTTGATTGGCACCTCGATGACTGCAGTGGTGCCGCGCCAGGTTGCTGAACGATCGGCTCATTTTGGCAAGATCGCAATTTTCGAGCCGCCATTCAAACTTGCGCCACTCAATCACAAACTCATCTGGCACCGCCGTAACGATAACGACCCGGCACATATGTGGCTGCGCAATTTCCTGAAGGGCTTCTCCCAGTCTTCTGCCTTTGATGCCCAGTGATAACCTCGGCATAATCGTAGTCGCTATTACCGACCGCGAATGCCGGGCATCTCATGCGCGCGCTCCGGTTCCGATAAAGCCGCCTAATACGAGCCATTCATAACAACAATTTTCCGCAATCCATCGCGTCGTGGATGGTGAGGTGGGTCAGCGAATCCCGTCCTTCACAAAGGGGGCGAGTCTGACCCGATCAATTCAGTTCTCTGGAAAGATGCCTCATGACCGATAATGCGAATATTGCTGCACCGTCCCTCATGCTGACGCTCAAAGCCGCGCAGAAGATTGTCGCCGCAGGCGTCGACGAAGCCGAGCGGATGGGCGTGCCCATGTGCGTTGTGGCGGTCGATCGTTCGGGGCAGATCAAGGCAGTCGCACACATGGATGGCGCGACCGTTCTGCCTTATCAGGTGGCTTTCAAGAAGGCCTGGACGGCGGCGGTAACAGGGGCACCGACCGCCGGTGTGCGGGCCTTCGTCGGGTCGGATGAGGGCTCGGCAATCACGATGCCCCATCTGACCGATTTCTCGCTGATCGACGGTGGCCTGCCCATCCTGGTCGATGGCGTTTGCGTAGGTGCTGTTGGCGTCAGCGGCGCAACGGCGGATATGGATCTGGCGGTTGCGGAAGCTGCGCTCGCCGGCCTGAAGGCCTAACGCATGTTCTCCCTCGATTGGCAGTTGTCGCCCCGCGAACATGGGGTTGTGATCGAGCGAAACGTCAAGGTCGAGATGTCGGATGGTGTCCGCATCTCAGTTGACGTGTTCCGCCCGACATCGGCTGGCAGCTTTCCCGCGATCATCGGCGTCCACGCCTACGATCAGGCAATGCAATCCGCCCCGTCGATTCCAAAGGCGATCACCTTCCCCAATGCCCAGGCCGAGGCGGGAGATCCCAACTTCTTCGTGCGGCGCGGCTATGTTCATGTGATCGTCAACGCGCGCGGCACGGGGCAGTCGGAAGGCGTTTATGCTCATTACAGCCCGCGCGAGGTCGACGATGTCGTCGAGGTCATCGCCTGGGTTGCCGAGCAGCCGTGGTGCACGGGCGGCGTCGGCATGTTCGGTGCGTCTTATTTCTCGGTCTGCGCGAAGCAGGTGGCTGCGCGCAATCCCCCCGCACTGAAGGCGGTGTTCGGGCTTTACGGCTACAATGATTTCTATCGGGACAAATTCTATCACGGCGGCATCCTCGCTGCTGGCTTCCTGACGAGCTGGGCCGAACATCTCGATGGATCGCGGATTAAGGGCTGGTCTCGCGACGCCCTGGGTGAGGACGAGTACAGGCGCCGGATCGAGGAGCTGCGCGCGGATCAGGATCTGATGGCCGTTCCGGCCCTCGCCAAAGCTATCAAGGCTCCCGAGGACGGCGGCCATCCGCTCATCATCGACGTACTCATCAATGCGCATGACGGCCCCTATTGGGCTGAGCGCAACCCTCGCCTTGAAGACATCCGAATCCCGATGATGATCGGTGCTTCCTGGGACATGTACATGCTTCATCTGCCCGGGGAATTCAGGGCTTGGGAAAAACTCTCCGCGCCAAAGAAGCTGGTCGTAGGACCTCCGATGTATCTCGATCGACCCATTTACCAATATGCGACGGAGTCCCTGCGCTGGTTCGATCACTGGCTCAAAGGCAACGATACAGGTTATCTCGAGGAACCTGCGGTCAATCTCTACGTGATGGGCAGCGGCGGAAACTGGAAGCAGAGCCACTCGTGGCCAATGCCCGAAACGGTCTGGCAGCCCTTCTACCTGCACTTCAAGGGGCTGCTGTCAGAGCATGAGCACTGGCCGCATGAAGGCGGTACGAGCTATGAGGATAACCGGTACAACGAACGCGGCGGAATTCTGTTCACCACGCCGCCAATGGTCGAGGAGACCGAAGTTGTCGGCCCGCTTACCGCAACGATTTATGCGTCGAGCACCCAGCCTGAGTTGCTGCTCTTTCTGACGTTATGGGAAATCGCTCCCGACGGTGAGCGCACGCTCCTGACGCGCGGCTGGCTCAAAGGAAGCATGCGTGAGACTGATCCGGAGCTCTCGAAGCCGTGGCTTTGGCAGTATCCTTTTAACGCGCAGGCTGAACTTACGCCCGGCGCGCCCCACCGCTTCGACATTAACCTGATTCCGACAGCGAATGTGTTCAAGCAAGGGCATCGCCTGGCACTCGGCGTAAGTTCCAGCGACACTGATCGATCAGACACATTCTTCGCCCGGTTGGGCAAGGGGCATGTCGTCCAGCAGCGTCCTTCATGGGTGACCATCCATCACGACGCGGAGCATCCATCTGCATTGTTCGTGCCTGTCGTGAGGGGCAACCGCATCGGAACCTACATTTCAGAAGCGGGAGATCTAAATGAGCAGCCAAAGTATTGATAATTAGTAGAACATTTAGACCATTAGAAATTATTTTGGAGGGAGGTTTAGCATGGCTTGGAAGCAAAAGTTCGCTTGTTGTGTTTCGGTTCTGGCGCTTAGCCACGGCGGAGCAGCCTTCGCCCAGGAGGCTCTCCCGCAGCAACCGGACGTCGCTGATGCCGCAAACGGCGATGATGCGGGTGTACAGGACATCGTTGTCACCGCTGAGAAGCGCTCCACGCTGCTTCAAAAGACGCCGGCTGCGATTACTGCCATTGCCGGCGATACCCTGGTTGCCCGCGGGATTAGCGATCTCCCGGCCGCGCAAGCGTTGGTGCCGAGTGCGCGCTTCCAGATCGAGCAGCAGTCCGTGCAGATCTTCATCCGGGGTGTGGGCGCCTCCCTTGACTTCGCCAACGTACAGCCAGTTGTCGCCCTAAACGTGAACGGCGTCTCGACGCCGCGCGAGGGCGCAAGTGCGGGTTTTCTCGATGTCGCGCAGATTGAAGTGCTGCCTGGCCCGCAAGGGACACTCTATGGTGGCACGGCAATGGGTGGCACGGTCAACGTCAATTTCAATCGCCCGTCTGATCGCTACGAGACAAAGCTGATCGCCGAGGGGGGGAACTACGGCTTGTTCCACGCAACGGCTGTTCAGAACATTCCTGTCTCGGACGAATTGGCGATACGCGGTGCCGTTGATTACGTGCGCCACGATGGTTATCAGAGAAGTGGCGCGAATTCTCAGGAGGACTTCACCGGTCGCCTGTCCGCTCTTTACTCGCCGTCCGATGCCGTCTCCTTGTATCTGTGGGGATCTGTTGCGACCAAGAACGGCAGCCCGATCAATGTTGTCACGCGGTCATTCGATGTGGCGACGATGAGTGTCCGGAACGGGGCCTACCTCCATCCGGATAACCCATGGGATGACACCCGCACAGGGGCGCTGACACCTCTGGCTCCGTTCGGGGCAATCACTGCGCTTGGGCAGAGCTACGACAACTACGTGGCCGGCGCGCAGCTCGATGCAGAAATCGGCAGCACAACACTGACATCCATCACCTCCTATCAATACATCGATTCCGATCAGAATTTCTGGCTGACTTCGATTCCGGCCAGACTGACTTCGAAGTATGAGCAAGTCACCCAGGAGTTCCGTCTTGCCGGAGAAGCCGGCAAAGTGCGCTGGCTGGTCGGTCTGTATGGTTCACGCCTGACCAACAGCGGGGCCTTCGGGCTGTTCGGTGGCGGTGTCTTCATCAGCAATGTGACCCGTAACCGCCTTGATAATCTGTCGGCATTTGGCCAGTTGACCTATTCGGCAACCGAGCGGCTGCGGCTTACTGCAGGTGCACGTGCCAGCTATTTCAAGCGTGAAGGTGCGGGCGTTGCTTACGACAGCGCGATTTATGATTTCGACAAGAGCTACCGCCACGTCGATTTCAAGATTGGAGTCGATTATGACATCACGCCAAAGATCCTAGGTTACGCTGGCTTCCAGACCGGATACACGCCGGGAACCTTCAACGAGAGGGCTAATTCCGCCACATTCGACAATGCGGTGAAGCCGTCGACCCTCAATGCGTTCTCGGCGGGCATAAAATCCCGGTTCCTGAACGACATGGTCCAGCTCAATTTGGAGGGATACTTCTACAGGTACAATGACTTGCTGCAGCAGAGCTACGATATCAGCGCTGCCTTCAATCCGATCTTCAACGCGAAGCGCACGGATATCTACGGCTTCCAGGCCGATCTCGTTGTAAAGCCGTCATCTGCCGATCAGTTGAATGTTTCGGTAGGTTACGTGCACGGCACCTACAAGGATTTCGTGCAGCCCAATGGGGTTAGCTACAGCGGCAATCCGATCGCATTTGCTCCCACATGGACTGTCACCGCTGGGTATTCCCACGATTTCACCATGCGTTCGGGTTACATCCGGGCCCGAGCCGATGCCAGGTATGAATCGTCTTACTGGGGAGACTTTGCGCTCGTTCCTGGCGACCTTCTCGGTGACTTCACCTTGGTTGACGCTTCATTGACCTACTACAGCGACAACGATCGCTGGAGCTTGGGCATCTGGGGCAAGAACCTCCTCAACAGGGCTGTCCCAGGATCTTCAGCCCTGGGAGGCATACCTGGTCCCACCGCAACCCAGCTCGGGCCTCCCCGGACTTTCGGTGCCCGGCTGACGTTCGACTTCTAATCGAGCAAGTCGGGAGGACCGGTCGCCCGGCCTCCCGACTTGCTTTCCAAGAGAGCAATGCAAATGGCTGGACGTCTTGCAGGCAAAGTGTGCCTCATCACGGGCACGGGCGGAAGTATCGGGCGCGCTTCTGCGGAGACCTTCGCGCGCGAAGGGGCCAAAGTGGTCGGGTGCGACATTAATGCGCAACCCGCCGAAGCCTGTGTCACTGCTGTTCGCGAAGCTGGCGGCGACATGGTTTCGCTCCAACCCTGTGACCCGCGCGACCCGGCGATGTGTCAGCGATTGGTGGACTTTGCGCTTTCGCATTACGGCCAGCTCGACGTCCTGTTCAACTGTGCGGCCGATGCACAGTTCGCGTGGCTTGATGACCTGACCCACGAACAATTTGCCGATACGCTTGAAGCCGAAGTCAGCATTGTCTTCAATCTGACGAAGGCCGCATGGGCTGCGCTGGGAACGCGGGGCGGAGCTATCATCAACATGGCCTCAGTTTCCGCGTGGATCGGGTACGAGGCTTTGCCCGGCTTGGCGCATTCTGCAGGCAAAGGTGCTGTCCTTTCCATGACGAGACACTTTGCGATGGAGGGTCGGCACTGCGGCATCCGTGCAAATTCACTCTCGCCGGGGCTCATCGAAACTGGCGCAACGAAGGAGCTACTGCAGCATGCAGACTTCAGCGGACCTATGCTGAAGAAGATAATGCTCGGGCGACCTGGCCGCCCGGAGGAAGTCGCTGCCCTAGCGCTCTTTCTCGCCTCGGACGAAAGCTCGTTCATTACTGCGACCGATATCCGCATTGATGGTGGAACTACAGCCTGGTGATTGCAGGCCAATTCTATTTGGAGCCCCTTTATGAAGCTTTTGCGTTTTCAGGACGGCAGCAAGGTGTGTTTGGGAGCACTGGAAGGCGAGACGATCATTGCCTTGGATCCGATCTCTCAGGACTATCCCACCATGCTGTCGATCATCGCCGGCGGAGAAGCCGCCTTGGCCCGCGTCCGCGAAGTCGTAGCTAGGCGCGAACGCACTGTTCCGCTCGTTGACGTGCGATTGCTGGCACCGCTTGAGCGACCCGGCAAATTCCTTGCGATCGGCATGAATTATCGCAAGCATATTGCTGAATCCGAACGACTCGGCGTGCCCAAGCCGCAGCAGCAGTACTGGTTCAACAAGCAGACAAGTTGCATCTCTGGCCCCTTCGATGACATCGTGACATCTGTCACCGAAAAGCTCGATTACGAAGTCGAGCTGGCTGCGGTCATTGGTCTGCCCGCTAAAGGCGTTGACGCGCAGAATGCTCATCAACACGTCTTCGGGTATACGGTTTGCAATGATGTAAGTGCCCGAGACTGGCAGTTTCATTCGCCGACCTTCACGATGGGCAAGTCCTTTGACACCCATGGTCCGATCGGGCCGTGGATCGTAACTGCAGACGAGATCGCCGATCCTCATGCTCTCGGATTGCGCTGCTCAGTCAACGGAGAGCTTCGCCAGGAAAACAATACGTCGGAGATGGTGTTCAGTCTCTGGGAGCAGATCGAATACCTCTCGACAGCTTTTACGCTGGAAAGCGGCGATCTGATCGCGACTGGCACGCCAGAGGGCGTTGGGGTCGCCATGAATCCGCAAGCCTTTCTGCAACCTGGAGATGTGGTGCGCTGTGAAGTCGACGGCATTGGCGCGATCGAGAACCGAGTGGTCGCCTGAGATCGGCCGAGGGAGGGATAAGTGAAATGGCACAGTATCTTAAGGTGGGAGTGTCATCGGAAGAAAAAGCGACGGCTGACCGTAAGGTGCGTGATATTGTCGAGGCGGCGCTGGCTGACATCGCGCAGCGAGGCGATGCGGCGATCCACGACATGTCGATCAAGTTCGATGGCTGGGACCGCGCGGACTATCGCCTGTCACAGGCCGAGATCGATGCGGCGGTCAACAGCCTGACCCCTCAGGAACGCAAGGACATCGAGTTCGCGCAGGCGCAGGTGCGGAACTTCGCCACGATCCAGCGCGCATCGATGCAGGACGTCGAGGTGGAAACACTGCCCGGCGTGGTACTTGGTCACAAGCACGTGCCGATCAATGCTGCGGGTTGCTATGTTCCGGGCGGCAAGTATCCGCTGCTCGCCTCCGCGCACATGAGCGTCATCACCGCCAAGGTGGCTGGGGTCAGCCGCGTGATCACTTGCGCCCCGCCGTTTCAGGGCACCTTCGCCCGCGCCATCGTCGCGGCGCAGGCCATGGCCGGGGCCGATGCGATCTATGCCCTTGGCGGGATTCAGGCGATCGGCGCGATGGCGATCGGCACCGAGACGATCGATCCAGTCGACATCCTGGTCGGCCCCGGCAACGCATTTGTCGCCGAAGCTAAGCGCCAGCTGTTCGGCCGCGTCGGGATCGACTTGTTCGCCGGCCCGACCGAAACCCTGATCATTGCCGACGAGATTGGCTGCGATCCCGAAATGGCCGCGACCGACATCCTCGGCCAGGTCGAACACGGACCCGACAGTCCCGGCGTGCTGTTGACCAACAGCGAGAAGTTTGCCCGCGAGACCATGGCCGAGATCGAGCGCCTGCTTCAGATCCTCCCCACCGCCGATCATGCCCGCAAGGCGTGGGAGAACTTTGGCGAAGTGATCGTGGCGGACAGCTATGAGGAAATGGTCAGGATCGCCGATCATATCGCCAGCGAACACGTGCAAGTCATGACGCAGGATCCCGATTACTTCCTGACCGAGATGACTAATTACGGCGCGCTGTTCCTGGGCGCGCGGACCAACGTGTCCTATGGTGACAAGGTGATTGGCACCAACCACACCCTGCCGACCAAAAAGGCGGCGCGCTATACCGGCGGACTTTGGGTCGGCAAGTTCCTCAAGACTTGCACCTATCAAAAGGTGCTGACCGACGAAGCGAGTGCCCTGGTTGGCGAATACTGCAGTCGACTGTGCGCGCTTGAAGGCTTCGCCGGCCATGGCGAGCAGGCCAATATCCGCGTTCGCCGCTTTGGCGGGCGAAACGTGCCCTATGCCGGCCAGGCCGAACCGAGCGAGGCGACCCGGGCATGAGCGAACTGCCGCAGACCCCTTCGTTCCGGCTCGACGGCAAGCGCGCCGTCGTGACCGGCGCCGGGCGCGGCATTGGTCTGGCCGCTGCCGCCGCGCTGGCCGGGGCCGGGGCGAGGGTTACGCTGGTGGCCCGCACCGCCAACGAGATTGAGGCCGCAGCGGCACAGATTGGCCAGAGTGCAAGCGCGGCGCCGCTCGACGTTTCTGACCTTGACGCTGTGGCCGGCTTTTTCGCCGGTCGTGAGGCGTTCGACATTCTGGTCAACAACGCGGGAACCAATCGCCCCAAGCCGATGTGGGAGGTGTCCGAGGCGGACTACGACGCGGTGCTCGATCTCAACCTCAAAAGCGCGTTTTTCGTCGCCCAGGCCTGCGCCCGGCAGATGATTGCCGCGGGGAAGGCGGGAAGCCTGATCCACATGGGATCGCAGATGGGCCATGTCGGCGGCTCCAACCGCAGCCTCTACTGCGCCAGCAAATGGGCGCTCGAAGGCATGAACAAGGCCTTTGCGCTAGACCTCGCCCGTTACGGCATCCGTTCCAACACCATTGCCCCGACCTTCATCGAGACGCCCCTGACGCTGCCGATGTTCGAGGACGAGGCCTTCCGGGACAGCGTCCTGGCCAAGATCAAGCTAGGCCGGATCGGCACAGTACAAGACCTGATGGGGTCGGTAGTGCTTCTCGCTTCTGAGGCATCAAGTTTGATGACTGGCACAAGTATAATCGTTGATGGAGGCTGGACTGCAGAGTGATTTTTTCGCAGCGACGAGATCTTCCCTCACTTCGGGGTGTGAATCTCGATCGGTCCGCAATGAAGCACCATGACGTTCAACTGCCCACTCGAAGTGGTGGGCAGATGAATGGGCCTCAGTCTTGCCCCCACTTTAAGGCTCACCCCATTGATCATCCGGAAAAATCATAGAATCTCGTGGTTTGGAAAGGCAGTAAGTTGACAAAAGAAAATGTCGGAAACTTTGATGCCAGTTCCATGCAAAGCTCCAAGGATGGTCTGCAGAGGAGTCCTGATCAGGAGCTTGGCGATCATTTTCGAAGCGCTATGCGCCGATTATCTGCAGGTGTCGCAGTCGTTTGCTGTGCGGATGCACGAGGTCCCGTTGGCTTGACGGCTACGTCTGTTACCTCGTTGTCGATGGATCCGCCGTCGCTGTTGGTTTGCGTGAATCGGACTGCCTCGCTGCGTGCCTCATTGACGATCAACAAGCCATTTTCGATAAACCTTCTGGGCCGGCAGCATGCCGACATATCTAACGCATTCGGCGGTGCGGTTCGTGGCAAGGATAAGTTTTGCTTCGGCGATTGGGAAACCGGTATTTCCGGAGTTCCGATACTGAAGGACGCCATCGCACGTATCGAAAGCGTCGTCGACCTTGAAGTCGAATATGGCAGTCACACCATTTTCGTTGGACGCGTAACACGTTGCCTTTCAGCATCAACTGGTGATCCTTTGATCTACGCAGACGGAAAATACATGTAGCGAGGTATTTTGTTGGAAAAGTGTTGAACATAACTATCTGTTATACCTGCTCGAAAGGCGATAAGATGACGATCTTAGTTACTGGAGCGACTGGAACTATTGGCGCAAGATTGAGCGCTCGGCTCTCGATGGACGGTCTGAGCGTCCGGGTAATGACGCGATCGCCGGAAACTTCGCTTTTCCCGAAGAACGTTCAGGTTGCGAAGGGTGACTTTTCTGATCTCACGTCTCTGAGATCCGCCATGGAAGGTGTTTCTACACTGTTTCTACTGAACGCGGTGCGCCCGGATGAATTGCACCAGGGAATCACTGCGGTGAACGCGGCACATGAAGCGGGAGTCAGGAACATCGTCTACTTGTCGGTAATGGATGCGGAAAAGTTTGTTAATGTACCGCATTTCGCGGCAAAGGTCGCTGTCGAGCGCGCGATCAGAAGTCTAGGCTTTTCAGGAGCGGTTCTTCGACCAAACTATTTTATGCAAAATGACCTCGATGCCCTTCCGGTTTTGGTTGAGCATAGCGTGTACCCAATGGTGATTGGGTCGCGCGGCGTCTCGATGGTGGATGTCAGAGACATCGTAGACGCCGCGGTGATCGAGCTTACCCGGCTCGAGTGCGGGGACCGTAGCGGATTTATTGTTAGTCACAATCTAGTTGGAGCTGACGTGGTTTCAGCGGACATTGCCACCGACATTTGGTCCAGTGAGCTAGGTAAACCGATCTATTATGTCGGAGACGATTTGAAGGTTGCGGAGGATCAATTGGCGAGAGGCATGCCCCGGTCGATGGCCTTCGACCTTTGCCGCATGTTCGAGGGCTTCCAGACAAATGGGTTCATCGCTTCTTCAAACGATGTCGAGCAATTCACCAGCCTTCTTGGGCGCTCACCTCGACGCTATAGGAGTTTCGTGCAGGAGACTCTTGCGGGCTTTGCCCGAAGTTCGAAGTCGGGTGACGTCTAAACGAACATGCGCGCGTTCTCCTTCTCCAACTCCGTCATGCCCCGGACCGGAGGCCTAATGAAAGGCAGCTTGGGCCGAGTGCACGCTTGAAGCGGACTTTCCGCACCGTCCGACATGTTCGTCATAGCGCCGCCGAGATGTGTTGGCGGGCGACGTAAACACAACAAATAGACTTACCAACTCTTCGTCGCGAATTTCGCCCGCTTTCGAAAAGAGCGGAGAGAAGAGGCTGCGCCCTGTTCGTGGACTGATGGAGCATCGATGCCCGTCGGCCATATCAGGAGCCCGACATGACCAGGCAGAGATTTTGCGGTGATGCCCAATCGCCCGCAACCCGCATTACGCAGGAGATCATCGCGCGCCTCGAGGCAGGCACGAAGCCTTGGATCAAGCCATGGCGCGGCGTCCCTGTTTCGCGCCCATTGCGTGCTTGCGGGACGCCCTATCGCGGCATGAACGTGTTCTGGCTGTGGATGGTCGCCGACATGTGCGGCTATGCGTCTTCTCACTGGATGACCTACAACCAGGCCCAGAAGCTCGGTGCGCAGGTCCGCAAGGGCGAGAAGTCGACCATCGCGATCTTCTACAAGAGCTATACCAAGGAGGTGGAAGCTCCCGATACCGGTGAGACCAGCAAGGAAGCCCGCCGCGTCCTGAAGGCCTATCCGGTCTTCAACGCGGACCAGGTCGAGAATCTTCCGGAGCGCTTCCACCCGGCCGCAACGCTTGACCTGGTAGAGCCCGAAGGCCGCGAGCAGGAACTCGACGCCTTCTTTGGAGCGCTTCCGGCAGTGCTCCGTCATCAGGGCGATGAGGCCTACTACGAGCCGACCGCCGACCGAATTACCATGCCGCCTGCGCACCTGTTCTCCGGGTTCAACCATTACTACGCGACACTGGCGCACGAGTTCTCGCACTGGACCGGCCATCACAGCCGCCTAGACCGCGATCTCAAGAACCGTTTCGGCACCGCTGCCTATGCGGCCGAGGAACTGATCGCCGAACTTTCAAGCGCGATGCTGGGTGCTGAACTTGGTCTTCCGGTTGCACATCTCGACAGCCATGCCAGCTATATTGGCCATTGGCTCAAGCTGCTGAAGGAAGACGACCGCGCCATTCTCACGGCTGCCGCCAAGGCCGAGGAGGCATCAAGTCTGCTGCTCAAGCTTGGCGGCCGCGGCATCGCCGACATCGACGAGGCCAGCGCCGCCGCGTTGGCTGCCTGAGGGAGGTCGTTATGGGCCGATCGGTCAGCTACCCTTCGGGCAGCATAGTCGCGTTCACCGTGCTGGAGGTCGAGGATTCCGACGACTGGGAATTCGAGTATGAGTGGTTGCGGGACGATCTCAGGGAACGCGCTGCCGGTGCCTTTCCGTCGCTGGTGGCGCACGATGGATGGCGCGGACGAGAGGATCGCATCCTCATGAGAAACGCCTATGCCGATTTCGGTGTCTCGATCTACGGAAGCCTTGTTGCCGTCTGGATCGCCGAACGGGACGATGGATCCTATTGGGATGCCGAATGGCGCACCGTCCGTTCGCCCCGGGCGCAGCGCTGGCTCCAGCAGATTGCACCCCGCTTCGATGCGCTATTCGGCGCCTATGACTGCCTCGGGCACATGTCGAATGGTGAAGGCGTCTACCGCAAACGGGCTGCCTGATCTTCCCAGAGACGGTCAGCACGACATGGTCAGCAGTCGTTCCTGACGCGAGTGATCCGAATGGTGCCGCTCATGGCCTGCTCCATGCGAGAGAGGCCCTGGGCCAGCCGGCGGTCCCCGCAACCCGGCTTTGGCAGGCCCGTGTTGGCTTGGCTTTGGGCCAAGCCTGCCCGCGCCGGCCTGCCAAAGCGGGTTCCCCTGCGGTGCGGGGCTCCGCCTCAATGCTGGCCCTGACGGGCTCTCGCTGGCGCAGCCATGGATGGCGGCATCGGCGTCACACCAGTCAGGAGGACATCCCATGCACACGTCATTTTTCGACCAACTCGCAGGTCTCGATCTTGCCGGTTTTTCGATCGGTCCAGCCCCCGTCACCAGCACAGATTTTCCAGTCCGCGAAGCCGTCGTTCAGACGCTCGAAGGCGTCTGGTCCGATCTGTTCGCGCTGTTCTCTGGCACCGCGCTCGAAGTCGATGCCGAGGATCTCGGTTGGGCCTTCGTCAATCTGTTCCACCGTTCCGCGCAGCGCAAGTCGACGTCCCTTGATCGTGCCACCGACGAGGTCCGTGCACTCGTCGCCACCGCAGACGGATCGGAAATCCACACGCATGAACTCGAAACCCAGGTCGAACGCGCCCAGTGCGCTGAGAGCGCCATGCTGGCACTTGAAGAGATGCGCGAGGTCGCCGCGGCCCTCTACCTCAACGAATTCGGTTCGTCCTGGAAGCCCGTTTCCAGCTCGCGGTTCAACCATGGTGCCATGCTCACTTCCGCGCTGGTCGAAGGGCGTGATTTCATGCGCGCCCGGGCCGAGGCCAAGCGCCGTGCGGCCATGCCCGAGGGCATGCCGGTCGTCTTCGCTGGTGGCCGTATCCGCCACGCGACCGAGGACGAGGCACTGACGTTTGCCAACAACGTCTGGGCAACCCTCGACAAGGTTCGCGAGCGCGTCGCGGACATGGTGCTGGTCCATGGCGGCGACACCAAGGGCGTCGATCGCCTGGCATCGTCGTGGGCTGAGCGCCGACAGGTCCCTCAGGTCACGTTCTCGCTCGATATGCGGCTAGGTGCCCGTGCGGGCTTCAAGCGCAACGAGCGCATGCTTTCGCTCGACCCGCGTTACGTCATCGCATTCCCGGGCAATGGTGTCCTTGAACGACTGGTAATCGAGGCCAAGACGCGCCGGATCACTGTCGTCGACCGCCGCGGGCCGCTGGGCACCAGCCCCAAGGCTGTTCCCCCAAGCAGCGAATGAGGCCGCAAGCCCATCCGCGCCAGCGCCTCATCGGCGCTGGCGTTGCTGCTGAAGAGGGGAGGCAAGCGCCTTTGTCAGCGGGTCATGCGGATTGATCGCATGGCTGCACAGCACAGGAGGATTATCCATGACCGACTTCAAAGTAGCGTTGGCTGAATTTTCAGCGCGCCAGGCCGAGCGCGAAGCGAAGGCTCAGATCGAGTTACAGCACCTCAAGCTGGCGGTCATTCCAGCCTTACGACAGGCTGGGATCGCGAAAGTCGAGATCCGGTTCGACGGGTCCGGAGACAGCGGCGCGGTCGAGGAGATCGTCTGCCTTGATGCCGCCGATAGCGCGCTGGTTTGTCCCGAAACGGTGCTCGATCCGATCCCGAATGACCGACCGGATGAAGCGGATCTCGCCGATCCCGTGCTGCTGCCAGCGGCTCTGGAATCGCTCGCCTATCTTGCCCTCGAACGCCATCATCCAAGATGGGAAAACAACGATGGTGCAGGCGGACAGCTCGAAATCGACGTCAAGGAAGCGAGCTTCGTGCTCGAATGCAACGTGCGCTTCACCGACTACAACCAGCACTACACTGAGCTGTAAGGGAGGGCGTCATGGCACATTGCTACTATCACGCCCTGTCTTCGGTCCGGAAATGGGGCGGAACGCCCGACGACTATCTACCGCTGCACCAGTGGTTCGACCAGTCCAAGGCCATCCTCGCGGACCCCCGGCACCGCGCGCTTCGGCACCATGCCGAGGGCATCTTCATGCTCGAAACCCTGTTCGGGGCGACGATCGTCAATGCTGACGGCCGGACTGTTCCGGTCCGCCTCATCGGCAAGCAGCACGTTCGTGAGGATCTTGGCTCTATCCCCTCCTTTGCCGATTGGGCGCGCCTCATTGCACCGCAGGCCTGGATGCTCAGGGGTCACCATTTGGACGATCCCCTGGCAGAGCTGGCGGACCAGTCTGACCTCGGCAGTGAGCCGCCGGTCGCCAGGTCTCACCCTGCTGCGGGAAGGTCGGTCAGAGTCGAAATCTGATCGTCGGTTTGCCGGGACGGTAAGGGACAGCGAAGCAGGGCCGAAGCCACAGACTTGAGCATGGTGCCTGCCCATTCATCCAGGCGCCATGCCGGCTCTTCGCGAACCTTCCTTGAATCAACCCCCTGTCGTTCGCAACCCGGATCAGGTCCGGCCGTGTTGCCGGGCTTTGCCCGGCTGCCCGCACCACCCGAACCGGATCCGGGTTCCCCTTCGGTGCGATCGCCCAGGGGCCGCTTCTTCTGTCAGTTCGCAGCCGGGATGGACCCGGATTGCTCGATCAGGAGAAAACCCATGACCAATCTCGTTATCCTCGTCGGCCGTATCGCCCGCGATCCCGAAACCCGCACCACCACTGGCGGAACCACCATCACCTCGATCTCGGTCGTGACCGACCGGCCCGCCCGCAAGGATGGCAAGACCTACAAGGACGAGAACGGCTACACCGCCAAGGACAGCGAATTCCACCGCGTCACCTGCTTCAACGGCCTCGGCCAGAACGTCGCCAAGTATTGCAGCAAGGGCCAGATGGTGACTGTCGAGGGGCGCATCCACTACACCCAGTGGGAGGACAAGGACGGAGCCAAGCGCTACGGCTGCGAGATCATCGCCGACAAGGTCGACTTCCTCTCGAAGCCGCGCTCGGGCAACAACGAAGATGCGCCGCCGATCGACGAAGACTGAACCCGGCGCTCCCCCGCAAGATGGCCCCGATGGCGCGAGCCACCGGGGCCATTTTTGTGTTGGCTGGCGAAAGCGGCGGCACGCGGCATCGAGCCCCGTGCCGCCGCCTGGCATCACTTGCCCGCTGCTACTCGTTCAAGCGCGGCATCAATCCCGATCGCCATCGTTGCCCGCACGAGCTGGCGCAACTTGCCCGGATCGAGCGTTTCCGCGCTGCATTCAATCAGCAGCTTGCCGAGTTCGCCTGCGGCATCCTCGCGCAGCTTGATTTCACGCTGGGCAAGTTCCTCGCGCTGTTCGCGCAGTCGTTTGAGTGCATCGAGCGCACTCGGTTTGGACCTGGCCATAGGGGTTCCTTTTCGTGGCCGTTGGTCCCCTCCGATGTGACGTCTGCCAGCCCGAAGCCCTGTAGGAAAACGGTTTGTGGGGCAGGCCCCGGAAGCACCCGCAAGCGTTGGGAGAGGTCTCTCTCGCAGATGTCCAATGGTGATGCGGGCTTTGGGGCCGCGTCAAGGACGACGGGGCCCCACCATTTTTACCGGGCAAGCCCGGAAAAAATCGTTGCCCCCATCGCCGCTTCGCGGCCGCGTGTACCACGCGGTCCCTGACCCGGCCCGTCGCCCACATCCTCACACTTCCTGATGCGAAGCATCAACCATCAGGAGGTTTGACATGAACGCTAACGCTGCCCTTTCGTATTCCGGTTTCCGCGCTGACCAGTCGGCCTATGTTGCCGCACTGGATCAGGCCCATGCCCGGGCCTTTCACAGTTACTTCACGCAGTACATCCTGACCGATGACGAGGCGGGTTATGTCGCTATCGACGAGGGAGATTACGGGGCATTGCCGCAGGGCATGATGGACCGGGTGATCGACACGGTTCCGGGCAAACTCAACGATGAATTCTGAAGCTACCGGGAGGAGGAAGTCCAGGCATGGGCTTCCTCCTTTCTTTTTGCTCGGCTCCCTTGGCTAACCCGTAGCCAGCGTTCAGGTGAGCACGTGATGGCAGCATCAAATGTCCGCGCCAGCAGCATCGAACGCTTCGAGACGCTCGTGCATGTCGAGCAGTTTCATGGCCGCCGCCGAAATGGCTTCGGCTTTCGTTGGGTAGGACTCGGCTGAACTGATCCCGACACCGTTCGCGTAGGTGATGGTTGCCTGGAAGCCATTGCCCTTGGGCGTTGCGGACAGTGTTACGCTGGACATTCGCTGCACCCCCATTCGGGCTTAAATGCTGGACTGTCATACCATCGGATTGGGGCGCGGACCAGCGCGGCAACCGCCGTGAATTCGCGGCCAAATGCGGCCAGGCCATCCCGCCGGAACGGCACATCTTGCCCTCCATCCATTATCTGGAACCGCACCTGGATCAGCTATTGGGAAGGGGGGAATTCAAGCACACCGTACGCGACATGTCGCCGGTCATTTAGTCCCTGATACCAATGAATTATGCCTAGAAAATAGGTTCGGTCACTTCTCAATCACATTGATATAATGTCATTTATGCAATTTGAAGTGATTGGCGGGGAGGCGGAAAGGGGCGGAATTGCTGAGTCCGTTCGTTCTTGACATGTTCTTCATTGTGATTTAACCGGGAAAGCACTTTCGCAGTGCGGCCAGGCTCCTCGTTTGAAGGAGTCGGTCAATGTCACGACCAATATCTCTGCAAGTCTATGTCACTTCCGAACTTGCTGCGCGGGTTCGGGTTGCTGCTGCGGCCGATGGTCTGGCGGTCAGCGAATGGCTGCGCTCGGTCATCTTTCGAGCCTGCGAAGATGAAATCTCCGTAACGAGCGATCGCGGTCTCCTGCGCCGGCTCTATCGTCAGTCGTTGTTCTCCATGGTTGGGGTCGATGCCCTCCTGGCCGGGCACAAGGATCACGCTTTGCGCGAACGGGTCCACCAGGCCTTTGCCGCCAAGTGCAAGCAGGCCGGCCTCACTGCCAGCACCGACGAGGGAGGCTCGCATGAAGCGTAACCTCGTCAACTTCACGCGCGGCAGCCAGCTGCTCGGCCACTTCGGTTTCATGTTCGCTGCCGGGCTGAAGGGGCCCCTGATCATCGCCCTTGCCGTCATCTCCTCGATGTCTTGGTGGATGCTTTCGGGCGGGCTCACCGACCACGAAACCTACCTTGTCTGGATGCGGCTCTATGCCTCTGCCTACGGCTTCATGGAGTTCGATCCCGCCAAGCAGGTGGCGCTCGAAACAGGCTTTGGCGGGACCGTGCAGTTCCCCATCGCTCTGGTCGAAAATTTCCCGCCGGTGGTACGCGCATGGGACCATATGGTGGACATTCTCACAGGCGTCCTGTGGCGCTCGGCGCTTGCCCTTTTGCCGGCATTCGCCCTTTTCTACTGGTTCGCTGCCCGCTTTGGTCGCAAGTCCAAGGAGCGCAAGCACGAGCGCGGCGCCATGCTGGCGACCTTGCCCGAACTGGTCGAGGAAATCCGTGTCCACAACCTCGCCGAACGGGCGAAGGATCTGACCCAGGCGATGGGATGGCGCTGGCGGCTCTGTACGCCGGGCGAACTCGCTACGGTCTTTCCCTACCGTCCGTCGAAGCTGGCCAAGGTCAGCTATCCCTGGCGGCTCGAGCAAAGCCACGCGATGCTTATCGGCACGACCGGCATGGGCAAGACGGTCGCCCTGTCGGACATGATCGAGGAAGCGCGTGGCCGCAGCCAGCGCGCGGTGATCTTCGACCTGACCGGTACTTTCATCGAGCATTTCTACGACAGCAGCCGGGACGTTATCCTCAACCCGCTCGATGCGCGCTGTCCGCGGTGGAGCGTGTTCGACGAGTGCCGTGATGAAGCCGAGTTTACGGCGGCCGCCGAGGCACTCGTGCCGCACGATGGAGGTGGATCGGAGCAGTTCTGGGTGCTCGCCGCGCGTCTGTTGTTCGTCGAAATGTGCCTGAAGCTGCGCGCGCGCGGGCAGGGGACGAACGAGGCGCTGGCGTCAGAACTCATGACGGCGGACCTGGCATCGGTGCACCGGCTTATGCGCGGTACGATCGCTGATCCGCTCACTGCCCCCGAGGCCGCGCGCATGGCGGAATCGATCCGCGCCGTGTTCAATGCCAACGCCAAGGCGCTGAAGCTTTTGCCACAAAGCGGGCGCCGCTTCTCGCTCCGGCAATGGGTCGAGCAGGACGATGGTTCGGGCTCGATGGTGTTTATCTCGGCTCGCTATGTTGACATGAGCGTGTGTTCGCAGCTGCTCACTGTCTGGCTCGATCTGGCGATGAACACGCTGATGACGCTCGATCGGACCAGGGACTTGCGCATCTGGTTCTTCGTCGATGAGCTCGGAGCATTGCACCGGCTGCCAGCGCTCGAGAAGGGTCTCCAGACGGCGCGCAATTTCGGCGGCGCGATCGTCACCGGCATCCATGCCTATGCCAAGCTCAAGGAGGTCTACGGCGAGAACATGGCGATGACGCTGTCATCGCTTGCCAGGACCAAGCTGATCCTCGGCACAGCTGACCGCGAGACCGCCACATGGTGTTCCGATTTCATCGGCCACACCCAGGTACGCGACATGGAGGAGGGTTACACCTACGGCTACAACAACGCGCGCGATGCGGTCAGCCTGACTTCGCGCAAGCACATCGAGCCGCTGCTGCTGCCCGACCAGTTGATGAACCTCGCGCGGCTTTCGGGCTACATAAAGTTTCCCGACGGGTTCCCAGCGGCACCGGTAAAGCTGACGCCGGTGACGCGTGGGAGACGGGCCGAGCCGTTCATCCGCAGGGCCGGCGAAGATGGCGGACCGGAAGGTGGCGGGACACCTGTGATCCCGCCGAGGCCATGGCTGCCTGAGGACGGAAATTCCGCTTCCGAGCACCCTTCGTCGAACGACGACGGGGCGGGCAAACGGGTCGTCCCCAAACAGGGCGAACTGGCCCTCGAACGCTCTGCCAAGGCAAAGCCCGTCCAGGACGAGGCACCGGCATTGCCAGAACAGGCGACCGCACCGGGAAGCGTGGCCGATCGCGACGTGCGGACCGGAACTGGTGTGCCTGATGCCCCCGCAGGGCCACCGCTGGCGGAGCAGCCGGACACGGCAAAAGTTCGGGAAACCGCCCCTGCCATGACCAAGGACAGCGTGCTCAAGGCCGGGGCGGCCGATGGTCAGGAACCGGCCAAGACCGATGGCGTGCGCAGCGACGCGCCTCGCCCTGTGGCGAGGCGGTCCGGGCAGACCCCCGAGGAGCGCCAGCGGACTCCCAATTCAGCGGAAGCGCGCAAGCTGATGCTCGAAGATGGCCTCACCGAGCCTGATCCGTCTGCCAAAGATGATCGCGGCTTCGGCGATGTCGATATGGATATCTGACCGCTGACGGCGGCGCTGCAGGAGGAGCCCACACCATGCTTTCCGCAGCCAATGTGCGCACGGCCGGCGGCGCCGCCAATTATTTTGCCTCGGACAACTACTACACTCGTGCCGATGCCGACCGGTCCGGCGAATGGTTCGGCAAGGGCGCGGAGCGTCAGGGCCTCGAGGGCCGGGTCGATGCGCGCCTATTCGAAGCTGTGCTCAAGGGAATGCTGCCCGATGGCAGCCGGGTTGGCAGCGACGGGCGCGAGCATCGTGCCGGGACCGATCTCACGTTTTCCATGCCCAAGAGCTGGTCGCTCCTCGCGCTTGTCGGCGGCGACAAGCGGATCATCGATGCCTACGCCGCAGCCGTGAAGGAGACGCTCGCCTGGGCGGAAAAGAACCTTGCTGAAACCCGCATGGAAGTGCGAGGGCGCGAGAAGATCGCCCAGACCGGCAACCTGCTCGTCGCGCTTTTCCAGCACGACACCAACCGCAACCAGGAACCCAACACCCATATCCATGCCGTTGTAGCCAACGTGACCCAGGGGCCTGATGGTAAGTGGCGGGCGCTTCGCAATGACAAGCTCTGGGAGCACAATACGCTCCTCAATGCGATGACAATGGCGCGCTTCCGGCTCTCGGTTGAAAAGCTCGGCTACGAAATCGGCGAGACCGGCAAGCATGGCAATTTTGAAGCGGCGGGGGTGCCCCGGTACGTACGCGATGCCTTCAGTTCCCGCCGCGCCGAAATCGTTGCTGCGCTTGACGGCATGAACGGCAAGGGACTGGCCGCGCGTAATGCCGCCAACCTCATGACGCGCGCGGCAAAGCAGACGATCGAGGATCGCAGCGCGCTCGGCCAGCAATGGCGTGACCAGGCGGCACGGATCGGTTTCGACCCCGCCGAGGTTATCGCTAGGGCCAATGGCCGGGCTGCCATCGACATCGGTACCGTGCCCACGCTCGGCGGGTTCGTTCGCGACGTGGTCGAGCACGGTCGGGGCATCGCTCAGGCATTTGCCGAGCGATTGGGACTGCGCGCTGGTGATCCTCTCGTCCCGCGCGATCTGGTTAGAAAACCGCCGCAGGAGATTGCCGCTGTCCATGCGGTTGCTTCAGCCGTGCGCCATCTTTCCGAACGCGAAGCAGCCTTTGCTCGCACCGACATCTACAAGGCTGCGCTGGGGTTCGGATTGCCGACTGCCATGCCGGAGATCGAGCGCAGGTTGGAGCAACTGCTGCGCCAGGGCGAACTCGTGCGCGGCAAGGGGGCGGACCGTGGACTTGTCACAACCGCAGGGGCCATTGCTGCCGAGCAGCGGATCGTCGCGGCCGTCGAAGCAGGGCGCGGGATGGCACCGCCCATTGTTGATCCTGCCGAGGCTGGCGCGCGCCTTCAAGCGCTTTCCCAGCTCAAATATGGGATGACCCTCAATCAGGGTCAGGAGGCCGCAGGAAGGCTTCTCCTTGGCTCCAGTAACCGCATTGTGGCCATCCAGGGGGTGGCGGGGGCAGGCAAGAGCACCGTGCTCCAACCCGTCGCCGACATCTTGCGCGAGGAAGGCAAGTCCGTCCTCGGACTCGCCGTCCAGAACACGCTCGTGCAGATGCTTGAACGCGATACCAGGATCCCTTCAATGACGGTGGCGCGGTTCCTGAAGCGCCATGCCGCGCTGCTCGAAGGCGGAGACAAAACGGCCCTTGCGTCGGCGCGCAGCGAACTGCGCGGCACCGTGGTCCTCCTCGACGAAGCCTCGATGGTCGGCAACACCGACAAGGAAAAGCTGGTCCGGCTGGCGAACCTTCTCGAGCTTTCGCGCTTCGCCAGTATCGGCGACAGGAAGCAATTGGGTGCGGTCGATGCCGGCAAACCCTTTGAGGTCATGCAGAAGACTGGCGTCGAGACAGCGACCATGAACATCAACTTGCGCGGTCGTGACCGGGCACTGCGGGCTGCCCAGCATGCCGCACAAGGCGGGCAGATCGAAGAAGCCTTGCACCACCTGGGATCCAATGTCGTCGAGGTCGGGGAAGGGGCGGCTATCGAGGCCGCCGCAGCATGGCTGGCGCTTGCACCCGCCGAGCGTGAGCGGACCGCCATCTATGCGTCGGGCCGCACACTGCGCAGCGAGGTGAACCAGGCTGTTCAGACAGGTCTGAAGGCCAATGGCGAACTGGGGCAGCCTGCGCTCAAGCTCGACGTGCTTGCGCGCGTCAATACGACGCGCGAGGAGCTGCGCTATGCGGGCACCTATTTTCGCGGCATGGTTGTTGAAGTCGATCGCGACAAGCGCGCTCAAGGCCTCACGCGCGGAACCTACCGGGTGGTTGAAACCGACACCAAACGTGAGCGCGTCACCCTCGAAAACGGGCGTGGCAAGCAATTCGAATTCAGACCAGGGAAGCTCCGGCCGCAAGGCGAACACGACCCCTTGCGGCTCTACGAAGTGAAGCCCCTGGAACTCCATGCCGGCGACCGCATCCGTTGGACCGACACGGACCACAAGCGGGGCTTGATCAATGCCGATCAAGCCCGGATTACCGGGATCGACAGCAAGTCCGTTAAACTGACCACATCAATGGGCATCGCGCATGAGCTGGCGAGGGATGACCCCATGTTGCGGCGGCTCGACCTCGCCTACGCGCTCAATGCTCACATGGCGCAGGGATTGACCTCGGACCGGGGGATCGCGGTCATGGACAGCCGGGAACGCAATCTGTCGAACCAGCAGACGTTCCTGGTGACAATCACCCGATTGCGTGACGGGCTCACGCTCTTCGTTGACAATACGTCGCGGCTCGAAGCCGCGGTCGGACGCAACACTGGCATGAAGCGCTCCGCGCTGGAAACCGTCGATCTGCTTCGCAATGCGGCGGCCCAGGGGCAAGCAAAGGGCGATCAGATGGATAAGGTGCAAGCGCCCGGGCGCGAGCCACCCGAGCGTGACCGTTCGATCGTCAAACCCTTCGAAATCGGCATCTGACAGCAATGGCAAGAGGGCTGGTCGCCTGAGTTCAAAGGCATGCAGATTGACTTTAAGTTCCTAATTTGTTCTCAATGCGGCCATGCCCCGAATCGCTGACGATATTCTGCTCACCCATCTGGAAGTGGCGCTTGCGGTAGCCCCCGAGCCAGTTCTCGGCGGACTCAATGCCGACGACCCGCGCCGGCAGCGGAACGCCCGCGTCGATCTCGCGCGGCATCTGGTCGAGCGCATGCGCGGGTTCCTGATCGAAGGCGAAGGGGGCATGCGCGGTGAAGGGCAGGCCTGTCTCTTCCCGGGCGATCTTTCGCCAATCGGTTGACCAGTGTGCCAGGGCGCTGTCGATCGCCTGAAGGTGTATCGGTCAGTGGCGGGACGTCGGCGCATCCTTGAGGTCTGCCAGATCGGCAATTCGTCTTGCGATCTCCTGCCAGGCACGGATACCTTCCTGATCACCGGCGAGGGCAAGAGCGCCGATCTGCTCGGCCACATGACGCGGGGCATCATGCCCATGGACCGCGAGCACATGGTTGGCGCAGGCCCAGAGCTCCCAGTCGCTCAGCGGCAACGGTGATTCTTCCAGTAGCGGTCCCACCGCAGCACCGTTCCGGTGCGCACCATCGCGCAGGACAGATCGGCGCCCGAGGCAAGGGTGCACCAGGCCGCTGTCCGCGAGCCGCCGGCCGAACCTTCAGAGCGGCAGTGCATGGCCGGCGCGGAAACGATCACATGCCCCGTCGGGATTGTCCCGCGCGGCCCGCCGAAGAGAGCAACGAGGCGGTCGCGCGCTTCGAGCGCAGTGGCGGGCGGGCAGGGCTGGTTGGTCCGGCAGGTGCCGTCCATTTCGCGGGCCGCTATCCCTGAAATGCGGATGTGCGGGCCTTCCGCGCACCAGATCGGTCCATCGCCGTCCCAAACATGGGTCGGCGTACAAGTGAAGCTTTGTCCTGCCGCGACGACAGCGGCTGCAAGTGTCAGGAACATCTCGGTGCTTTACTGGAGTTTGCGGCCGAACCAGAGCACCCGGCCGACAATGTTGATGGCACGGCGCTCGAGCCCGCGCCAGCTTGGATAGGCCGCGTTGTCGCTCACCACCGAAATCCGCCGACCTTGCGGCTCGATTGCGATCCGCTTGACGCTAAGCGCGTCATCCATGCGCAGAACATAGATCCCATCGCGCAGCCGTGATTGGCCATCACCTAGGTCGACCATCACTTCGTCCCCATCGTTGAGCGTCGGCTCCATGGAGTCCCCGATGACGTGGATGATCGACAAGCTCGCCGCCTTGCTCTGGGTCAGCTTGCGCAGCCATGCTTCATCGAAGCCAAACTGAGCGCTCTTGTTCTCCATTTCTGCAAGCGCGCCGTGACCGGCAGATGCCTCAACATCCAGAACCGGGATCTGGACCAGTTCGACCACGGGGGCGCTGCGATGGGGAGGCGCGCCCAGCACGCGCTCGTCGACGCCGAAAAACCGCGCGAGAATGTTGCGATCGCTCTCGTCGAGATACCGCGGGCTACCCTTGCGGATGTATTGCTGGATATAGGACACATTGCGGCCGAGCAGCCGCGAAATACCCGAATATGTGCAGCCTTTTCTGGCCAGGATGAGCTCGTCCAGAGCCCTTCGAGCTTCGTCCATCATTCGTTGTCCTGCCACGACCGCTAGGAAAAGTCATCCTAGACTCTAGGACGTCTTCCTAATATGAACATAACAAGAACGCAAGGCAAAGCGAGTCGGACGGCGATGGAGCTACTGGAGCAGATCGAGACCTTTCTGGTGCGGACGAAGACACCGCCGAGCAAGTTCGGGCGCATGGCAGTGGGAGATCCGCGGTTCGTGGAAGATTTGCGGTCAGGCCGACGGCCACGACGTCGGACGCAAGAGAGGGTGAAGCTCTATATCGCTGGAAGCGATGCCAGTTGGTGAAGCCATTTGAACTGGCAACCCAGTTGGTTCCATCTATGGGGTCGATAGTAGATGGGGTCGGTTTGGTGAGCGACGAAGTCATTGCAACTTATGATGCGCAGGCCGCCGAATTGGTTGGGGCCTCGTCGCTGGCGGCGTTGTCCCGACAATAGAGGGAAGATGATATGCGGACCTTGGCCATAATGGCGCTGCTTGCGATGCCGCTCGGCATTTCGGTGGCTTCTGCACATCCGGGCGGACTTAATTCCGAGGGGTGCCATAACAACCGGAAAACAGGAGATTACCACTGCCACGGTGGGAGCACCGCTTCGGGGCCGGCAACATCTCCGCGTCGCCCATTATTATCCAGTCCAACTGCCGGAGCGTTCCGTAACTGCACCGAAGCGAGAGCTGCGGGAGCAGCTCCTGTAAGGCGCGGAGTTCCCGGCTATGGACCGCATCTGGATCGAGACAATGACGGTGTTGGTTGCGAGCCGTATCGAGGCCGCTAATCCTCATTGCCTTTGCGCGATATGGGTTACGGCAGTCGCTGAGATAGCTGACTTTCAATCACTAATAAGCGATCCTGATAGAGGCCTTTCGTTCACCCGAGGATTGAGCGGGAGAGTTCAGCCAATCCGCCAGTGTCCAACCGCGCTGAAAGCGCATCCTTTTGTAGCAACGCTTCGGTCAGGTGGGGGTGAAACTTCTCAAACAACAGATTTGGCGAATGCGCGAAGAGGTCCAATGTTTTGCCGCAGGCCAGGGACGAAAGTGCGTCGATCAGAGGGGGCGTTTCATTTTTCCCGAAAACCTCGAGAAAACCATCGTGCGTTTGGACCGTAAATCCGCTGGCGCGCAGCGCCAAGGCAAGTGTCGTGGTTCGAACCGAGCCCGCTTTGGTTGCGAGTATGGCGGCCTTGTCGCTCAACGTCGCCATGCGGCCAGGATCGAAGCGGAGCTGGGCATAGTGGCTTCGGGCTTCATCGAGCAATTCCAGCGCGGCTGCATCCATGTAGATCGGGCGATTTTGACTCTCTAGGATGTCGAACATGCGTTCAATCACTCGGTCATGGATATTGCCCGGGTCGCCCCCGAAGAGAGGAGGGACACCGGCCTTGGCCGGTGAGACCATGATGATGCGGTCGCGGTCATGGACCTCAAGGACCAGCCATCGCCGCCCCGAGAAGATTAGAAGCATTCCCGGAGCAATCAGGTTGTCGATCGGCAGGGTGCCCAGTTCCTTCCCACCGGAAATTAGCCGGTATTCCTCGGGTGTCTGAAAGACCGCATAGAAGCTGTAGTGCTCGACCAGTTTTTCGCCCATCGAGCCCAAAAGCAGCAGCCCATCATCACCCTGCTCGATTAGCGCCGTCTCCGGATGCCCCAACGCCCGGAGGACATCGAGAAAGAGGTGGGTATCGACCTGTCGAAACGGCCCCTTAAGGCAGAGCATTGCATAGAGTTGTTGCGCGCGCATACCGCCACGCTCCGCGACCACGGATAAGATTTGGTGGACAAGTGTCGAGAGGTGCAGCGCGCCGCGCTGTGGGGGTTCACACCAGCCCTCCAGCAGCAGTTCGATCATCGCGGTGGCTCGCACAAGGCCAAGCCGCAATCGGTCGGAAAAGTTGCTCGCTGGGACGAGCTTCGCCTCGACGGCATATTGCCTGAGAATTGCCGGCTTGCCGGGCCGTCGTCCTGACCGGCCCAGCCTTTGCCGGAGCGAGGCCACGCTGAAGGGGGCGCCGATCTGCCCGACACAGGTCACGTCACCGATGTCGATGCCAAGCTCAAGCGTCGAAGTGCAGATCGCCGTGGTAGGTGCGTTGCTGTCCTTCAGGCGCCGTTCGACGAAATCGCGATGTTCCCGGGAGAGGCTCGCATGGTGGGGATAGAATTCCTGCGGTAGATGCTCTTTCTCGCACAGCGTCCGCAATCGATCCGAATAAATTTCGACCGACTGTCGCGCGCCTGCGAACACGAGGTTGTCGCTACCCCGGAGGTGTTCAAAGAGATGGAGAGCGATGGCGTCCGTTGCCGATGGCCCTTCATCATCCTTGTCGCCGGCAACATAGCCCCGTAGTTGGAGTTGCAGCTCCGCCGAGCCGCCTGCGGCAATCACTTCCTTCACTTCCCTGGGATTGTCGGGGCGGAGATATGCCTTCGCCAGTTCCATATCGCCGAGCGTGGCCGAGAGGCCGATGCGGCGGATTGGGCGGTTCAGGGACTGCTCAAGGCGCGCGAGCAACGAGCGCATCTGAATCCCGCGCTCGCTGTCGAGCACGGAATGCAATTCGTCGAGGATGACAGCCCGTGTCGCACCGAACAGCCGCGGCATCTCCAGCCCTCGGCGAACGAAGAGAGCCTCGAGCGATTCCGGCGTTATCAGCAGCACGCCTCTGGGCCGCTTGGTCGCGCGGGTTTTGACCGAGGACGGGACATCGCCATGCCAAGGGATCACCGGCAGTTCAGTCTCGCGGCATATATCTTCCAGGCGGCGTGCCTGATCAGTAATAAGCGCCTTCAACGGTGCGACATAGAGAATGTCGAAGCCGGAAATTTCGAGTGGATCATCAAGGACCTGGGACAACAGCGGGAGAAATGCGGCTTCAGTCTTTCCTCCCGCTGTGCTGGCGGCAACTATCAGGTCTGCACCGCCCTCCATGAGCACTTGCGTCGCACGTACCTGGATATCGCGCAGTTCACGCCAACCCTGCTCGCGAACCCATTTCTGGATCGGCCGGGCGAGCTTGTCAAAGGCAGTGCTCACAGACGGAAGCTAGCGAGCTCTTCAGTGGCCGCAGCGGAGCCGACCGCCTCGTCGACATCGCTCATGTCGTCACCGTCATCCCGCGCGACGTCGAGCTTGTCGATGAGATCGGACCATTCGACACCGGGGTTCTGCTCGAGAACCGCCAAAAGGTTCACGAAAGCGGTGACCGTGTTACGGGGCGTTCGGAAATAGGCTTCGCCGATCCTGTCCGAGCAGTGGACCATGAAGGCTTCTAGGGCATCGTCCGGCAGCGTCGCGCTGTCGCCTTGCATGACGGCGCGGATGTTGGCGAGGAGAACGAACAGGTCTTCGGGAGTGAGGTTCGCAAGGCGGATGACCGGTCCGGAGAGGTCAACGAGTCCCTCGCGGGCAAAGCTGTTCTCGGCCAGACGCGATTGTAGCGCTTCATAGCTGTAGAGCCCCCGGCGCGTATTCATCAGGAACTCGGGAGTTCCTCCCATGAGGAAGCCCAGATTTTCAGCGCTTCCCTGCAGGACGTCGTTCAAGATGCGCAGGATCTGTTCATAGTTGGCGTTGCGCGCCTGCGATGAGGTCAATTTATAAAGGTTGACCATCTCATCGAGGCCGACGAGCAAGCCCTTGTAGCCTGCTTCGCACACGAATGCCGACATCAGCTTCAAGTGATCATATACGTTCGCATCATCGACGATCGTGCGGACCCCGAGTGCCTTACGAGCATCGGTCCTGGTGGCGAATTCGCCGCGCAGCCAGCGGATCGCCGACGACTTGAGTTCCTCGTCACCCGTTTCATGCCCCTCCCAATAGCGGCGGATGACCTGCGCGAAGTCGAAGCCCCCAGTCAGTTCCTCAAAATGCGCCAGACGCTGACGAATGATTTCAACAGTCGACTGATCTTTCGCATCGGCATCATGCTGGGCCTGGCTGACGAACCGCTCGACGACATTGGCAAGCGCGCCGCCATCCGGCTTGGTCCTTGTGGCGAGGTTTCGAGCCATCTCAGCATAGAGCCCCCGCGCTTGCCCGCCGGTCGCATGAATTCTCCGGTCGGGAGCGAGATCGGCAAACATCACGACCAGACCCTTTTCGAGCGCCACGAGGCGAATGAGATTCATAAAGAAGGTCTTGCCCGAGCCGTACTCGCCAATGATGAACCGAATCGCGGAACCGCCGTCGGCGACCCTGTCCATGTCCTTCACTAGTTCCTCGATCTCACGGGCGCGACCGACTTGGATGTGACGAAGCCCCAGCTTGGGGACGACGCCTGCTCGCAATGCCTGGACGATCGCGTCACGCTCACGCGGCTTCAATTTAGACATCAATTACCCCCCTCACCATCTCGGCCCGCAATGCTGCCGCGATGTCTTGTGACACATCATAGCCATCATATTCGTCGAGCAGGGCTTCATCGAATTTTTCAAAGGCCCACTCGTTTATGGCCTCCAGAGCACCTGATGGCAGCAAGCCCGCTTGTCCGGCAATGTCTGCGAATTCGTCCTGCGTCCAATGTTCGCGCTGGACGAGCAGATCGACCAGGGCAGCTTGCCGCTGGTCGAGTCCGGCCAAGAGCGTTGGCAGCGCATGTGCGCGAGGCGACTCGTCGCTTGCGTCGTCCTCCGCCGCGAATATCTCGCCGAGCACGTTTGATACGCGCTCGGTGTCGGTCCGGATCGCGGCGATGCGCGCCGCATCAAGTGCGGTGCCCCGGACTTTCGGCGTGTCCGGAATTTGCTCGCCCGGAGCCTCTGCTTCGGCTGCTCTGACCAGCACTGGTCCATCGGGAACGTCGCCCGCATGAAGATCTGCGTATACGAGGCCGACATCGATCCCCAACGTCTTGTAGATCTTCTCGATGCAGGCCACTTCCTCGGACTGGATCACGCTGTCGGCATGGGCGATCACGACCACCGCCGCACGCAGCGTGAGATGGTGCTCCCCGTCCACCTCCTTCAACCTGCTGCGTAACCACGACATATCCGGCGGAACCTCCAGATACCATTTCAGATTGGCATGGAGACGCGTTCGCTCGAGTTCGGTGAGGCCCCCGGTTGCCTGGACCTTATCGCGCAGCGCCCGGCGTTCTGCTTCGACGATCTTGCTGTCCGAATGCGCGACAAAGGTCGCCAGTGCCAGCTCGAACAATGCCGCCCTGTAGGCGGGCGAGACATGCTCGAGTTGCTGGATCGTTTCGCCCAGTTCGAAAATGACGACCGGCTCGTCGATCCTTGGCCCACGCAGTGAGAATCTCGGGTCAGGAGCCATGCCGAAGCCGATGCGGGCAAGCGCATCCGCCGCACCGGTTAACTGGCGTTTGCCGATCTTGTCGGGAGAACCACCCTCCAGGCGGGTGACGACCTCGAGGGCCGGGATGAGGCCGCCTCCTGCAACTTGTCCGCGCGCCCATTCCTTGAGGTCCTCCAACTCAGTGGAAGGGAATAGACCCCACAATTCGGCGGGGAGCAGGGCTTGTGCCTCGATAGATCCTCTGCCGTCTGTATTGAGCCCAAGGTAACGGCTGAACTTGTCGAGCTCGTCCATCGCCTCATCCGCGATCTTCTGCGCTTTCTGGACCGGTGAACGCAGGTCGGACACGTCGGGGACAGCGATGTCTTTGCCTTCGCCCGCCGTGAGATTGACCGAGCAACTGAATTCGCTCGAAGCCGCGCGGTAGTTCATCGCTAGCTGTTTTCGCGGCGTTCGAACCTTCAGGCCACCGGGATAGAGTGAATCGAATTTCAGCCTGAAGAGCGCTTTGAACTCTTCACTGCAGCGTTCAGCCGGCGTGCGGAGACGGCGCTCCGGATGACACAGCAGCCATAGATGCAGCCACTCCGCATCGAACGCCTTGCCCTCGGCGATCATCCCGCCGAGGGCGAATTTCAACGAGAAGGGCAGATCCCAGCTGCGATTGTTGAGGATGGTCTGCTTGAGCGCCGGGTCATCAAGCGATAGTCCTCCCATCGCCACGATGCGGGCAATGTCCAGAAACTCCCCAAGATATCTCTGCACCGAATAGTTCTGCGCGAAGAGGGCCTTGAGGCGTTCGACCTCGGCCACGATCTCCAGCTTCTCGTCTTCTGGCGGCTGGTCGACCAGAAATCGGCGCTCCAGGCCGTAGAAGAATAGGAACATGTAGCCCGGGTTGACGATCGCGTCACGGCGGCCTCCCGCCAGCCAGTCGAGATAGGTGGCTCGGCAGATGGCCGGAATGCTCGAATATCCGGGCCAGTACGACATGCCATCGCCATTCCCGTCGGAACCGGACGATGCGACCGATAGGGCGGGGTCGATATAGGCGCGGCATTTCTCGCCATAGCCATGCGAGTTCATCTTAGGCGGCGTCCCCACATAGACCATGCCGTCGATCTCGCGCCCTGCGATGGTTATTTTCTGCCCCTTCCGCACCCACCCCTGGAGCTTGGCGGCAGAGCCCGCCGCACGACTGGCCGGACGCTGCTCAGCAGGCGTATGCGGCCGCAGGTCGCCCCCGAAGAGCTTTTGCCGCAGCTCTTCGGTACGTGACGGACGGGCGGGTGCCGGATCTGCAACTTCATTCGCGATCGGACCTTCGGTGGAGGACGAACCTTCTACCTGCAGCGCGCCCGCTAGTTTCTCCGCAGTGCGTCTTAACGATGCAGTTTCGAGCGCTTCCCGGGCCGCCTTGCCGACACGAACAAGCTCGGCATTATCCTGTTGAGGCCGATATGCCTGTGAGGATGCGGGTTCGGCGCGACCGCCAGGTTCATCTTCAGCCCCTGCAACAGATGATCGCGAGGCGATCGCCTGGACGCGGTCCGTGTTCTTTGGATCGAAAATCGAGGAATCGTCGCCAAATAGCCGCTCCCTGAGCTCTCGCGTACGGGACGGTATCGGAGCATCGGGGAATGTTGACTGGTCGGTTACCTCCGATCGGGGCGACGCTGTGCTTGCGGTTACTATGCCCGTTCCGGCGTTGCCTGCTCGCGAGGTTGTAGGATGTTCCAAGGCCTCTTGTGATATCTGAGGGTATGCGAGAGGAGCGACGTCACGACTTTCCTGGAGCGCGGTCGTCCTCGAATCTTGTGCTTCTCGTTCGTCAGGCGCCAACTGGCGTCGCCGGGCGGGATTATTACTCGCAGGCTTGTTCCTCGCGGCAATCTTCGCTGCCCGACGCTTTTCGTACAAGATTATGAATACAACAGGTGTGAACAGGATGAAGAGCGCTTCGATCGCGTCAGGAAGGCTGTCCAAGATGACGGTCGAGATTATAGTGCTGCCGATAAAGAAAACGACATAGAGACCGATGATGCGGATTATTTTCCAGATGGTCCCCATGTGTAAAGCCTGCCATTTTGTGGTTGCGAGGTCACGCGGATTTTCGATCGCTGGGTTCAGGGGCGACTGGCGTGATGGCATTGCAAGATTCGCGTGTTTGCTGGGCGTGGTCGCTATTTAGTCGGCCCTCACAGGTGTCGGAATGGATGAGGCTTTGACTGGCGCACGTCCTCCTGCCGATCATGTCAGCCGGCAAACCGCTTCAAACGATGCTTCACTTCATTCGCAGGAAGGCGGCAGCGCGGATGGGCAAAAAGACGGGTCAGGCCACCATGAAGCCGGTCGAAATGCACATGATCGCCATCGGCCATCTGGTCGAAGAGCCATAGGACCCCATGCATCGCGATCTGATCGGCAGCAGCCAGCTCGCGCAGGATACCGTCGCCGGTCAGCAGCGTCCATGTCCGCGATTCCGCCAGGGCGAAGGCAAAGGTATCGGGCACGGAGAGTTTCTGATGCTGGCGATTAACGCCAGTCGCGCGACGCAGTTCGGAGACAGTGAGTTCTTCGACGCGCAGCCCAAGCGCCATCAGTCTATCTCCGAGTTCCCCTTCCAGTTCGCGGACGTAGAGGAGATCGGGCACCGCGAACTCGAACGGCAGCAAGAACATCTCATCGAGCAGCTCTGCCCGTTCGAGGTCGATGATGACAGATGTGTCGGAGACCAGAACCGTCACGGATCAGGCTGCCACCTGATCGAGTCGCCGATCTAATTCGCGCACGGAAATGCCAAGCAACTCGGCGGCCCGCGACTCTCCGATCACGCCTTCGGCCAGAGCGCGATAGCATAGGCGCTCGAAGCGACGCGGCTCTTCCAGCTCCGGCTTCATGCTTTCCGGTTCTTCGAAGGGCGCCGTGCGCCAGCCACGCTCCGCAAAAACCTTGAACAGGCGGGCACACGCAGCCTGGTTGATGATACCGAGATCCTTGCAGCGATAAGCCAGTGCCTGGATGCTGACCCCGAACAGTTTCTTGAGCGCCACGAGTTCGCCTATGCTGATGGAGGAGCGATGGGCGCCTACTTCGGCGCGCAGCACGTCTGCCGGCATCAGGAATGCGCCGGCGAAGCGATGCGCGGCCTTTTCCTCATCCACGCCCCCAGAAGGAGCGATGACCATATGGCCAAGCTCATGTGCCAGATTGAAGCGCTTGCGCTCCGACCAGGAGCTTTGCTTGATGACTATGACGCGCGCCGCATCGCTGCCCTTGCGCCGGACCTTTGCTGCAAGCCCGTCTACGTCATCGAGATCGAGCGATAGCACCTTGATACCGCGCTCCTCCAGCAACTCGGCAAAATGCGGGATGGGGTCGTTGCCGAGCCCCCAGTCGTCCCGAACGGAACGGGCGGCGTCCTCGGCATCGCGTACATCGGTCACCGGATGCGGCGCGCTTCGCGGCTGCTCCCATTCGACGCTGCGCATCTGGAGCATGTCCTCGACCGCGAGATAGCGTTCGAGCATGTGAATGGCGCGCGCCTCGAGCATGGCTTCCTCGCGGGAGGACGTGCCGACCTTCTTGCGAAAGTCCACGCCTTCAAGCGAAAGCTCGTTCTCGCTCAGTAGATATTCCTCGGAAACCGCCAATGCCCTGGCAAGCGCGATCAGTATGCGAGAACTCGGCATGTCCTCGTTGCGCTCATATTTGCCGATGGCTTGGGCGGACACGACGCCGTCCATCACATCGGCAAGCGCACGCAGCGACAGGCCGGATGCCGACCTAGCGACCTTGAGCTTGCTTCCGATCATGGTGGTCTCCTTTGTCGACCCTACGCAGGCCGGTTTACATAAATGCTATATGGGTTGGTTTTTGTAAACCAAAACCTCTTGAAATGCGGTAAATTGAGCCTAAATTCTGCGATACGCCGCAATTCTTCTGGTTTCCTGTAAACCGAAGGCATGCGCGGGGAGCCGGCGTCTGTCCGGATTGTGGTGCCAAACCGGAAAGGGGTGGGCGATGGCCTTGAGTAACACTGAATTGCGATACTATGATAGCAATGTGCTGCGCCTGCCCGCAGATAAGCGGAAGGAATATCATACGCAGGTCGACCGGCTGATCACAGAGCTGTGCAGGAGCGTCCGGGACAAGACCGAAATCAAGATCACCAAGGTGGTGAAGGCGGGATCGTTCGCGAAATACACGATTCTGCGCAAGACGGTGTCTGATCCGGTGGACGTCGATGTGGTATTCTACATCGCTGGCCGTGACGCGACCAAGGAGACTCTCGATAGTCTCAGCGCCACGATCTACGAACTGCTGATCAAGATTTATCCTACCAAGTCGGTCGAGGATTTCGAGATTCAGCGCAAGGCTGCCACTGTGAAATTTGTTGGTTCGGGTCTCAGCGTCGACATCGTACCGGTAATCGAGGATGCGACGCGGCCAAGCTATGGCTGGCAGTATGACATCCATGACGGCTCGAAGGTCCAGACCTGTGCGCCATGCCAGATTCAGTTCGTTCGCGACCGCAAAAATCAGGACAGCGATTTCCGCACGCTCGTCCGGATGGCCAAGAAGTGGCGCAACTATGCGGAGATTAAACCGCTCAAGTCTTTCGCCATTGAACTGATCATGGCGCATATCCTGGCGACGCAGGGCAAGGCAGGCAGTGTCGAGCAGCGCTTCCGCAATTTCCTGCTCTATGTCGCCCAATCGGGCCTCAAGGAGCAAATCAGCTTCCCTGAGAATACCGCGCCGTTCGGGTCATATTCCGACCCGGTCGTGATCCTCGATCCGGTCTACAGCCTCAACAATGTGACAAGTCGGGTCTCGGAGCCTGAGCGTAAGGAGATCGTCGCGGCGGCCCAGGAAGCGTGGGAGACGGCGAACTTCGCGTCGGCTGAAAATGACAATGGGGTCTGGAAGGAACTCTTCGGTCCCGGTTTTAAGGTGGAGGATTGATCATGAGCCAGACGCGAACCGCCTCCGCCACTTATACGACGACCGACGTCGAAAACGTCGTGCGGCGGGTAAGGGCCGATCTCACCATGATCGCCGACAGCACGGGTGCATGGACGCCAGCGCAAGCTGCGGACTACGCCCATGACATCGAAGTGCTGGCCAAGGCTGGCTATCTCGCCTGGGTGGACCTCACCTTGCTCCAATATGGGGTCGAGAAGACGGCTGTCAGGTTCAATGTTGACACCGATGCCGGCGGGTTGACCGCGAGCCGCCCGGGCGGTGTGCTCTGGCCCCGCCTGTCGGGTGCGACGCTGCGGATCGTAATCAGCTACACCGCCGCCTATACCGACGAAGCTCGCCAGGCGACCAGTGGCAAGCTGAAGATTGGCTGGACTACGTCCTATGACGACACCAGCCATTCCAGTTTGAGTTCATCGGGCGGGCGCAACTATGTCAGCAGTGCCTATGGCATGCAGCGCAAGGATTGGGCCGCATGAGCCAGCCAAGTATCTTCGACAGCGAAGTCGCGCTCCCCAGCGATGTGTTGGCTGCGCGCGAGAAGCGGTTGCTGGGGTTCGATGTCCGTTATACCCGCGTCCACGACCAGCTCCGCCTGCTGCTCAATGTCGGCGCATTGGGCGAGTGGAACCGGCAAAAACATGGCGGCACGCTTGCCCTGTGTGACCTCGTTGCCGAGCAATATCCACTCGTCATCTTCCACGGCGATGTCGGGACCGGCAAGACGGCGACGGCTGAGTGTATTGCCAACCGGCTTGTCGCCGAGGCGAAAAGCTCGGATTCGATGCTGTTCAAGCTGTCCAACCGGGTGCGCGGCAATGGTATGGTCGGCGAGATGGGGAGCCTCATCACCGAAGCCTTTCACAAGGTCGTCCAGGCGGCGGGGAAGAGCCGTCGCGCCATCCTGATTATCGACGAAGGCGATAGTCTCGGTGCTTCCCGTTCGCAGGATCACAGCCATCATGAAGACAAGGTAGCGGTCAATACGCTAATTCAGGGCGTGGATGACTTGCGCCAGTATGGTGGTAGAATCGTCGTGATCCTCTGTACCAATCGGCTGTCTGTCCTCGACGCAGCACTCCGGCGCCGTGCGGCTATCATAGAAGAGTTCCGCCGGCCATCGGACCAGGAACGGGGTGAACTGTTCCAGATGGATCTGGTCGGCCTCAATGCCAATGCAGCCCAAGTTGCCCAGCTTGTCCAGGCAACGGCGGCAAGCGAGGGGCGGCCGCCCTGGACTTATTCTGATATCCGCACGCGGCTGTATCCAACGGCGCTGGCCCAGGCTTATCCAGATCGCGCATTGCAGTTCGAGGATCTGCTTTCAGTTGCCGCGACGCTTCATGCCTCACCTGTGATGGAAGACAAATGATGGCGCGCTCCCCGCTGTTCGGACGCCGCATCCATATCTCCGGCAGCATTGCCAAGGATCTCACAACCGCACCCACGACTGACGTGGAATCCGCGCGCACGCTGGTCACCGGGCTGGTCAAGGAATTGGTCAAGCGCGGCGCCAACTTCGTCATCCCCGTTGATGCCGAGCCCGCTCGGGAAGGCGATGGCATGCCGATCTGCTTCGATTGGCTGATCTGGAAGGCCGTGAAGGACAATCTGGCGCATCGTCCACCCAATGTGCCGGGGGCGTTCGTGGTCGCCGTGCAGCACCATAAGACCGAGGAACAGATTCCAGATGCTCATGCCGGGCTCTGGGACGAACTGCGCTCCTCGCAGCTCATCAAGATCGAAAGCGCCGCGCAGTGGAACATGAACAGCAAACGGATGGAAGCGCAGGCGCGCTTTGGCGACGTACTTATCGCCCTAGGCGGCGATGAAGGCGTCCTTTATTTGGCAAACCTATATCATGATGCGGGCAAGCCGATCGTGCCGCTCAATCTACCGCTGTGCGGCGAGACGAAGGGTGCAAGACGGCTCTATAATTTCGGCCTAGCGAGCAGCCAGACTCGCCGCCTGTTCCAGATCGCGGATGATGGAGATGCCCATGACTGGATCAACCGGATCGGCTTCCCGAGTCGGCAGGCTATCCCGGATCGCATCTCCGCGCTGGTCGATCTGCTCGAGGCGCTGGAGCGGCCGAAGGCTTTCGCGGTTCGCCTACTCAATCCCGATCTCGAAGACTATAACGACGTTCAGACCTTCTTCGACCTGGTCGTCAAGCCTGTGATCGAGGACGAGCTCGGCTATCGCCTGGTCGTGATCGATGGGCGCCAAACCTTTGAGCATGCGCGCATAGATCAGGAGATATTCGCTAAGCTTCACCGCAGCAGCATTGTCTTGGCTGATATCACCGGCGCGCGGCCCAACTGCTTTCTCGAACTGGGCTATGCGCTTGGGCGCTGCCTGCCGACCATGGTCATGGTACGCGACGGGGCCAGCTTGCCATTCGACATCACGACATTTTCCGGCCTACACTGGAAGGCGAGCGGCAGTGCCGAGGATCGCAAGCGCGCTTTCCGTGAACATTGGAACGCGATCCGCAATCGTCCCTCCCTCGTGCCCACGGAGCCGCTGATCTCATGAGCGAAAAGCGCGAGATATTCATTTCCGTCGATGTCGAGACGGCGGGGCCGATCCCAGGCGAGTACAGCCTGCTGTCGATTGGTGCCTGCTCGGCTTTCGCGCCGGAAGAAGCCTTTTCCTGTCAGCTCAAGCCCATTGGTGACAAGTTCGACCCTAAGGCTCTCGAAGTGACGGGGCTTTCCCTGGCGACGCTGTCGAAAACCGGCGAGGAACCTCGTCTCGCCATGGAGAAATTTGCGCGATGGCTGTGTGATCTGGGTGGCGATGACGCGACCATCGTGTTCGTAGGTTTCAACGCTCCTTTCGACTGGTCCTTCATCAACTACTATTTCCATCGCTTTCTTGGGGAGAATCCGTTCGGCTTTACTGCGCTCGACATCAAGGCACTGTATATGGGGGCGACCGGCTGTTCCTGGTCGGACACGCGGTCGAGCCGGATCGCGCAAAGGGTGGCACCAACCCTCACCGGAACTCACGATGCGTTGGCAGATGCTCGCTATCAGGCTGAGATTTTCCGGCTAGTCCAGGCAAAGCTTGTGCCTCAAGGGAAATGATAGCCCACGCTTAGTTTATTAAATGCGAGATGGGGCCTAAGTCATGCTTCTTAGCGGCGAGATTGTGGGACACTGTTGCCTGCTTCAGCACCAAGAACCGCGTGCCCCTTAGCTGAACGAAGGGCCGCTGCCCCGATCCAGCGTTTGCTTCGATCGGTCCTAATTGTCGAAAATGCTGCCATTGTTTGACGAATTGGAGGAGAGGAAGCGTGTGCCCTTGTGGGCGGCGATCTGAAAATTTGAATTCTCATCGCCCGTGTTTCTGCTATGTTCCGAGGAGAAGCGAGATGAATGCCATCATGACAAACTTCGATTTTGAACCGGTGGAGCAGCACCGTTCCCAGAGCTGGGAGGGTCTTTCCGAAATCGATCAGGCAATCCGTGAGAACCGCCTGATGGAGTACCGGATCAAGAAGTCGTGGGCGGACCCCTGGGGGCGGAAACTCACACTAGCCGTGCTGGCGGTAATTGTTGCTGGATTTTCGTTTCTGGCGGGTGCGTCATTCGGACTGTGATGATCTGCCAGCAGATCACCACTCCTTCACATCGTCGGCAGCCTCAGAGCTTGCCCCCTGCGCTCCCCTGGTAACGGCATCGAGACGCCCTCTAGATCCCCCGATCCGCTGGCGGCCGGCACCTTGCGCGCGCTGAACTTCGTCGCGAATGCCCTGAGTGTCGACCTGCGGGACAGTTGAGGAAACGTTGCCGCCGACTGAGGCCTGCCCACGAACAGAGCCCGCATCGGAAATGCCAGGACGTGACACCGGTTGTCCCGGGATCAGGACCAGACGATCCTCAATCCCGTCGCGAAGCTCCTCGGCATAGCTCTCGATAAACTTGGTCTGGAGCGCCTGTCCTTCCGGGCTGAGCTGGAACGAGACATCGTCGAACCGGGCGTTCCCATAAAAGTCCCGATTGCGCTCGATTTCTCCAAGTCCCCATTCTCTGTATGCTTGGGACAGGTTGAGGCTACCGGCGGCACTGTTGCCTTCGAAGAACGAGGCCTGGCTCTCCAGTCGGTTCGCGAGTTCCTCGGCGCGCCGAGCTTCGCGGCTGTAGCTTTGCGATTCGGTCAGCGACGCATTCATCCCACTGGCTGTGGTTGATACCGATGAACTGGAGGATGTGCTGACGGAGCGAATGAACCCGTCGCGGGTGCTCGACCAGTTGCGGCTGTCCGACATCTGGGCGAGGCTGCCAAAAATCCTGGAGCGGTCTTCCGATGCAATGCCGATATCGCTGTCGGTCCACGTCCGATTACCACCGCCCTTCAACCCGACGTTTGCAGATGCGACACCATTCGTTACCCCCGCGCTTGCGCCCGCTTCGCCACCCAGGAACCAAGCCGTGGTAATGTCATCCGCGGCGCGGCGTGACAGCCCGAATTGCCGCTGCAAGTTGGTGGAAGCCTGATCGACCTCGCTGAACGCGGTCTGGATGCTGTCGGAGTTGGAGGTGCCGGTTGCGCTCTCGAATGCGCTGCCGCGGCTGAACTGGCTGCGCAGTTCGCGAAATTGAGAGACGGCGCTTGCGGTCGATTCCGTGGCGACGTTTGCATAGGTCTCGCTATTCGAGCGGGCCTGCGAGGCCATAGTGGACAGGCGCGAAGTGAACTCCTGACCAAGCGTCGGGGTGAATGGATAGCTTGAATTCGGGAGCTGGTCGTAGCTGGCTTCGGGGAAGCTCGTTGTCGTCGTTCCCGTGTCGCTGAGCGTGCGGGTCTGCGCCGCACCATAGGTGAAGCTTGGCGCAATCGTGCCTTGTGCGAACTGCCGGGTCATCACGCTTGAATTCTCTAGGCTCGTGTTGCCCAGCGCCACATTGCCCGTGCTCGCTTCGCGGGCGGCCTCCTCGGCGGCGTTCTGGCTGGGGTTGAGGTAACTGGTCGCATGGTGCGAGATCGCCATCGCGCCCTTGGCAACGCCGCCCGCGAGGAACGGCACCGAGGCGATCAGGTAACCGGCGAGCAGGCCGATATCGCTGTTGACGTCGGACATGCCGGTGAAACTGGCGAGGCTGAGGCCATTGCTGCCGGCAACGGCGCTCATGTCTGCCGCGCCCTTGAACATCAGCATCATGTGCAGGATCACGAACAGCGGACCCCAGGCAGCGAGGTAGAAGAATCCGGTGACATAGCCCTTGAGTGCGAGCGGGCCGGTCTTGGGCAGCAGGAACAGCGGAAACAGCACCGGGAAGAGGGCGTAGAACAGGACAGTCAGCACGACATTGAGGAGCGGCACCCACTTCATCGCGTTGCTGGCGATCGACCCATAAGTGCGCTCGGTCTGGATATCGGCGCGGGTCTGGGCATAGACATCGACATTGCCCGCGCCGCTGCCGCCTGCCAGCGAGTGCATCGCCTGGCTCATCGCGTTGATCGTCAGGGTCTGCTTGAAGATGTCGGTCGCACTGGCCGACACACCGGCGAGGTACTGATAGGCAACCGGCAGGTCCGAGAACAGCTTGGCCTTGGCCAGCGCCGCCGTCTGGTTGGGGTAGAGCTGGCGGCCGAAGACCGTTCCCATGCCGTCGATCAGGCCCGTCCACTGCGCGTTCAGACCATCGTAGGCTTCGCGGCAGGTGATGATGGTCGAGGAGACCTGTCCGGAGTTCACGTCGCGGGTGAGGAATCGCTGCGCGCGCGCCTGGCTCCCCGGCGCAATCGTCGCCCAGATGTCGTTCGTCTCGGCCAGTTCCTTCATCGAATAGCGACCAAGCAGCACGTCGTAGAACACGCATTGCCGGAAATGCTCGTCGAGATTGGCGGCGAATTCGGGGTCGGAAATGCGCAGGGACCGCGTCGCATCGTAGAGCCGCGCGCCGTAGATCATGCCGTTGCGCGAATAGTTGAGATCGCCGGGCAGGCCGAATACGACCTCGGCCGAGCCGGTGAGATAGTCACCGACCTGGCTGGTGAAGCTCGCCATCAGCGCGAGGCCCAGCGGCACATTGCTGACGTTGGCCGGTGCCAGGCTGGGGTTCAGCCGGTCGGTCACATGCACGTCGATGCGCGGCACCATCAGGCACGAATACATGAGCGTCGCGCCGAGGAACCAGTTGATCCACGCGCGCCAGTCCTGGTTGAAGGCGAGGGTCAGCGCCGATAGCGCCAGACCCATGACCATCACGACCTGAAGCAGGCTCTTGTAGCCGCCGTTGCCGGTCCATGCCGCGACTGCCTGGAACACGTTGACCAGGTAGTCGCCGCCGCCAACCGTGAAAATCTCGACCATTGCATTCGCATCCTGCGAAGAGGGGGAAGAAGGGAAGCGTCAGTGGGTGAGGGCGCGGCTCTGGACCCCGCGCGACCAGTCGAGCGCGGCAGCCATGCCCGGCGACATCTGGGTCGCGAGCACGTTCTCGATGAACGCTGTCTTCTCGATGATCTGCATGATCGCGCTGACGCGCAGATGCGTGTTCGCCTGCCGGTCGGCGAGCGCTTGGCGCACCACGTTCACCTGGCCCTGCCACATCGCGATCTTGGCTTCGTCGGCGCCGATGAAGCTCGACATCGACCGGCCCGCTTCGCTGACGATCCGGTCCAGAACCGCGAACAGCAGATCTACGCTGGCGATCTCCGCCAGCGTCTCGCGGTCATCGGTTGGCATGCCCCGGCCATAGGCGGCCTGGACGGTCAGGATCTTGTAGAGCGGGATCGAGGCGACCTGGAGCAGTTCCTTCTGCGCATCGGTGATCGGGGTGTCGTCATGGATCGCCTGGACCATGCCGTCGATCAGGGCGGCGACCCGTGGTCGCAGCGCCTTCGAGGCCGGTAAGGCGAACGACTTGAAGCCGGGATCGAGGCACTTGTCGGTCTCGTCGCAGTTAAAAATGAGGACGCGGTTGGCCCCGGTGCCATCGAGCAGCGAGGTCACGAGCGTAGACGAGGCTTCGCCGGCGATCGGCACAAACTTGCCGGGTTCGTCGTCCTTGGGCGGCACATAGATGATCGTGCCGATCAGCGTCATCGCATATTCGGCCAGTTCGCGGTCGAACGTCCCGCCCGGCGAGAAGAATGCCGACTTCTTGAGGATGGTCCAGGTGTAGTTCCGGGCCACCCCGGGATTGACGTCATCGTACTTGCCCGACCCTTGCGCCGTGGTGCTGGCGCGCTGACCCTTGGTGCCGCAGCCATGCTTGGCCGCGGCATAGTCGGTGAATATCCCTTCGGAATTGCCGATCGCCTCGCAGATCGCCTTGTCCGCAAGGTCGCCCTTGGGCCAGATGCCGCCGACTAGGCCCTGGGCCATCTCGCAGCTGTTGATGTTGAGATTGTTCATGAGCTGAGCCTTCTGGCTGAACTCCTGCATGATCTTCGAGCACTCGGGGCAGACGGTGTCGATCGCCAAGCTGAACGCGAAGCCGACCGCGTTATTGGCGACCGCTTTCAGCATCGCGACGATCTCGCTGGCATTGATGAAGCTGAACGAGCCGGCGAAAATATCGATACCGCCGCAGCCCGCACGGGCACGCGGCAATTGCAGGTTGGCGATGTTGGTCGTCTTCTGCGGGAACCGGGTCCAGACGTTGCCGAGACTGTAATAGCCTGCCGACTGGCCCTGGAACGCGGTCGGGCCGTTCACATTGGCCGCGCCGCCGACATCGTTCAGGAACGAGTCCATCGAACTGCCGACGTCAGCCGAGACGCTGCTGAGAGGGATGGTGGCCGCGAGGAGCGCGGCGAGCAGCACTGTCTTTGGGCGTTTCATCCTAGTAGTCACGTCCGGCTTCCTTCGATGTGAGGAGGTAGATGCGGTCCTGAAGCTCGTCGGCGGACATCACGCCGTACCCGACCGGGATCGCGCGGCCCTTGGCGGCGTCCCACAGCACAACCGCCGGCGTGACCTTGGGCTCGAGCCCCATGCGGGTGCGCTGGTTGGTCTCGACGGTGTAGCTTGGGAAATGCCGCGAGGGACCGCCGTCGGTCGAGATCGCGCGCACGGTGATGTGCCAGGTCGATGCGACGCCTTGCACGATCGGCGACATGACTTCGCAGGCGCCGCAGCTCTGCGCGAAGAAGTAGAACAGGCCGTAGCGCTGCGAGAGATTGCCCATGACCGTGTCGCGCTCGGAACTCCGCGCGTCCTGCCATTGGCGTTTGCCGAGCGTCGAGACGGGCCGCTGCAGCGTGTAGTCGAGATCGGGATCCTGCCAGATCGCCCGCTGCCAGACGTCGCTGAACAGCGAGGCGCGGTCGAGTTGCTCACGCTGGAACCGGATATAGGCCGTCACATTGGCGGGGGTCGGCTCCAGGATCGCCTTGGCCTTGAGTTCGCGCAAGGTCGCCGTGACCGCATCGAGCTGGCTGGTCGCGCTGGCACTCGGGGCGGGAATTGCCGCGTCCTGCTCGGGCTGCCTGGGCCTGGTGCAGTAGAACCAGTATCCGAGCCTGCGCTGCTCGCAGTAGAAGCTGTCCTGCCTCTCATTTGTCGTGACAAGCGGGGGCTCCTCGGCTCCCGCCGGGGAGGCAATGAACGGACTGGAGGCGGTTAGGGCGAGGCAGGCGGCCATTAGCCGCCGCGTGACCTTACTGGCGTGCGCGGGCATAATAATCCTCGATTTTCTGCTGGATTTCAGTGGCGGCCTGCAGTTCGTCAGGCAGGCGGGCGGCATCGGTGAACTCGGCATAGACTTCGCTGAAATCCATCTTCGAGAGGTCGAGCCGGGCGAACTCGTCGATGGTGAAGCCAAGGCACTGCTCGGTCTTGGGCTTGCCCCAGGGCCTGCCCAGCTGCTGGCGGCCCTGCTCCTGCAGGATCCGCGAGAGCTTGGATTCGAAGCAGCAGTAGACCTTCTTCTTGGTCAGGCAGACGCCGAGGAACGAGGACGAGCAGTAGGTCCCGACATAGGCGCACAGACCTTGCACATCGCGCTCGTGGAGCAGCATCTCCTCGCGGCTGCACCCCAGCGCCACGAGCAGCTGGATTCCCGGGATCAGCGGAAAACCCTTGCCCTTGCAGCAATTGAGAATGCCGAAAACCTTGGACGAGCAGGTTTCGCGGGTGCCCTTGAACAGGCTGAGTGTGTCGGGATCGAACTCGCGCCGCGCCTGGTTCATCGCATTGAGGGCAACCGCGGCATCCTTGAACTCGTCATTGGCCTCGCGCTCGATCGTCTCGCACGAGCCGTCGATGCAATAGACGTCGCCGTCGCAGATGAACTGGTTGGCGTTCGCCGGCTGGTCGGGAACCGGGCAGTCATAGACCCGCTCCCAGGTTCGGCACGGCTCGTCCGTCAGGCAATCCTCGCGCACCAGTTTGCAGCCGGGCGTGCTCTCCAGCGTTTGGCAGTCCTGCGCCTCGGTATAGGTCGCGCAAGCGTAGCTGCGCGACCAGGCCCAGCAGGGCTGGGTGACAGCCACGCCATCGACGATGCGCGTCACCGGGTCGCTGTCGGTGCAGCTCTCGGTGTCCTGCTGACAGCTGCTGTCACCGGCGAGGCTGGCGCACTGGCTTTCGTCGCGGGTCGCCGTGACGACATTCTCGCCAGTCACCGTATAGGGCGTCGCGCCATCGACCGGTGACGTGCAGCTGACAAGATCGACCCGGAGATCGCCCGAGTTGCAACCCCAGTAGATGCCCAGATAGGGATCGCACAGGTTGATGGGGTAGGACTGCGTGACCGTGCATTGCGGCGCCGGATAGCGGTTGCAGTTGTAGACGGTAGCTGGATCGACCCCGCTGCCGCCAACACAATAATAGCCGTAGACCTGCCGTTGCTCGACCCTGGCGGTGAGCGTTACCGGGCAGTTCTTCGTCTCCTGCGTTGCCGTGTAGCCGACGTTGCAGGTCGCCATGTAGCGTGCTGCGGTGCCGGTTCCCGGAGGCAGGGGGACGCAGCGGCCTTGCGTGCCGCCGATCGCCATACCGCTCGTATAAGAGAGCGGATCGTCACTAATGACCTTGCTGCGCGCGATAGTCGCATCAAGATCCTGCGGCGCGAAGCGCGCGCGCCGATCCATCGAATCCTTCATCGTCCGATAGCCGGTGCTGGTGCTCGTCTGACTGGCGGCTTCGCGGCTCATCCGGTCGGGGTCGTCGAAGTAGCCCGATTGGCTCGGCACCCCGCCGAAATTGGGCACCCGGCTGGCATCGGGCTGGACCGTCGCGGCATTCTGCGCCGTCCCGGCCTTGTCCTTGCCAAAGGCTTTCCCGTCGGCCTTGGCGGCGTCCATGGTGCCCTGGGCCTGAGCGTGAGCCAAGGCGGGGCACATGAGTGCGAGCGCGATGCTCGCGAAGAAGGTGCCTTTCATGGCTTTTGCCTTTCAAGTCGGGCGAGATGCTGGGCGGCGAGCTTCGCGCCGGGGCCGTTGCCTTGCGCAAAGGTCGTGAGCGCATGGGCCGTGGTCACATTGCCGCTCATGCGATCGAAGGGCGGGGCGGCGGTGGTGCAATCGAACCCGTCGCACAGGTCGAAATCGCTCGAGGTGACGACGTAGGTCGGCACGGCTTCGATGCCGAAGGCGCGGAACAGGCGCGGGTCGATCCCGACACCATCCATCTGCTCGCCGGGTTTGAGGACACGCGACAAGGCATCAGTCATGACTTTGGCCGAGCCTTGCGTAAGCCCGCGGAACACAACCACGCCGCCGGCGCGCGTCACGTCATCCATCATCTGCCGAAGGGCGGTGGCTGGCATCGACAGCGACGCAAAGGCAATGAAGCGAGGGGCCTCGCCCATGCCTTGCTTGGCCATGTCGCCCGCATCGACAACCATCCGGTCGAAGTCGAATGTCGGATCGCGGGTTTGCCCGCGCGGCTTGGGTTCGTTCGCATAGCGCCGACCGTTGGTCTTGCCCGCTTCCGCGCTTTCAGTGGCTTCGGCGGTCACCGCGCTGGCCCGTGCGCGGGCCTGGGCCGCGAGTGCATCGGCCTCACCGGCCTCGCCTGCCGCTCGCGCGCGGATCGCCTCGAGATCGATGTCCGGGGCGGTGCTCTGGGCAAGCGCGCCGCCGAGGGCCGCCGTGCTCGCAAGTGCCGCCAGCACAATATGGTGGAGGGAGGTTTTCATAGCGCGCAACAGTTCCGCTTGCGCCAGACCAGATAGCCCATGTCCTCGCCGATGGCGGGATAGACCTGACCTGCCGACATGAAGGTGGTGGAAGCCCCAATCGGCGCGCAGGCGTAGCGGCCCTTGGTCTGCGGATTGGGATTCGTGGCCTGGAAGCGGTACTGCTGCTTGCGCATCACCGGCATCAGGTACTTGCCGCACAGACCTTTGCCGCCCATCGTGCCCCAGGCGACGAGTTCGCGGTGGAGCTTGTAGGCAAACCGTGAAAGCGCGAGCCGCGAGGCCTGGACATGGCCGATCGTTGCCGAGACGTTGCCGTTGAGCGGATACATCGTGCCCTGGCAGCCCGCGCACCAGAACAGCGCGTCCGATGGCAGCTTGGCTGTGGCGAGGACGCAGTCGGCAGCGCATGCCGCCAGCGCAAGCGGGTTGGCGAACAGTACGGCCTCGGGGTTGATGATCGCGGTGAGTTCGCTGTCCTGCCAGAGCGGGTCGATCTCGGTGATGTAGAGAATGTCGATCGAGCCCGATTCAAGGCACAGGAAATCGGCGACGATCTCCATCCAGTAGATCAGCGGATAGGCATACCAGTGGACGTGCCACTGCGAGTTGTACTGCGTCGCGCCGCCGACCGCCGAGGGACCTGCCATCGATTTGAAGCCAATGTCGAAGCCGGGGTCGAGCTTCATCCCGCCGAGGTTGACGAAGCACCACGGCTTCATGCTGACGTCGGCAAGCCGCACCGGCTCCCAGAACCCCATGGCAATGCCAGGGCGCAGCCCGCACAGGCACACCGGCAGCGCCGGATTATCGGGGTCTGGCCGGCCCGATGGCCAGATCTTCAGGCCACCGATCGAGATCGGGAACAGGCACGACCAGCAGATATCGGTGATCGGGTTGACGAACTTGCCGGTGCAGCGGCCCGGCCCCGCCGAAGCGGACGCCGGGGAACTGCTGGCAAAAGCCAGGAGCAGCGAGGCGAGAAGCGCAATGCAGTGCCTTGCTGCTTGGCGAGATTTCCAGATCATGGCTGTTGTCCAGGCTTGGGCCTGATGGCCTGTTCGGTGACGAGGAGGACGCGGCCCTGCTGCTCGACCGTTGCCGGCACCGCGCGGATGCCGAAGCGTTCGGTGAGCTTGCCGCCCTGGTCGAAATAGAAACGCCGTTGGCGCGCTTTCATCAGATCGAGCGGGGCGCCGTTCACCAGGATGAACTTGGCCGTCGTTCCGGCGTAGCGCCTGGCGGCCCAGTCAACCTGTGCGGCATCGTCGCCATTGAGGAAGACCAACGGCGCGCGCAGCGGCACCGTATCGAGCGGATTGACGCGGGTGCCGCGCGCCATGATGACCCGGCCCTTGTCATCGCGGATGTCGGCTTCGACCGTGATGGTCGGATCGAAGTTCCAGCGCCGCATGGCCGATGCCGGCACAATTCCGGCGACCGGCGCCGGGCGCTTGACCCGGGCGATGGTCCGCCGCTTCAAATCCTCGTTAAGCCGGGCCGTCTCGCCGGTTTTTTCGAGGTGCTGGAGGCGCGCGTGGATCTGCTGGAGCAGATCGGGCTCGATCACCGGCCAGACGGCCCCTTGCTGGCCGTAGTCGCGGGCCTCTGCCTGCCCTGCGAAAATCTGACCGCCGAGAACCAGCGTCAGCGCGGTGACACAGAGGGGGAAGCTGAGCGCCTTCATAGCACCGGCCTCCCGACCCCGAGCACGGACTTGGCGCAGATCCAGCCAATCGCGGCGTAGCGGCTGTCGAACCCGTCCTTGTGCCCGGTCGCGACGAAGTAGCAGCCCTTGGGGATGATGCCGGTCGGCCCCAATGCCAGCGGTTCGCCGAACCGGCTGACGACCTTGGCAATGGCAACCGCCTTGCCGCCCACAAAGAAGGTGCGGCCCTCCCTCGTGACCACGTCGCCGGCGAGCCCCATGACGCGCTTGCCGAAGGGCTGGGGGGCGGTCCCAAAATGCCGGGTCAGCAACGCCGATGGCGGCGGATCGAACAGGATCAAGTCGCCGCGCGCGGGCACCGCGCCGCGGTCAAGCCAGATCGCCCAGTGCGGCAGCGACGGGCTGGCATTGATCATCAGCGCGTGGGTCTGCGCAAAGTTCGTCGTCGCGCCGAGCGCGAGCGTAGCGGTGCCAAGCCCGGCCCAGAGGGCAAGCTGCGGCCAGCCCACGCGAAGCCGGCCAGCGCGAGGCGAGGGGGCATCACCGGTTGGCATGGGCGACGGCCCCCATCCGGCGCGCAACGTCGGCGCGCACTTCGCCGGTCAGATCCGGCACGGTCCCGGCGACTACGGCTTCAGCCACCAGGACGGTGCGGCCTTGCTTCCCGAGCTTGGCGACCGAGGCTTCGACCGCCTTCAAATAGGTCTCGACGCGCGCCTTCATTGCTTCGGGCGGCCTGCCCGAGCGGGCCTCGGCCTCGACAAAATCACCCATGATCTGGCCGAGCTGGACCGTGACTACCTCGCGGCGCTCAAGCGTGACGATCTTGTGGGTTGCCCAGGCGCCCCAGAGCGTCGAACCAATCAGGCTGGCCGTGATTGCGAGCGCGCCGGGCGAGACACCTGCGAAACGGCGCGGCGCGGCTGATGTTGCCAGAATGTTCCTCACAGGACTTCCTTTCGGTGAGCAAGGGCGGCCGAGACATCGGCGAGGAAGCGCGGCATGCGCCAGATCAGGATCAGCGTGGCACTGCCGATGAGCGCGATCTGGATCAGCTGGCTGAACGCGTCCTTGCGCACCGCGTCGGCCTCGATCCAGCGCGAGGCGAGATTGTCGACCTGCCAGAACAGCTGGTCGAGATTCCCGCCCGAAAGCGCGAGGAAGAACAGCAGCGGCAAGCCGAAGGCCATTAGCCAAGTCGAGGTAAGGAACAGCGAGGCCTTCAGCGCAAGGAAAGCAAGCTCCTGTCCCTGCGTGATCCAACGCGAGGTCTGCGTTTGCGCATCGCTGGATGTCGGTGTGCCGCCAGCATGCTCGTTCGACGCGACGAGGTGGAGATTTGTCGGGTGATCGTCGTTCATGGAATTCGGTCCTCCTGGGGAAAAGCGATGCGTTCGATGGCATCGGCAAGCTGGTGGCCGCGCGCGATCTCGGTCTCGATCGCGGCGAAGATTTCAGGCGAGCTGGAAAACAGCGTCGCGGAAAAGGGATCGAGGACGAGACGGCCGATGGCTTCGGTCTCGGGGCCCTTGATGAAGACTTCGGAATATTCTGTGCCCGAGCGCTTGAGGCTGCGGATCAGCGTCTCGGTGCGATCGTCCATGTCGAGCCGCGCTTCCTTGCGGAAGTCGGCGATGGTCTCGGGTTTCTGCTGCAGAACCAGCATCCAGTCGCTGTTCTCTAGCGCGGCCTTGGCGCCGTCGGACTTGTAGTAGTCGTTCAAGGACTGGGTCGCGGTTGCAAGCGCGCCGCCATATTTGCGGCAGGTGCGCGCATAGGTCTCGACGAACTCGCCCATCGAGCCGCCCTTGAGCATCGACCAGGCCTCGTCGATCAGCAGCAGCTTCTTCTTTGCCCGGTCGCTACGGGTCATCGCCTGGCTGGTCATGAACATGATCGCCGAAAGCACCACCGCGCGCAGTTCCTCGCGGCCGGCCAGATCGGACATCTCGTAGACGGTGAAGTCGCTGGCCGGACCAAGGCTCGCCTGGCCTTCGAAGAAAGCGCCATAGGTGCCGCACGCCATGAAGGGTGCAAGCGCGGTGGCCAGATCGCGCGCGGTTGGACTGTCCTGACCGGCGAGCGCTTCGCCGATCGCAGTCACGCTGGCATCGACGCCGTGGGCGGCCCAGACCTCGTTCACCGCGCGATCGATGAGCCCGCGTTCGGTGTCGGTGAGCGGCGCGGAATGCCGTGCCATCTGGCCGACGATGGCCTTGACCATCCCGAAGCAGTCGAGCCGGTAGTCCTCGTCTTCATCGGCGCGCGCTGCATCGATCATCGAAAACGGATTGAGGCAAAACCCGGACTTGAGCGTGAACTCGACAAAGCTGCCGCCCTGCAGCTTGACCGAATGCTCGAAGCTGCGCCCATCGTCGATCACCACGACTTCGGCGCCAGCGCCGCGCAGGGCCGCGCACATTTCCTGGAGCAGGACTGACTTGCCCGAACCCGACTTGCCGCAGATGGCGACATTGTGGTTGCCGGCCTCGTTCTCGAACGGCGACCAGAAGAAGGGCTGCCCTCGCCGGCCGATGAACAGCATGTGCGGATGCTCGCTGCCGAGATATTCGCCTTGCATCGGCGCGATATTGGCCGCCGTGGTCGAGAGCAGCGTGCGGAAGCGCTTGAGGCGTTCCATGTCGGCAGCGAGCCCATCGGCGAGTGTCAGCGGCATGGCGGCGAGCAGGCCCTGGATCTGGAGGTAGCGCTCGTCGGCAAGATCCCAGCCCGCAGCCTTGTAGATCGACTTGACCGCGCGTTCGTGGCGGTCGCCAAGTCCGGCCGGGGAAAAGGTCGTGAGGCCATAGAAGACCCTGACCAGACGGCGGCCTTCCTGGAGTTCGGCCTGGACGTGCTGCCATTCCGCCGACTGCTCAGCCAGACGCGGCAAGAAGCGCGCGCTGCGCGTTCCCGCCAGGCTGGTCGTGCGCATGAATTTGAACCCGGCCTTGGCGGCGGCGGCTTCCTGGTCGGGGTAGACAAGGCACAGCATGGTCGCGGTGGGACAAGGAAAACGCAGCTTGTCGGTAAACAGGTCGCCGATCAGCCGCGCGCACTCCCAGGGCGCCCAGCGCGGCGGCATGTTGCGCGCGCCAAAATGCCGTACGTCGAAGGTGTCGGGATAGACCGTGCCGATTTCGGGTACGCCGTCATTGAGCGCGCCGGTCGCGCGGAAGCGCTCGGTCTTGAGGTGCATCCGGTCCTCATGGACGATGAGTTCGATGTCGCGCCGGATCGCCTGGTCGGCAATCGGGTCATTGGGGTTATACGGCACGGCATCGTCCTGCGGCGCGGTGGTCGGGGAGGTCAGATCGTCGATCAGCGCGATCAGGCCCTGCGGCTCGACTTCGGCGACGCCGAGATTGAGCGACTTCAGCATGGCGATAAGTCCTTCGCGGGTCTGGATCAGCTCCTCATTGGGGACGGCCTTGGCTGCCGGCACGCCCACCGAAATGATCACCTGGTGGTGGCGGGCATGGAACGGAGCGTCGTCCGAGGCCGAATGCCAGACCATGCCGTAGAGGCGGCGTGCCCGGTGGCGGGCGATGGCCTCATAAACGCCGCCCTGGAGATAGCGCGGCGCAAACCACGGCGCCACGATCCGGCTGATACGCGGGGATGCAAGGTGAAGGACCTGGAGGCAGGCTCCTGGCGGCAGTCCTTCGGAAAAGAACTGCCCAAGGATTTCGCCGGTGCGCTCGTCGGCGCCAATGAGCGGCGTGACCGCCAGGACGAAGCCCTTCGAGCGTGCGTTCACATAGAGCCGGCTCTGCGGGTCATAAACCCGGTAAGGCAGCCAGTCCGACAGCATGTCGAGCATCAGACGCGGACGCGCGTCCTCGGCATGTTCGGCGTCGCCAAGCAGCCCGGTCAGCAGCCGGTCGCACAGGGTTCCGATCGAGACGGCCATCACTTCTTCCCTTCAGGAGATGCGTCCGCAGCCTTGCTGACGGGACCGGCTGCGCTGTTGTCCGGCGCGCTTTCCTGGGCCTTGGCCTTTTTCGTCTTCGCGGCTGCGAGGGCTTCGAGGCTCGGGAACTGCAATCCGGGTAGGGAAGAGTGTGGCCGAGGGGTCCGATCATGCGGGGGAGAGGGCATGTCGAACCCCTCGACCGCCGGTGCCTGAGCACCGGCGATTGCCTCGGCCGCCGTGGAGGGGAGGGCCAGCGGGGAGGCAAGCGGGAAGGGAGAAGTGTCGCCGGACATCAGCGGCGCATTGGCGTCAGTAGCGCTATCCGGGGTAAGAGGAGCGGGGCTGATAGGCTCGGCATCGGCAGCGGCATTCTGCGCGGCTTTCAGTTGCTTGCGCAGCTGACGCATCAGCTCAGGTGCTTCCGCGCCCTCCTTGCGTCGCAGCGCACCGGCCCATTGCGGGTTTTCGACAACCGCCCAGGCCACGGCTTCATCGTGGAGCGTGCCGGCTTCATCGACATGCGCCGGAAACACGATACGGATCGTGCGCTCGGACGTGCGGGCCAGATCGCCGCTTGCGATCCCGGCGCGAACCCGCGCCGTCTCAATTCCGGTCGACGGTAAGTGCCCGAGTTGAGCAGTCGCGCGCTGGTCGATCACATGGGAGGGTGCGCAATCGCCCTTGGGCGCGCGGCAGGTGAAGTCGCCTTCGATGTTGGTGCCGAGGCCCACGCAGCCGCTCGAGACGAGGACAAGCGCGGCGAGCGGGACGAGACGGACGTGGGAAGTCATGGCGATCAGCCTTTCGGGTTGGACGGCGCGGCCGTCAGGAAGGCGCGAAGCGCAGCGGCCGGGCGGTAGCCTTCGATCACCGCGCCATCGGACGGGCGGACGATGACGGGTGTCCCGCCGAAGCCGTGTGCCTTGGCAAAGGCCTCGTTGGCATCGAGCCCGCTGGTGTCGCAGGGCCCCGGATTAGCGAGGGCGAGGCCCGAGTAGGCTGCGTTCAGCGCCACTTCGGGACGCGGTGAACACAGCACCCGTTCGGAGTCCTTGCGGCTTTGAGCGCCGAAGATCGAAATCGGGCGTTCCTCGACCCGCGCACCGATCGTCCTCAGCTCCTCCTTCAGCTTCTTGCAGTAGCTGCAGTGGAAGTCGGAGAAGACCACGACCCTGGGGCCGTTCGCCGGTCCCCAGTGGATCGCGCCATTGGCGGGAAGTCCGGCGAGCGAGACCGTTTTGGGTGCTGCGGCGCGCTGCGGCGGAGCCTCGTCGCTGTCGCCTTCGCGCCGCGCGGCACCCGCCGCGAGCAGGTCGGGGTTGAGCGCGAGAAGCCGCGCTGCCGTGAGATCCTGGCGCGCCTCCATGTCGTAGATGCGACCGATCACAAGATACTTGGCGCGGGCATCGACGTAAAAGAGCGTCGACTTCGAGGCGACCTCGCACAGGCCGCCAAGCCCTGAGCAGTTGATCGCATCGATCGGCGTCTTGGGCAGCCGGAGCTTCAGTGCGGCGCGCACCTTGGCAAGGTCGGGTGCGGCATTGGCAGGGCTCGCGAGATGGGCCGCGCCCCAGCCGGTTCCGGCCGAAAGCGTGGTCAGTGCGACAAGGCCGAGTGCAACTCTTGCCCAGCGGCGGGGCCGCGTTTGCGCTTCTTCGATCATTGGGAATTCCTCACATAGACGCCGTCCAGGAAGACGATCTCGACATCGATGCCGGTCGGCATCTCGACGACGGGCTGGTATTGTTCAGCCCGCTCAATCAGGTATTTGCTGACCGTATCGGCGGCATCGGCCGCGCCCTGGCCGAGCCCGCCGCCGAGAATGTCTCCGGGCGAGAGCTTCGAGCGGGTGCCATCGGCATTGGTAGTGGCGCCTGAAAACGTGCTGTTGGCATTGGCGGAGAACCCCCGCCCGAAGCCGCCGACGATGCCGGCGAGCAGCGCCTGGGTGACCAGATTGCCCTCGCGGCTGACGACGCGGCCGCGCACCCCCGACTTGCCGGCAAAGCTGATGAAGCCCTTGACCTCGGAGACCGCGACGCGGCCGCCCGGCTGATCGCAGGTCATGCGGGCCAGCTTTACATAGACCTTCTCCGATGAGAGATCGCCGCGCGCGGCTCCGTTGACGATGCAGCCCTGGATGCGGGTGGTGAGCACCTTGCCGTTCTGCAGGACCGAGCGTGCCGGACCGGTGATCCGCAAGACCACCGGCAGCGGGTCGGTCTGGCTCGCAACCCCTGCCGAGGCATCGACGCCGACAATGACACGCGCCGAGGCATAAGAGTTGGGGGGCAGGAAGTCGGGCGAGTCCTCGACCACCAGCGGCGGGGCGTCGGGTCGCGCGACCTTGAGACCGGCAGCATTGCCCTTGTCCCCGGTAAAGCTCATCAGCTTCACTTCGCCGTGCGCGCTGCCGTCGGGTGGACTGGCGGCCTGGCCGCCGAGCCCCGGAGGAACCGGCGCACGGCCGCGAGCATCGTAACTTCCGGCCTGCGGGCCATAGGCGGGCAGCGGAGCCGCTGGTTGAGGGGCTGCCGACCCGGCTGTGGCTTGTTCCTTCAACCGGGTGTTCTCGGCAGTGATGGCATCGATAGCGGCCTGCCCGTCGGTGCGCATGGCCTGGTTCTCTGCCTTGAGCGCAGCGAGCTCCGCTTCGACCTGGGCACGCGGAAGCTGGGCGTCCTTGAGCGCCTTCTGCTCACGGGAGACCGCATCGAGGCGATTACCATAGACCGCCACGAATTCGCGCTGGGAGAGGTCGCGGTTGACGAGGCCAGCCGTGTCGATCGTCTCCCCGCCGCCGGCCTTGCCATCCTGCTTGGGATCGTCCGATCCGAAGATGAACCAGCTCCCGCCGACGAGCAGGACAGCGCCGACACCGGCCAGAAGCAGCTGCTGGCGCTTCGCGGTCCGGGCATTGAGGCGGACGAGATTGCCGCCTTCGTGTTGATCCGGCTGCGCGCCGTTGTCGGGGGATGCCGCCTCGCGGGTCGTATCAGTCATGGGTCTGCTCCCCATTGGGGCCGACGACGTAGGCAGTCGTGCTGGCGCCGGGTTCGAGGGCGGGATTGGCGATCGCCACGGCCAGCGCGTCGCGCGGCGCGAGATCCTGCTCGGCGATGGTCATCGGCTTCGCGCCGCGATTGGTGAGATGGATGACCTTGCCGGTGAGTGCCGCGCCGCGGTAATCGGCGATCAACTGCACTTCGAGGCCGCCGACCCGGGCCGGCAGCGCCGACGATTGTCGAATCTGGTAGCCGTCGACCGCCGCGTTGTTGGCCATCGCCTGGACGAGGCGCACCGCGGTCTCGTCAAGCGGCGTCCCGCTTTCCCAGCGGCTTGCATCATTCCTGGCGATCGCCGGATTGGTGATGAAGACTTGTTGGGCCTCGATCCGTTCGACCGGGCAGGCGAGCTTGTAGACGTAGCCCTTCTTCGTCGTTGCAAAGAAGCTGATCTTGGCTGCCGCGTAGGTTTCGGGGACGGAGACGTAGATGTCTCCCCGCACCGGTTCGTTGGTGACGGCAAAGTCGTTGTAGGGATAACCGGTCGAGAGCTTCGACACGCTGGCGAACTGGTCGCCGACCAGCGCAAACCGGGTCAGTTCGCGCGCCGAGACCGAGCATTCGATCGTGCCGCCATCGGCGGTCTGCTTGAACTGGTCGGCCTGGGCTGGACTGGCAAACAGGGCCGCGAGTAGGGGGAGGGCTGCGGCCGTTCGCCGCAGCTGGGGCATGAGTTCCATCACTGGCTCTCCTTGGGTTTGTCGTCGGTGGGAAGCTGGGCAAACCCGGCCAGCGCGAGGCGCAGGCCCCGGTAAGTCCAGGTGAAGCGGAAGCGCCGGTCGTCGCTGGCAATGACCTGGGCGCCGACAAAGGTCTTGAGCGTGCCCTTGACCTCCGAAGTCAGCCCCTTGGGATCAACCGTCATCGACTTGATGACGAAGGCCTGGGTCACATCGGAACCGCGCTGTTCCTCGACAATCCGCACCAGGTCGGCCTTCAGGCGGCCGTGGCTTGCCGGATCGGCAAGGTCGAGGATCGCCGCCATCCAGTAGTCGAGGCCTTCGGGGCTGCGGTTGAGCAGCATCAGTGCGGCATCGCGGGTGACGAACTCGAGGTAATCGGCGCTGGCGCCGGCGCTCGATACCGTCAGCGGCGCGCGCAGCGTCGGCAGCAGTACGACCTCGCGGTCGCGTGTGGCGGCAAGTCCGCCGGTAACGACGAGCGCGAGGGCGAGACCGGCACTTGTCAGCGCGAACATGTTACGCTGCCTGAGCAGCGCCTGGCTGCGTTCATGGGAAAACTGGGCAAGCATGAGCCTCTCCCCTCAACCGGCCAGCAGCCGGCAATGGGAGGGCGGCGTCATCCTGAGGCCGGTGAACCCCGCAGGCAAATACCAATAGGCGGCATGCAAAACCCAGGAGCTAGCGCGTCCTGCTTTCGCCTTTCGCAGTGCGAACCAGGCGCCAAACGAGAGCCCGATGCCGATAAAGATATGCTGTGCGAGGATTCCCCAGGTGAAGGGGATTATCATCCCGGCGAACTCGTCGAGGGTCCAGAAGCCGATAAGTTCCGGATCGTCGAGCCGACGGGGAATGACGTACCGATCGTTCATGATGATGCGCGCCCTCCTGTCCGCCGCCGTCAGATGACGGCGGTGACGACCGAAGTGACGATCGGCACGCCCGTGCCGACGCCGATGCCGACGCCAACGGGGACCGCGATCTGCGACAGGGTGAACCGGCCCGAGGCGAGGCCGATGAGGCCGCCCGCGAGGCTCAGCACGGTGATGATCTTGCCGCCCGAACCTTCGAGGAAATCGGTGAACTTGGTCAGTGCCGGGGCGAAGGTGGTGTCCGCGCCGGCATAGGCGGCGCTTGCTGCGAGCGCGGCAACCGCGACCGGGAGAATGAGGTTGGCTGCGCGGGTGAGACGAGGGGCGCCGAGGCGCCGGGGGAGAGCAAGTGCAGGCATGAAGAAAGCTCCGGTTGGAGGGTTGGACACAGCGCGTTGCGTTCGCTGTGTGTTCTTCATGCATCTAGGAAATCATCGTAGGAAAGCGTGGATGAGAAATCGTGGGTCATTGTGGATGCATACGGACATGCGGGAGTTGGAGGGGTGCCAAATTTCGGCGCAAATGCTGTATTATTTCGTGCCTATCGACGCGGGAATCGGCGGAGTTGGACGGAGAATCGCGGCGTTACCAAGTCTCGGTTTTCCATGACCTAGAACCTATATGTTCTTTAATTGTTCTTTTCGATTTCCTACAGATGGGCGGCTGCGATATGCCTGCGAATCATGTGATCGTAATGGAGTGACGCGACGATGCCCAACCAGCCTTCCACGCCCGACGCAGCCAATGAGCGCCTTGCACGCACGCTGTGCTGCGCAGTGGATGGAGCGGGTAAGCCGCGTCACCAGGTTGCCCGCGAGGCCGGTATGCACAAGGACACGCTGCTGCGTGTCATCCGCGGCGAACGCCCAATTACGCTGGGCGAAGCGGCCCGGATACTGGAGGCTTGCAACGCTCCTGTGCGCGCCACTCTTGCGCTCGTGCTCGCTGGCCATGAAGCGCTCGCCGCGCAGTGGATGCACCATGAGATGGGTGCCTTCCTCGACGAGTTCTTCGCCGCGCTGCCAGGCGAATTGCACGAAGCGCTCGGCGACAGGATCGGTGATTTGAGACCGCGCTGGGCGATCGGCACCTCTCGCCTGGTGGCCCGCATGTTGTCCAAGCACATCGATGAATTTGCCGACCGTGATCTATCGCTTGCGATGAGCAGGTGATTGGTGAGCAATGATCGGAGGGGAACCCGACGATTGCTTTTTCCAAGGATTTTCTCGTGACCCCCACCCAATTGAAAACTGACGCATCAGCCTCGTTTGAGCGCACTGAGGCCATCCCGGTTCCGCCTGCACCGAGACTAATTCGTCTGCCCGAAGTCATGGCCCGTGTCGGACTGAAGCGGTCCGCAATCTACCAGCGCATGAGCGACGGCCGGTTCCCAAAGTCGCGGTCTCTCGGTGCCAAATGCACCGTATGGGTCGAGCGGGAGATCGAGGAATGGATCGAGCGGGTCGCAAGCACTACTCACAACCCGTAAAGCGATACCTCGATTAACGAGGACGCCGCTCTGCCAGCCCACTCAATATCGGACAATCCGGCCTGTTGTCGCCGCTGCACCCTTCGGCAAGTTCCAACAATGCGCAGCGCATGGCTTCAAGCGCTGCCGCCTTACGACCAAGGTCTTCGGCATGTGCCAGAGCAACGGTCTTCACCTCACTGCTCGTCCGCTCGCGGTCGTCCCACAGGCCGAGGAGAGTGGCGATCTCCTCCAGCGAGAACCCAAGATCGCGGGCGTTCGCGATGAAGCGCAGACGCTCGACCGATTGCGGCGAATAATCCCTGTAACCATTGTCGCGTCGGTCAGGGGGAGGCATCAGCCCTACGCGCTCATAGTGCCGGATCATCCGCTCCGACACGCCAGTGGTCTTCGAAGCCTGTCCGATGTTCATGGCTGCCGTTCGCCGAACTTCGGGTGGCGTCCTTGGTGGTGGCCGCCATGGAAGAAGTGCAGCAGCGGGCAGGCGAACAGGAATGCGTAAGGGATCAGCCCGAAGAAGTGCTGCCGGTGTTCCGGATAGAGCAGGAAAGCGGCGATCAGCGCGACCGATGCCGCGGCCAGCAGCCACGCGCGCTTGCTGGAAAGGTTCATAGCGCAATCCTCCTGAGACGCAGCGAATTGCCGATGACGCTGACCGAGGAAAGCGCCATCGCCGCCGCTGCGATGATCGGTGAAAGCATGATGCCGAACAGCGGGTAGAGCGCGCCTGCAGCCACCGGGATACCAGCGACGTTGTAGGCAAAGGCGAAGAACAGGTTCTGCCGGATGTTGGTCATGGTTGCATGACTGAGGTGCCGGGCACGCGCTATCCCCGTCAAATCGCCCTTGAGCAGTGTGATGCCTGCGCTTTCAATCGCAACGTCTGTGCCGGTGCCCATGGCGATGCCGACATCGGCAGCGGCAAGCGCAGGGGCGTCGTTCACACCATCGCCTGCCATCGCCACGATCCTGCCTTCGTCCCTCAAACGCTTGACGATCGCGCTCTTTTGGTCTGGCAAAACATCGGCTTCGATGTCGTCGATGCCGAGCCGCCGCGCGATGGCCTCAGCCGTGACGCGATTGTCTCCGGTCAACATGATGACATGGATGCCCGCTTCGGCCAGCGCCTTGAGCGCGGCAGGCGTAGTCTGCTTAACCGGATCAGCAATGCCGATGGCACCCGCAACCTTGCCATCTATACCAAGAAAAATTGCGGTCGCCCCGTCAGCGCGCAGGGCGTCAGCACGTTGCGCCAACTGGGCAGTCGAGACCCCTTGTTCCTCAAGAAAGCGGGCATTTCCAGCAACAAGCCGATGTCCGTCGACGATGCCGGTTATGCCCTTGCCGACTGGCTGATCGACGTCGCCAGGTTCGCTGATTGCGAGCCCTTTGGCTTCTGCTTCCCTGACAATCGCCAGGGCCAGCGGATGCTCGCTGCTGCGTTCGAGGCTCGCGGCCAGGCGCAGAACCTCTTGGCTGTCGAACCCTTCAGTCGTCTCGATCGCAACCACCGCGGGCTTGCCCTCGGTGAGTGTACCGGTCTTGTCGACGACAAGCGTATCGACTTTCTCCATGCGTTCGAGCGCCTCGGCGTTCTTGATGAGGATACCGGCCTGCGCACCGCGTCCGACCCCCACCATGATTGACATCGGGGTTGCGAGGCCAAGCGCACAGGGGCAGGCGATGATCAGCACGGCTACCGCAGCAATCAGGCCATAGCCCATTGCTGGCGATGGGCCGACCAGGGACCAGGCGACGAACGCGATCGCTGAGACCGCGATCACCGCCGGTACGAACCAGCCCGACACGGTGTCGGCAAGCCGCTGGATCGGCGCACGACTGCGCTGGGCTTCTGCTACCATCTGGACGATGCGCGCCAGCATGGTGTCGCGCCCGATCTTCTCGGCGCGCA